>JAICUU010000266.1 GCA_025935675.1 Burkholderiales bacterium
AAGCGTGCTGGCGAGCGCGCCATCGCCCGGCGCGGTGCCGTCACGCGCGAGGCGCAACAGCGTCGCCAGCGTGTCCTCGAACGCCGCGGCGGGCAGCAGACGCGTCACGTCCTCGGTCAGGTACTCGTAGAGGGTGCGCGCCTCGTCGAGCGACCGGTACTTGGCGAGCGCGTATGGAACGGCGCCCCACGCCGCGGCGTAGCTCGTCGCGCCGCGCGACGGCACCGGCAGGCCGAGTGCGCGCAGCGTGTCGACCGAGATGCCGGTGCAGTTCATCGTCGCGTGGCGATAGACGAGCCGGTGCCGCCAGAACTGCAGGAACATCCGGTTGAACGCGTCCTGGACCGCGAGCGCCGCGTGCGCGTCGTCGAGCACGACGATCGCCAGGAACGACGGCCGGTACCAGCCCTGGCCGCTGTTGAGGTCGCCGAGGTAGCGGTCGAGCGGCGTCGGTGCGGCGAGAATCCCCTTCTCGCTCTCGACGTCGAGCGAGTAGAAGTTGTCGACGATGAAATCGCCGATCGCGCCACGCTCGCCGACGATGCCGGTGCCGATCGCGAAGTGGCCGCCCCAGGCCTCGTCGTCGTCGCCCTGCGCGCCGTTGACCATGACGAGCAGCGCGGGCATGCCCCGCCAGTCGCGCGCCGCGCCGTCGCGGGAGTACAGGAGCCGTACCGCCATCGGCTCGCGCGCGCCGCCGTCGGGTGTCGCACGCATCAGGCCGCGGATGGCGAGCGCGGCCGGCGTCGCGGCGTCGAGCGGGGTTACCGGCAGCGACGCGTCGAGCGCGAAGTCCTGCGGCCACAGCGAGCGCATCACGAACGCGCCGTCGCGCGACTCGCCGCGCAGCGTCAGCGCACGCGTCGACGCGAAGCGCGCCGAGCTCGCGTCGAAGTACGAGCGATTGAGGGGAATCTTCGGCACGAGCGCCAGCGGCCGCGCGCGGCCGTCCGCGGTGATGCGCGAGCCGTCCTCGCTGATCCGCGCGTCATGCAGCACCTCGGTCGCGCCGACCCACACCATCGGCGGCGCGGCGGGCGGCGTCGCGTCGTGCAGTGCTCGCGCGATGTCGCCGAGCACGCTCGTGCCCGGCACGATCGACGTCGCGACAATTCCATCGCGAGGCACCGCGATATACTCGTCCGCGAAATACCACGCGGGCGAGCGCGGCAGGTGCGCATCGCGGCCCCTGGCGAGCGTGAAGTCGGTCGCCGGCCAGGGACCGACGTCTCCGCCGGCCGATAGGGCGCCGACATCCACCGGCGCCGCATCGGCCGCGATCACGAGCGCACTGGCGCTCACGATCGTCGCGCACAGCAGCCATCGTGACGAGCGCAGGGAGCGTCCCCGAGCCGGATGCAATGGTTGCGACGTCGGTCCGGACCGCATGTCGGTCAGGCGCCGGATCGGGGCGTGGGACATTCGTCGGCAATCCCGGAATGGCATCGATGAAGCGACGCGAACGCCTGCAACTATCCACGATACGCGTCATCGCAACAATGGCTGCGCGGCGGGCGCTCGCGCCCTGCGCGGCGATTGCTGTGCGGTCCGTGGGGCGCGCGCTGGCGCGCGCTGACGCGGCGCGTGCGCGGAACGTGGCCGAGGGCGGCCGCTGATGGACGGCGAGCCGCGCCTCGTCGACCGGCTGCGCGTCGATCCCGAGCGCGAGCGCGCCGAGCTCGTCGCCGGCCTTCGTGCGGCGCAAGCGCGCGTTTCGCCCAAGTACTTTTACGACGCGGTCGGCTGCGCGCTGTTCGCGGCGATCTGCGAGCTTCCCGAGTATTACCCGACGCGCACCGAGCGCTCGATCTTCGCAGCGCATCGCGACGCGATCGCTCGCGCGGTGGGCCGCTCGACGACGCTGGTCGACCTGGGCGCCGGAGATGGGCGCAAGGCGGCCGCATGGTTCGACGCGCTGGCCACGCGCCGCTACCTCGCCGTCGACATCGCGCGTGACGCGCTCGCGGCGACGCTCTCCACGTTGCGAGACGAGCATCCGGCGATCGACGCCACCGCCATCGTCGCCGATTTCACGCAAGGCCTCGACCTCGACGCCGACCTCGGCGCGGAGCCGGTCACGTTCTTCTACCCGGGCTCGTCGATCGGCAACTTCGAGCCGGCCGCCGCACTGCGCTTCATCGCCGGCCTCGCGCGGCATTGCGCGACGCGCGCGGGCAGTGGCCTCCTGATCGGCGTCGACACCCGCAAGGACGCGGCGCGGCTGGTCGCCGCCTACGACGACGCGGTCGGCGTGACGGCGGCGTTCAACCGCAACGTCCTCGCGCACGTCAATCGCATCGCGCCTGCCGACTTCGCGCCCGCGTCGTTCGCGCACCGTGCGAGCTGGGACGCGGCCGTGGGCCGCGTGTCGATGCATCTGGAGGCGATGGCGTCACAGGTCGTGCGGATCGATGGGCGCGCACGCGCCTTCGCGGCCGGCGAGCGCATCCACACCGAGGATTCGTTCAAGTACGCGCCGGACGATTTCGCCAAGCTGCTGGAGCGGGCAGGCTTTGCGTCGATCGAGCGCTGGCAGGACGACGCCGGCGACTTCGCCGTGTTCTTCGCGCGCTGACTGAAGGCGCCGTCAGGCGTCGCGCGCCAGGCGGATGCCGCTGAACTGCCAGCGCGCGTCGGGGGGAAAGAAGTTGCGGTACGTGGCGCGCACGTGGCCGCGCGGCGTCGCACAGGAGCCGCCGCGCAGCACCATCTGCCCCGACATGAACTTGCCGTTGTATTCGCCGATGGCGCCGTCGGCGGCGTGATAGCCCGGGTAGGGCAGGTAGGCGCTGCCCGTCCATTCCCAGACGTCGCCGAACATCTGCGCGGGCTCGCCGTGGCGCGGCACGCCCGCCAGCGCGAGCGGATGCAACGCGCCGCTGTCGGCGAAATTGCCGCGCACCGGCAGCGGCGCCGCGGCGAGCTCCCATTCGTACTCGGTGGGCAGCCGCGCGCCCGCCCAACGCGCGTACGCATCGGCCTCGTAGAAGCTGACGTGCGTCACCGGCGCGTGCGGATCGACCGGCATTTCCCCGTGCAGCGTGAACGTCGACCAGCCCCCGCCACCGCGAGCGCTCCAATAGAGCGGCGCCTGCCATTGGCCGGCGACGAGCGCGTCGAAGCCTGCAGAAAGCCACAGCTCGGCGCGGCGGTAGCCGTCGTCGTCGATGAAGCGCTGGAACTCGCCATTGGTGACCGGCCGCGACGCCAGCGCAAACGGCGCGACGTATGCGCGATGGCGCGGTCCCTCGTTGTCGAACGCGAACGCGCCGCCGCCCGGGTCGACGCCGAAATCGCGAAGGCCGCCCGGATAGGCGATCCACGTCGCCGCCGCGGGGGTGACCGGCGACAGCGGCCACGCCGGCGTGTACGCCGGTTGCAGCGGGTTCTGCGCGAGCAGGTGCTTGACGTCGGTGAGGATGAGCTCCTGGTGCTGCTCCTCGTGGTTGAGGCCGAGCGTGACGACGTCGCGCAGCGCAGCGTCGACGGGCGCGGCGAGGAGCGCCGTCATCGCGGCGTCGACATGCCGGCGGTACGCGCGCACCTCGTCGAGCGACGGCCGCGACAGCAGGCCGCGATGCGGCCGCGGGTAGCGGTCGCCGACGGCGACGTAGTACGAGTTGAACAACATACGGTACGCGGGATCGAGCGGCGCGTAGCGCGGGACATGCGGCGCGAGCACGAACGTCTCGAAGAACCACGTGGTATGCGCGAGATGCCACTTGACCGGACTCGCGTCGGCCATCGACTGCAGCGCGGCGTCCTCGGCGGACAAGGGTGCCGCGAGTGCCTCCGTCGCTGCGCGCACCTTGCCGTAGGCGGCGTCGAGCGCGGCGTCGCGACGCGGCGCGGCGAGGGTCGAAAGGGATTTCATCGTCGTATCGGAGGATCGCGAACGACCACCGTACCCGTCCATCGCCGGCGCGTCTGTCGGCGGGTCACCGTCATTCGCGAACGTCGATGTGCGGCAGGCCGGCGTCGACGCGGCCGATGATCGACGCATCGGCGAAGCCCTCGGCGCGGAAGCGCGCGATGACGGCATCGGCGGCGGCGGGGGCGACGGCGGCGAGGAGGCCCCCCGACGTCTGCGGATCGGTCAATACCGCCTGCGCGGCGGCCGGCAGCGTCGCCGCCAGCGTGACCTCGTCGCCGTAGCCCGCGAAGTTGCGCG
>JAICUU010000394.1 GCA_025935675.1 Burkholderiales bacterium
CCTCGGCAAGGTCGAGATCGGCGGCTGGGACCGCTTCCATGCGTTCTCCAACCCGCCCCCGGCGTTGCTCGAGAAGGAGCTCGCGCGCTTTCCGAAGTGGCTGTTGTGGCAGGCGCTGGTGTCGCCGCGCCTCGCGCTCGTCCACGCGGATGCCGAGGCGATGGGTGCCGGCACGTGGAAGGTGACGATGGTGCTGCAGAACGAGGGCTGGTTGCCGACCTACGTGTCGAAGCGCGCGCTGGCGCGCAAGACGGTGCGTGGCATCGTCGTCGACGTGGCGCTGCCCGACGGCGCGACGCTCGGCGCGGGCAAGGCGCATGACGACCATGGCCAGCTCGAGGGCCGCGCGTACAAGCACACCGGCGTGTCGTTCTGGCCCGAGCGCAACATCACCGACGACCGCGTGAAGCTCGAATGGGTGGTGCGCGGCAAGGCCGGGCAGGCGGTGTCGCTCGTCGCCGCGCACGACAAGGCGGGCACGGTGCGCGCGACGGTGACGCTGGCCTAGGTTTTCGGGGACCCGGGCACCACCGGGCATTGCCTCAACCGCCGCGAGCGACGACAATGCGCGCGCCAACCCGGCGTCATTGAAAGGGGATCGATGAACCTCATCCTGCTGCGCCGCGCGGCGCTGGCAGCACTCGTGCTGGTCGCCGGCTGCGCGACACAGCCGTCGCCGCCGCCCGAGAGCCTCGCGAAAATCGAGCACATCATCGTGCTCTTCGCCGAGAACCGCAGCTTCGACAATCTCTACGGCGGGTTTCCGGGCGCCAACGGGCTCGCCAACGCGACCGCTGCGTCGATGACGCAGGTCGACCACGACGGCAACGTGCTGCCGCACCTGCCGCCGGTGTGGAAGGGCAAGGACGCCGACCCGGCCTTTCCGAAGAACCTGCCCAACAAGCCGTACCGGATCGATGCGCCGCCGATCGCCCTGCCGCTCGCCAAGCCGACGCGCGACCTCGTCCATCGCTTCTACCAGAACCAGGAGCAGATCGACGGCGGCCGTAACGACCGCTTCGTCGAGACCGGGGACTCGGGGGCGCTGGTGATGGGTCACTACGACGGCTCGTCGCTGCCGATGTGGAAATGGGCGCAGCAGTACACGCTCGCCGACAATTTCTTCATGGGCGCGTTCGGCGGCTCGTACTTGAACCACGTCTACCTCATCTGCGCGTGCACGCCGGTCGATCGCGACGCGCCGCAGAAAATCCGCGCGGTCATCGACGAGCGCGGATGGCTCGCGCGCAAGCCCGGCTCGCCGAAGTCGCCGATCGACGGCCCGCCGCAGTTCGTGTCGGACGGCGACGTGACGCCGGACGGCTACTCGGTCAACACCGCGCAGCCGCCGTGGCAGCCGTCGCGCGTGCCGCCGGCCAAGGGCGGCGACCCGCGGATGACCGATCCCGCGCATCACACGCTGCCGCCGCAGACGCTGACGACGATCGGCGACACGCTGTCGGCCAAGGGCGTTTCCTGGGCATGGTATTCGGGCGCGTGGGACGCGGCGCTCGCCGATGGCATGCAGCCGCCGGATGCCCCGCGCAAGGTGATCGCGACCCGCGCCGACGGCGCGCCGTACTTCGTCACGCACCACCAGCCGTTCAACTACTTCAAGCGCTTCGCGCCGGGCACCGCCGACCGTGCCGAGCACTTGAAGGACTACAAG
>JAICUU010000248.1 GCA_025935675.1 Burkholderiales bacterium
CGCGTGGGAGAACAGCACCTCGCTCGGCGCGAACAGCGGTCCGCAGAGCTCGCGCAGGAAGCTCATGCCGCCGGCGAGCAGCGCGTCGTACATCGTGCCCGTGTGCTCGAGGCCGGGATGGTAAACCGCATATCCGAAGTCGACTTGATCGCCGCGCCGGATGAGATAGGCCATGCCGCCGCTGCTGTTGAGATGCTGATGCACGACATTGATTCGCAGCGCGTCGCCGACGCTGCGCGAGTGCGCCATCAGCGGGCCAAGGAGGCCGAGGTCGGCGATCCGCCACATGCGACCGGCGAGGAGGCCGGCGTGTGCGCAGCCGCTGCGCTGCGCCGTCTGGTGCAGAAGCGCGACGATCGATGCGTAGGGAACGTGGTTGCCCGGGTCGGCGAGATCGTGGCGCGCGAGCCCGACCGCCTTCAGCAACGAATCCGGATCCGCGCCGAGCTCCTTCGCGAGGTCCGGCACCGCGCCGAACAGGCCCACCCGCTGCGTCCATGGACCGCCGCGGGACAGCAGAACGCTCCTTCGCCGCAGCAACGCTTCGGAGAGCGTCGACGTCGACATTGATCGCCCGATCTGCGCTCATCCCTTTGCGCGAGCGGCATTATCCGAACGGCTGTCCGAAAATGTCAATCAGCGCGAGGATGCGCTCGAAAGCCGGCCGCCGTCCACGTCGATGGGCCGTGCATCCAAGGGGTAGCTCCGCAGTGCCAGCGCGAACAGTGCGGCCGCGGCGACGCAGGCGAGCGAAATGGCCGTCATCGCTGCAGCGAGACCGACCCGGTCGGACAGCGCGCCCGCCAGGTACGGCCCGGCGGCGAGACCGACGACGCCCTGGACGAACGCGAGAACCGCCGCGAACGTCGCGCGCAACGCGACGGGCGCAACCTCCAACGCGACCGCCACCACCGGGCCGAGCGTACCGGTCATCATGAGGATGCCGATGCCAATCAACACCAGCGACGCGACGCCGGGCTCCAGCACGCCGAAGCCGATCGAGAGGCAGCTTGCGGTGATGAGCGCGACGACGACTGCAACCGCCAGGCGCCTGCCCGGCCGGCGCCGTGCGCGCTGATCGGTGAATGCGCCGATCGCCACCGATCCTGCGCCGCTCGCGAGCAACAGGCCCGCTGCGCAAAGCGCCGCGACGTCAGGCGGAAGCGCGTGATAGCGGGCAAGGTAAGTCGGCATCCACGCCAGCACAGTCGCCGCCACCAAGAGCTGCGCACCCTGCCCGAGGCTCGCGAGCTGCAGCGTGCGCGACTGCGCCACTGCACGCACGACCGAGCGCAAGGGCATCGGCGCGCCGGCCGGCGTGGCGGGATCCCGGTCGAGGTCCTTCCAGCGCCGCGCGAGCACCAGCGTGACGCAGGCGAGCACGATGCCGGGCACGCCTGCTACGAAGAATGCGCTGCGCCAGCCGGCGCGGGTGGCGATCACGCCGCCGAGCGCGACGCCGAGAACGGAGCCGAAAACCGCCGCCGCGAGAAACGCCGCGAGCATCATGCTGCGCCGCCGCGGCGGGAACGCGGTTGCGAGAATCGCCGCGGCAACGGTGCCGTAGGCGGCCTCCCCGAGGCCGACCATGCCTCGCAACGACAGCAAGTGCACGTAATCGGTCGCGAAGCCGCAGGCGAGGGTCGCTGCGCTCCACACGAACGCCATCAACGCCACGGCGCCGAGGCGACTCCCGCGATCGGCGAGCCAGGACAGTGGCAGCGTCGCCAGCGCCACGACGGCGGGAACGATCGACACGAGCGCCCCGAGTTCGCGATCGGACAGCGGCCATTGCGCCCGCAGGTGCGGGAACATCGACACGACGATCTGCCGATCGAAGTAATCGACGGCCATCAACGCGAACAGAATCGCGAACAGCCACGTGGCACGCGCCGGCGGCGCAATGCCGGGACCGCCCGCCGCGTCGTCACTCGCGTTCACGTGCACTGGATCCGTTCCCCCGACGCGATCGCGCCAAGTCGCGCGCGCCGTGATTGTGCCCGGCTCGCCGGTGGCTGGGGACCGGGCGCTTTGCGGCACGGCGCAACGCCGTCCTTCGGCTCGCGCCGGCCCGCCGGACGGCGCGCGAATCGCGGTAACATGCGCGGATTCCGCCGCTTCCTGCGGCGTTTGTTCGTCGGTCCCCGGAAAACCTGCATGTCCGCCATCGTCGCCCGCGGCCTCGCCAAGCACTGGACCACCGCCGAAGGCTCGGTGCGGGCGGTCGACGACGTGTCGTTCGCGTTCGACCCGGGCACGCTCAATGTGCTGCTCGGCCCGTCGGGATGCGGCAAGTCGACGACGCTGCGGCTCCTGGCCGGGCTCGAGGCCGCCGACGCGGGTCGTGTCGAGATCGACGGCCGCGATGTCACCGGGTTGTCGCCCTCGGCGCGCAACATCTCGATGGTGTTCCAGTCGTATGCGCTGTTCCCGCACCTCGACGTCGCCGAGAACATCGTGTTCGGCTTGCGCGTGCGCAAAGTCTCGCCCGCCGAGCGCGACACGCGCCTCGCCAAGGTCGCGCATCTCCTCGGCCTTTCGCCCTATCTCGCGCGGAAGCCCTCGCAGCTCTCGGGCGGCCAGCAGCAGCGGGTGGCTCTCGGCCGCGCGATCATCGCCGAGACGCCGGTGTGCCTGATGGACGAGCCGCTGTCGAACCTCGACGCGCAGCTGCGCGCCGAGATGCGCCAGGAGATCCGCGCGCTGCAGACGCGGCTTCGCATCACGATGGTGTACGTGACCCACGACCAGGTCGAGGCGATGTCGATGGCCGACCGCGTCGTGCTCCTCAACAAGGGCCGCATCGAGCAGGACGGCACGCCGGCGGAGCTCTACGAAACGCCGGCCAACGTGTTCGTGGCGCGCTTCATCGGCACGCCGCCGATGAACCTGCTGCCGCTGGTTGCGGGTGGTGGCGGCGCGATCGTCGCCGGCACCGAGGGGCCCCCGATGTTGCCGGCCGCGTGCGCGGGCGGCACGCTCGGCGTGCGCCCCGAGCACATCGCGATCGGATTCGAGGACGGCGTGCGCGTGGGCGTGGCAAACGTCGAGTACCTCGGCGCCGACTCGCTTGTCACCTGCACGGTGGGCGACGCCCAATTGCAGGCGCGCGTCGCCGGGCGCTGTGCCCTCGCGCGCGGCGACACGACGTGGCTCAAATGGCCGCGCGGCGCCGCGACGTGGTTCGACGACACCGGCCGGCGCGTCGCGCACGACAGCACGGAAGCGCCGGCGACGATGCTCGCCTGATTCGACAATCGATTCTTCAAGGAGGAGGAGCAACATGATCACGACGTTGAAGCGCGCGCTCGGCGCGGCCGGCACGCTCGTGGCGCTCGCGTTCGCCACGGTGGCGGGCGCGCAGGCGCCCGTCGAGGTGCCGTTCTTCTACCCGGTCGCGGTGGGCGGGCCGATCACCAAGATCATCGACGGCTACGCGGCGGACTTCGAGAAGGAGAACCCGGGCATCAAGCTGAAGCCGATCTATTCGGGCAGCTACCAGGAGTCGATCGCCAAGGCGTTGACGGCGGTCAAGAGCGGCGATCCGCCGGTCACGTCGATCCTGCTGTCGACCGACATGTTCACGCTGATCGACGAGGACGCGATCGTGCCGTTCGACGACCTCGTCAAGACCGACGCCGATCGCGCGTGGCTCAAGAGCTTCTACCCGGCGTTCATGGAGAACAGCCAGACCGGCGGCAAGACCTGGGGCATTCCGTTCCAGCGCTCGACGATCGTGATGTACTACAACAAGGAAGCGTTCAAGGAAGCGGGGCTCGATCCCAACAAGCCGCCGCAGACGTGGCAGGAGATGGTCAAGGACGCCGAGAAGCTCACCAGGCGCGACGCGTCGGGCAACGTCACGCAATGGGGCGTGCAGATTCCGTCGTCGGGCTTCCCGTACTGGCTGTTCCAGGGCCTCGCGATCGAGAACGGCGTCAACCTCGCCAACAGCGCGGGCACCAAGACGTACTACGACAAGCCCGAGGTGGTGGCGGCGCTGCAGTTCTGGGTCGACCTCGTCAACAAGTACAAGGTGCACCCGCCGGGCATCGTCGAGTGGGGCACGACGCCGAAGGACTTCTTCGAGCGCAAGGTCGCGATGATGTGGACGACCACCGGCAACCTCACCAACGTCAAGGCGAACGCCAAGTTCGACTTCGGCGTGGCGATGCTGCCGTCGAACAAGCAGCGCGGCAGCCCGACCGGCGGCGGCAACTTCTACATTTTCAAGAAGTCGACGCCGGCGCAACGCGAAGCCGCGTTCAAGTTCATCAAGTGGGCGACGACGCCGGAGCGCGCCGCGCAGTGGGGCATCGACACCGGCTACGTCGCCGTGCGCGCCGACGCATGGGACACGCCGGCGATGAAGAAGTACGTCGAGGGCTTCCCGCCGGCAGCCGTGGCGCGCGACCAGTTGCCGTACGCCAAGGCCGAGCTGTCGACGCACGACAACCAGCGCGTCACCAAGGCGCTCAACGACGCGCTGCAGGCGGCGCTGACCGGCACCAAGAAGCCGGCCGACGCGCTCAAGGACGCGCAGCGCGAGTCCGACCGGCTTTTGAA
>JAICUU010000359.1 GCA_025935675.1 Burkholderiales bacterium
ATGCACGTCGTCCACTTCCTGTGCCTCGAATCATGCCGGCAGGTGAACCGGCCCGATGCGATCCACCTGCACTGCCGCCACCGGCCGCATGGCGCGTGGTGGGAGCGCATCGCGCCGCACGTGACGCTCCACGTGATCGATCGCGCGCCCGCAGGTTTCGCGCCGAGGCGCTACGCGGCCACGGCGGAGGGCCGCGGCATCGCCGCGCTCGGCCTCGACTACGCGCACGAGTCCGACTTCGTGCGTCTCGACGTGCTCGCGGCGCGCGGCGGCGTCTACGCCGACATGGACACGCTGTTCGTCGCGCCGTACCCCGCGCGCTGGTTCGCGCGCGACTGCGTGCTCGGCGAGGAGCCGCCCACGCCTCGCGACGGCGTGCGCGCACCGTCGCTGTGCAACGCGGTGATCCTCGCGGCGCCCGGCGCGTCCTTCATCGCGCGCTGGCGCGACACGGCGGTCGAGACGTTCGACGGCACGTGGGATCGTCATTCGTGCCGCGCGGCGAGCGCGCTGTGGCGCGCATATCCGGGCGAGGTCGACGTGCTGCCGCAGGCGGCGTTCTATCGACACGGCGCGACCCGCGCCGGGATCGCCGCGCTCTTCCACGAAGACGACGCCGACCTGCGCGGCATCTACAGCCTGCACCTGTGGGCGCACCTGTGGTGGGCGGCGACGCGCGACGATTTCACCTCGTTCCACGCGGGCATGATCACGCCGGCGTGGCTTGCGAGCGCGCCGGTGACCTACGCGCGCCTCGCGCGACGCTACCTGCCGGCAGACGCCGGTGCGAGCTCGATCGTCGCCGAATGAGCGGGGAACGTCATCGCCGGCAATGCGGGGCGATATTCGGCGAGGCGCTCGCGCAGCGTGCGCTCGCGTGCCGCGAGCCGCGCGGGCGCGAGCGACTTGGCGACGGCCGCGGCGGCATGGTGCGCGAAATCGAAGGCGTTGCCGCCATGGAAGCGGTAGACATAGCTCCAGCCGATGCCACGCACGCGCGCGACTTTCGCGCGGCTGCGTGCGAGCGCGACGGCAAGCGCGCTGTCCTCGCCGCGCACCATTGCCGGGTAGCGCGGCAGCCGGTCGCGGCGGGCGACGAGCGTGCCTTGCACGACGTCGAGGGGCGCGGCATCGCGCTGCCAGTCCTCCCAGAACGCGACGCCTCGCGCCTCGAACCAGTGGATCTGCTCGGTGGAGAACGAGGCGTCGGCGCCGGCCGCGACCAGCGCGTCGACTTGCAACGTGAGCCGCTGCGGATGGCTGCGGTCGTCGTCGTCCCACTGCGCGACCAGCGTGCCGCGCGCGCGCTCGACGCTGCGGTTGCGAAGCGCGCCGAGCGGCTGGCCCGGCTGCACGCGCTCGAGCGTGGCGGCGAGGTCGAGCTCGGCGCAGCACTTCGCGAGGCGCGCGTCGAATGCGGCGTCGCCATCATGCACGACGACGAGCTCGCGCTCGCGGTACGCCTCCGCGGCGAAGTCGCCGATCGCCGCGGCGACGAGCGGCCACGGCGTGGCGGGGCGGGTGACCATGAGGCCGCTCAGCAGCACATCGATCCTGGCAGGTGTTGGACGCGGCGCCACGCCGCCGCGTCCCATGCGCTAGCATTCGTCGCGTGAACGCGAGCGTCATTCTGACGTATCGGCGCAACGCCGGCGGCGAGCGCCGCGCCAACCTCGACGCGGTGCTCGCGCGGCTTGCGACGCTGGCCGGCGCCGAGACGATCGTCGTCGAGCAGGATCGCGCGCCCACGCTCGAGCCCGCGCCGGCGCGCCACGTGTTCGTCGCCAACGCCGGGCCGTTCAACAAGGGCTGGGGCTGCAACGTCGGCGCGCGCATCGCGCGCGGCGCGGTGCTCGCGTTCTGCGACGCCGATCTCCTGGTTGGCGATTCGCTCGACGAGGCGCTCGACCATTGCGTGCGCGGCTACGCGGTGGCGAAGCCCTACGTGCGGATGATCGATCTCGACGCCGACGAGTCGCGCGCGGTGCGCGAAGGCCGCGCGGCCAACAAGGCGATCGACGCCGGCCGCCCGGGACGCGAGGCGATCGGCGAGCGCATCGTGCTGTGCGGCGGCCTGTTCGCGATCCGCCGCGACGCGTTCGTCCATCTCGGCGGCTTCGACGAGCGCTTCGTCGGCTGGGGCGGCGAGGACGATGCGATGACGATCAAGGTCGAGCGCGCGCGGCTGTCCTGCGTCGAGCTCGACCGCGAGGTGGCGCTGCACCTCCATCATCCGCGGCCCGCGGAGGCGACGTTCGGGCACGCGCACTACGCCGCGAACCGGGCGCTGCTCGACGACTACGCGCGCTACGACGACGGCACGCTCGCACGCCTCGCGGAGGTGCAG
>JAICUU010000175.1 GCA_025935675.1 Burkholderiales bacterium
GGAGCTCTTGATCGGAGGCTTCATGCTCAATTACACGGCTCTGCGCCAAAAGTTGGCTCCCCCCGCTGGCTAGCGCGCCGGCGCGATCTCGAACAGCCGGTCGAATCCCGAGTAGACGAAGATGTCGCGAAGGTGCGGCGACAGGCCGACGAGGCGCAGCCTGCCGCCGCCGCCAATCAGGCGCTTTTGCGTCTTGAGGAGCACGCCAAGGCCCGCGCTCGAGATGTAGTCGAGCGCCGCAAGGTCGACCGTCACCGTACCGTCGACCCCGTCGAGGAACGCCTGTGCCTTCGGCGCCACGGCGGCGTCGAGGCGCCCCGACGCGACGACCGCGCCCTGCGCGTCCCTGTCAATCGTGAACATCCGGACTCCCATCCCCCACGGCCGCCACGGCGGCCGCGCTCCCGCGCCGCGTATACCGCAGCGTGATGCGGCTCTCGCGGCTCACCGTGTTGTACTCGTATTCGACCGAATCCGCCATTCGCCGGATCAGGTGCACGCCGAGGCCACCCGGCTCGCGCGACTCGATCGGCGCCTCGACGTCGACCGGCGGCCTGCTGGTCGGATCGAAGGGCTCGACATCGCGATCGACCAGCGCGACCTCGACGCCGCCATCGATCGCCGCCATCGCGATCGCGATGTCGGCGCGGCTCCCCCGGCCGTATTTGACCATGTTCGTGAACAGCTCCTCCAGCGCAAGGTCGACCGCGGTGCGCAGCGACGGGTCGATCCGCAGGCGCGCGAAGGCGTCCTCGGCGAACGCGACGAGCGCCGGAATGGCATCGAACGTGCGCGCGAAGCGCGCCTCGACGGGGGTCTCGCGCCGCACCACGACCGCGGTCATGTCGTCCTGCTGGCCCGCGCCGGCGGCGAACGCGTCGATGCCGCGCAAGAGCGCGTCGATGAGCGTCGCCGACGTTGCCGTGCGCAGGTCGCGCACGATCGCGCAGACGCGCTCCTCGCCGAAGCATGTCTCCTCGGCGTCGGTTTGCTCGTAGAAGCCATCCGACAGCACGAGCAGGAGGTCGCCCGGCGCCAACGCGAGCTCGGTCGGCGCCGGCAGCGCGGCGAGCGGCATCGCGCCCAGCGGGAAGCTGGTCGGGCCGTGGCGGACGAACGTGTCGCGTGCCGCCACGTAATGGAGGATCGGCCCCTGCCCGCCGCTGTGGAAGCGAACCCTGTGCTCGACCGGGTCGAGGATGCCGACGAACGCGGTGATGAAGCGATCGTCGGCCAACGTGTCGGCGAGGCGATTGTTGACGTGGATGAACGCGGTGGCGAGGTCGGCGCCCATCGCGAACGCGAGGCGCAGCATCGCCTGCATCTGCGTGACCGACAGCGCCGGCGCGATCCCGTGGCCGGTGGCGTCGCCGAGCACGAGCACGCCGTCGCCGTCGACGCGCGACACGTCGTAGGTGTCGCCGCCGGTCAGCTCCGCGGGCCGGAACGCGGTGCCGATGTCGTAGCCGGCGAGCGTGGGCATCGCCGAGGGCAGCGTGCTCATCTGCACCTCGCGAGCCATCTCGAGCGCCTGGCGCATCTTCTCGCCCTCGATCAGCGCGCCGGTCATCCGCACGCGCTGCAGCGCGACCGCGCATTGCGCGGCCAGCGCGGCGGCGAGCGCCTCGTCGTCGGCGTCGAACGCGCCGTCGCGCTTGTTCAGCACCTGCATCACGCCGACCAGCACGCCGTTGTGGTCGACAAGCGGCAGCGTCAGCATGCACCGCGTCCGGTAGCCGGTGGCGCGATCGACGCGCGCATCGAAGCGCGGATCGGCGTAGCAGTCGGGGACGTTGATGATCGCCCGCGAGCGCGCACAGGCGCCGGCAAGGCCGGTTCCGCTGGGCATGCGCACCGGCGCGATGCCGGTGGCGACTTCCATCACGAGCTCGTCGACGTCGGCGTCGTACAGCCAGACCGAGCCGCGCTCCGCGTCGAGCACCTGCTTCGCGGCCGCCACGACCTCGGTGAGCATCGTCGAAAGATCGAAAGGCGCCGCGAGCTTTTGCGTGACGCCGAGGATCGCCTCGAGGTCGTACGCGTCAAGGTGGCGCCGGGAGGCCCTCGCTTCCATGCGGGCGCAATGTAGCAGAGCGCCACCCTCGCCCCTGCCCTCTCCCGCTTGCGGGCGCCCTCACCCCGGCGCTCGCCCGCACGCGGGAGACCGAGACCCTAGTCGGCGGCGGCGTCGGTGCTCGCGGCCGTGAGGTGATCGAGCCAGCGCGCCGTCAGCTTCTCCTGCAGACCGTTCTGCGCGAGCCGCGACGCGAGCGCGGTGAAGTCGACGCGGTCGAGCGGCTGGTCCTGGTTGAAGCACGAGAACACGTAGCTGACCTTGCCGGTGACGGGGTCGCGCTGCGGCTGCAGGCACTGCGCGCAGACCTCCTTCATCATGCATTGCATCGGCGAGTTGATCGAGCCGATCGCGTGATGCGCAGGGTCGAGGTACGGCGCCAGCACGCCGTGGCGCGCGGCGGCCACCGCGGCCATCATCCGGTCGGAGCCGATCGCGATGATGCGCTTGACCGACGCGAGGGCGATCGCGTTGTCGCCGAGCCGGGCCTCCGCGTAGGCGCGCATCGCGTCGACGACGTTGCCGACGTACGCGCGATCCTGCGGCCGCCGCGGCATGAAGCCCGGCGCCTCGTCGCAGCACCAGACGACCGCGTCGGCGGCGGCCTCGATCTCGTCGATCTTGTAGCGGTCGATCGCGCGGCGGTACGCGGCGAAATAGAGGACGGTCGAGCCCGCGTCACGGAACGCGCGGCCGATCGAGAAGAGCACGGCGTTGCCGAGGCCGCCGCCGGCCAGCAGCACCGTCTCGCCGGGCTCGATCTCGGTCGGCGTGCCGGTCGGTCCCATCAGCACGACCGGGTCGCCGGGGGCGAGCCGCGCGCAAAGGTCTGACGATCCGCCCATCTCGAGCACGATCGTCGACACGAGCCCGCGCTCGCGGTCGACCCACGCGCCCGTGAGCGCGAGGCCCTCCATCGCGAGGCGGCTGTCGCCATGCCGCGGCGCGCGCGACTCGTAATTCTGCAGACGGTAGAACTGGCCGGGCGCGAAGCGTCGCGCTGCCGCCTTGGCGCGGATGACGACTTCGACGATCGTCGGCGTCAGCCGGTTGACGTAAGCGACCGTCGCGGCGAGCTCGTCGGCCACGTGCGCGATGAACGCGGCGTCGTCGCCCGCGAACGCAGGTGCCACGCGCGCGAGCATCCGCGACACGATCGGGTAGCCAGCCCTGGCGCTCGCCATCGCCTTGACGACGTTGCCATGAAACGACGGATGGAGGTCGCCGAAGAAGCTCGTCGCGCGGCCGTCACCGCGGATGCCGGTCAGCACCGCGGGCGTCTCGGGCTTGGCGTCGCCGCGCGAGGGCGCAACCGGCCGGCCCTCCTCGTCGATCAGCCGGAAGTACTTGCCGTCGAGCGCGAAATGCGCGGGTTCCTCGCGCGCGAGCACGGTGTTGGGCTGCGTGCCCGCGGCCACCAGGATCGTGCGGGCGGGCAGGCTCACGCGCGCATATTCGTGCCAGACGCCGTCGCCGTCGTTGTGCTGCGCGGACATCGCGATCGCCTGCGCGCGATTGTCGGCGTCGACCTCGATCGCGAGTGGCGTCAAGCCTTCGGCGAAGCGGATGCCTTCCTCGAGCGCCTTGGCAACCTCCTCGTGGTTGAGCGTGTACGACGGGCTGTCGATGAGGCGCCGCCGATAGGCGATCGTGACGCCGCCGAAGCCTTGCAGCAGCTCGACGATCCGCGCCGCGCGTCCTTGCGCGGCCGCGGCGGCGCGCTCGGCGCGGATCGCCTCGGCATGCGCGATGAACTCGAGCGCGATCTCGCGCTCGGCGGCGGTCCAGCGCGCCTCGATCGCGTCGGCGCCCTCCTCGGCGCACAGCGCCTCGTAGCGCGCGAGGAACTTCTCGACCTGCACCGGGTAGTACGCGAGCGATTCGGTGGCGGTATCGATCGCCGTCAGCCCTCCGCCGACGACGACCACCGGCAGCCGCAGCTGCATGTTGGCGAGCGAGTCGCGCTTGGCGGCGCCGGTGAGCTGCAGCGCCATCAGGAAGTCCGACGCGGTGCGCACGCCGTTGGCGAGCCCGTTGGGCAATTCGAGCACCGTCGGCCGCCCGGCGCCGAGCGCCAGCGCGATGTGGTCGAAGCCGAGCGCGAACGCGCTGTCGGTGGTGAGCGTGCCGCCGAAGCGCACGCCGCCGTGCAGCGCATAGCGCGCGCGGCGCGCGAGCAGCACGCGGATCACCTCGAGGAAGTTCTTGTCCCAGCGCACCGTGATGCCGTATTCGGCGACGCCGCCGAAGCCCGCCATCACGCGCTCGTCGAGCGGCGCGCGCAGCGTCTCGATGTCGCGGATCGGCTCGAACGCGGGACCGGCGAGCGAGGGCGCGAGCGGCTCGATCTTGAGGCCGTCGATCGCGACGACGGTATGGCCCTCGTTGAGGAGATGATGCGCGAGCGTGAATCCGGCCGGCCCCTGGCCGACGACCAGCACGCGCCTGCCCGATGCCGGGCGCGGCAGCGGACGGCGGATGTCGAGCGGATTCCAGCGCGTCAGCAGCGAATACACTTCGAAGCCCCACGGCAGCGCGAGGACGTCCTTGAGGACGCGCGTCTCCGACTGCGGGATGTCGACCGGATCCTGCTTCTGGTAGATGCACGACTTCATGCAGTCGTTGCAGATCCGGTGCCCGGTGCCCGCGACCATCGGGTTGTCGACGCAGATCGTCGCCAGCGCGCCGATCGGCAGGCCTTCGGCGCGCAGCTTGTGGAATTCCGAGATGCGCTCCTCGAGCGGGCAGCCGGCGAGGGGAATGCCGAACGGGCTCGACTTGAACGCCGACGCGCCGGGCGCGGCCTTGCGGTCGGGGAGGCCCTTGGCGCAGGAATCCTTGCCCTGCTCGTGGCACCAGATGCAGTAATGCGCTTCCGAGAGGCCGCCCGCGAGATCGGTGCCGGGGTCGGTGAGCGCGAAGCCCTCGCGGCGTCGCAGGTGTTCGGGCGCGGCCTCGGCCATTGCCACGCCATGGCGCTCGTGGGTGACGAGCGGCACGAGGTGCATGAAGTCGAGCTTGCGCGGCAGCTTGAACAGCACGCTGCCCTTGTGACGCGCGCGCCCGGCGGGCGCCTGCGCGGCCCACGCCGCGTAGCGCAGCGCGACGTCGAGCGCCTCGGCGTGGAGCGTCTCGTCCGCCTGCCAGCGCAGCACCGCTTTGGCGAATGCGAGATCGTCGAACACGCCGATGCGCTTTTCGAGGGCGTCGCGCAGCGCGATGCCGTCGAGTGCCTCCGCCGCGGCGCCCTTGAACGCATTGACCGCCTTGCGTTGCACGAACTGGCGGCGCACGACGAACAGCGGCGCGAGCTCGTGATGTCGCGCTTCGAGCGCGTGCACCTCCTCGCGGATGCCGAAGAGCTCGGCGACGAAGTCCTCGACGTGCGGCGCGAGTGCGATCAGGAGCTCGGACTCGGCGAGCGCGGCAAGCGATGCCGGGTCGCTGCGCGCCGCGTCGAGCCGCACGGCGAGCGCCGGGCTCGCCGCGGCGAGCGCCCGGCGAAAGTGCGCGTCGACGCGCGCGAGGCCGTCGTCGCGATAAAGCTCGTGGAAGCCGAGCCCGAAGGCGAGCGGCGGCGTCGGCGCGGGGGGCGCGGGTGCATGCATGGCGGTGACCCGTATTTTACCGGCGCGCCGCATGCCGCCCGCTGTGGCAGGCCCGCATAAGCTTATGGTTTGCGGCATCGCCGCCGCGCGCCCGCCAGGCGCCGCGTATAAGCTTATGGTTTTTGCCGCTCGCCGCGGCATGGGAACGACGATGAACCTGCCCCTGTGGGCTCCTTGCGCCCTCGTGCTTTGCCTCGCCACCACGGCGGCGATGGGCGCCGACGCCGCGCCGGCGGCGGCGAAGGCCGCCGATTCGAGCCCGATTCGCCTGGGCGAGCTCAACAGCTACAAGCAATTCCCGTCTTTCCTCGAGCCCTACCGCAAGGGAATGCAGCTCGCGCAGGACGAGGTCAACGCCGCGGGCGGCGTGCTTGGCCGGCCCATCGAGGTCGTGTCGCGCGACGACACCGGCAACCCGGGCGACGCGGTGCGCGTCGCCGAGGAGCTCGTCACGCGCGACAAGGTGGCGCTTTTGATGGGTACGTTCGCATCGAACGTGGGCCTCGCGGTCGCGGACCTCGCGCGCCAGCGCAAGGTGCTGTTCATCGCCGCCGAGCCGCTGACCGACAAGATCGTCTGGGACGATGGCAACGCGTACACGTTTCGCCTGCGCGCGTCGACGTACATGCAGACGGCGATGCTCGTGCCCGAGGCGGCGAAGCTCGCCAAGAAGCGCTGGGCGATCGTCTATCCCAACTACGAGTATGGGCAAGCGGCGACCGCGACGTTCAAGGCGCAGATGATCGCGCGCGCGCCCGCCGGCATCGAGTTCGTCGAGCAGGCGGTGCCGCTCGGCAAGATCGAGGCGGGTTCCGTCGTGCAGGCGATGCTCGATGCGAAGCCCGATGCGATCTTCTCGTCGCTGTTCGGCCCCGACCTCGCGCGCTTCGTCCGTGAAGGCGAGCTCCGCGGTCTCTTCAAGGATCGGCCGGTGTTCAACCTGCTGGGCGGCGAGCCCGAGTACCTCGACCCGCTGAAGGACGAGGCGCCGGTCGGCTGGTGGGTGACGGGCTACCCTTGGTACGCGATCGACACACCCGCCCACAAGCGCTTCCTCGACGCGTACCAGGCGAAGTTCCGCGACTATCCGCGCTTGGGCTCCGTGGTCGGTTACGCGGCGGTCAAGACCGCCGCCGCGGCGATCGCGCGCGCCGGCTCGCTCGACACGTCGAAGCTCGTCGCGGCGATGCAGAACCTCGGCGTCGACACTCCGTTCGGCCGGGTCACGTTCCGCGCGCTCGACCACCAGTCGACGATGGGCGCCTACGTCGGCCGCACCGCCGTCAAGGACGGCAAGGGGGTGATGGTCGACTGGCATTATGCGGACGGCAAGGACTACCTGCCGAGCGAC
>JAICUU010000081.1 GCA_025935675.1 Burkholderiales bacterium
CCTGCCGCGCGACCGCGTGCGCGCGCTGCTCGATCCCGGCAGCCCGTTCCTAGAGCTCTCGGCGTTCGCCGCGTACGGCATGTACGACGACACGATCAACGCGGCCGGCATCATCACCGGCGTCGGCCGCGTCAGCGGCCGCGAATGCGTGATCGTCTGCAACGACGCGACGGTCAAGGGCGGAACGTACTACCCGATCACGGTGAAAAAGCACCTGCGCGCGCAGGACATCGCGCGCGACAACGGCCTGCCGTGCATCTACCTCGTCGATTCGGGGGGCGCCAACCTCCCCAACCAGACCGACGTGTTCCCCGACCGCGACCACTTCGGCCGCATCTTCTACAACCAGGCGACGCTGTCGGCGGCGGGCATCGCGCAGGTCGCCGTCGTCATGGGCTCGTGCACCGCCGGCGGCGCCTACGTGCCGGCGATGTCGGACGAGTCGATCATCGTCCGCGACCAGGGCACGATCTTCCTCGCCGGGCCGCCGCTCGTGAAAGCCGCGACCGGCGAGATCGTCACCGCCGAGGCGCTCGGCGGCGGCGACGTGCACACGCGCGTCTCCGGCGTTGCCGACCATCTCGCGCGCGACGATGCGCACGCGCTCGCGATCGCGCGGCGCATCGTCGCCAACCTCAATCGCCGCAAGGACGTCGCGCAGGACGTCGCCGCGCCGCGTGAGCCACGCTATGCCGCCGACCAGCTCTACGGCGTCATCAACGCCGACATCCGCAAGCCCTACGACGTGCGCGAGGTCATCGCGCGAATCGTCGACGCGAGCGAGCTCGACGAGTTCAAGGCGCGCTACGGCACGACGCTCGTCACCGGCTTCGCGCGCATCCACGGCTACCCGGTCGGCATTGTCGCCAACAACGGTGTGCTCTATTCAGAGTCGGCGCAGAAGGGCGCGCACTTCATCGAGCTCTGCGCGCAGCGCGGCACGCCGCTGGTGTTTCTGCAGAACATCACGGGCTTCATGGTCGGCGAGAAGTACGAGACCGGCGGAATCGCGAAGGACGGCGCCAAGATGGTCACCGCGGTGTCCTGCGCGGCAGTGCCGAAGCTCACGGTGATCATCGGTGGCAGCTACGGCGCCGGCAACTACGGGATGTGCGGCCGCGCGTTCAACCCGCGCTTCCTGTGGATGTGGCCGAACGCGCGGATCTCGGTGATGGGCGGCGAGCAGGCGGCCACCGTGCTCGCCACGGTTCGCCGCGACGGCATCGAGGCGCGCGGCGGGCGATGGAGCGCCGAGGACGAGGCCGCGTTCCGTGAACCAATCCGCGCGCAGTACGAGCGCGAGGGCCATCCGTACTACGCGAGCGCGCGGCTGTGGGACGATGGCATCATCGATCCCGCCGACACGCGCCGCGTGCTGGCGCTCGCACTGTCGGCGGCGCAGAACAAGCCCGCCGAGCCGACGCGCTTCGGCGTGTTCCGGATGTAGGCGATGAACGCAAGCGCCACCCTCGACATCACCATCCAGGCCGACGTCGCCCGCATCACGCTGGCGCGCGAGGCCGTGCACAACGCCTTCGACGATGCGCTGATCGGCGAGCTCACGCACGCGCTGCGCGCGCTCGACGCCGACACGGCGGTGCGCGTCGTCGTGCTGGCGGGCAGGGGCGTGAGCTTCTGCGCCGGCGCCGACCTCGCGTGGATGAAGCGCATGGCGCACTTCCACTACGACCAGAACCTCGCCGACGCCGGTGCGCTGGCGGCGATGCTGGCGGTGCTCGCCAACCTGCGCAAGCCGACGATCGCGCGCGTCCACGGCGCGGCTTTAGGCGGTGGCGTCGGCCTCGTGGCCTGCTGCGACATCGCGATCGGCACGCCGCGCGCGACGTTCGCGCTGTCGGAGGTGCGGCTCGGGCTCATTCCCTCGACGATCGGGCCTTATGTCGTGCGGGCGATCGGCGCGCGCGCGGCCCAGCGCTACATGCTGTCGGGCGAGCGCTTCGGCGCCGACGAGGCGGCGCGCATCGGCCTCCTCCACGAGGTGGTCGCCGACGATGCGCTCGACGCGCGCATCGATGCGATCGTCGACGCGCTGATGCGCAGCGGCCCGGCGGCGCAGGCAGCCGCGAAGGACCTCCTGCGTACGATCGCGCGCGGCCCGATCGACGACGCGATGATCGCCGACACGGCGCGAAGGATCGCCGACGTGCGCGCGTCGCCCGAGGCCCGCGAGGGCATCGCCGCGTTCCTCGGCAAGCGCGCGCCGGCGTGGGCGGCGCACCTGCCACCGCCGAAGCGCGGCCAGGCGTGATGCACGCGCTCGACTCGCTCACGACGTGGCAGCTCGTCGGGCTCGCGGCGACCTTGGGGTGGGCGAGCGGCGTGCGCCTCTACGCGGTGCTGTTCATCGTCGGCGGCCTCGGCTATCTCGGCTGGATCCCGCTGCCGGGAGGCCTCGTCGCGCTCGCGCATCCGTACGTGCTCGTCGCGTCCGGCTTCATGTGCGTGGTCGAGTTCTGCGCCGACAAGATTCCCGGGGTCGACACGGCCTGGGACTTCGTGCAGACGTTCGTGCGCATTCCCGCGGGCGCGGCGCTCGCCGCCAGCGTGTTCGGCGACGCGGGCCCGGCGACGACGCTCGCCGCCGCGATCCTCGGCGGCTCGCTCGCAGCCGGCAGCCATCTCGCCAAGTCCGGCAGCCGGATGCTGATCAACACGTCGCCCGAGCCCTTCTCCAACTGGGCGGCGTCGTTCGGCGAGGACCTCGCGATCGGCACGCTGCTGTGGCTCACGTTCGCCTACCCGCTCGCCGCGCTCGTCGTGCTCGCGGTGCTGATCGCCCTGATGATCTGGCTGCTGCCCAAGGTGTGGCGCGCGATTCGGGCATTGTTGCGGCGTATCGCGGCGCTGTTCGGACACCTGTCGACGGGCAGCGGCCGATGACGACTCTCCCAGGAGGATCCGTATGCTGAGGCCGATCGACGGGCTGATGGTGTACCCGATGCTGGCGCTGGTGCTGCTGACGTTCGGCGTCGCGCTCGTGCTGCTGGTGCGGCGCGTGCGCGCGATGCGTGCCGGCCGCATCCACCCGCAATCGGTCGCCACGGCGCGCGACATGGCCGCGAAATTCGACGACCACCGCACGCCGGACAACTTCCGCAACCTGTTCGAGACGCCGGTGCTGTTCTATGCGGCGATGCTCGCGGCGATCGCCCTCCATGGCGGCACGTGGCCGCTCCTCGTGCTCGCCTGGCTCTACGTGGCGCTGCGCGTCCTGCACAGCCTCATCCACTGCACGTACAACCGGGTGATGCACCGCTTCGCCGTGTTCGTCGCCTCGATGGTCGTGCTGTTCGTCATCTGGTGCATCGTCGGCGCGCACGCCGCGGTGGTTGCCGCGCAATGACGTCGTCGAAGCCCGCGCGCGCGATCCGGCGGCTCCTGATCGCCAACCGCGGCGAGATCGCCGTGCGCGTCGCGCGCACGGCGAGGGCGATGGGCATCCGCACGATCGCCGTGCATTCCGACGTCGACGCCGGCGCGCTGTTCGTCGAATGCTGCGACGAGGCCTACAGCCTCGGCGGGACGTTGCCGCGCGAGAGTTACCTCGATGCGGGGCGCGTTCTCGACATCGCGCGGCGCGCACGTGCCGACGCGGTCCACCCCGGCTACGGGTTCCTGTCGGAGAACGAAACGTTCGCGCGCGCCGTCGCCGACGCCGGCATGACGTTCGTCGGTCCGCCGCCCGAGGCGATCGCAGCGATGGGCTCGAAGTCGGCCGCCAAGCGGATCATGGCGAAGGCCGGCGTGCCGCTCGTCCCGGGCTATCACGGCGACGACCAGTCACCCGCGCTGCTCGCGCGCGAGGCGGCGGCGATCGGCTTTCCGGTGCTCGTCAAGGCGGTCGCCGGCGGCGGCGGCAAGGGCATGAAGGTCGCGCACGACGCCGCGGGCTTCGGCGCCGCGCTCGCCGCAGCACGGCGCGAGGCGAAGGCCGCGTTCGGCGACGACCGCGTGCTGGTCGAGAAGTACCTGGCGGCGCCGCGGCACATCGAGATCCAGGTCTTCGCCGACACGCTCGGCAACGCCCTCCATCTCAACGAGCGCGATTGCTCGGTGCAGCGACGTCACCAGAAGGTCCTCGAGGAGGCGCCCGCGCCGGGCATGACGGCGGAGCGCCGCCGCGCGATGGGCGAGGCTGCCGTCGCGGCGGCGAAGGCGATCGGCTACGTCGGCGCGGGCACGGTGGAGTTCATCGCCGAGCAGGACGGCCGGTTCTTCTTCATGGAGATGAACACGCGGCTGCAGGTCGAGCACCCGGTGACCGAGATGATCACCGGCCTCGACCTCGTCGAGTGGCAGCTGCGCGTCGCGCGCGGCGAGCCGCTGCCGCTCGCGCAGGGCGACGTGCGCCTCGACGGCCACGCGATCGAGGCGCGGCTCTATGCCGAGGACCCGGCGCGCGGCTTCTTGCCGTCGACGGGAACGATCGCGCACTGGCGGATGCCGGCCGAGACACGCGACGTGCGCGTCGATACCGGGTTTCGCGCCGGCGATTCGGTCTCGCCGTACTACGACCCGATGCTCGCCAAGCTGA
Source organism: Burkholderiales bacterium (assembly GCA_025935675.1). Classification (GTDB taxonomy): domain Bacteria; phylum Pseudomonadota; class Gammaproteobacteria; order Burkholderiales; family Casimicrobiaceae; genus VBCG01. The sequence continues at coordinate 4,556 of JAICUU010000081.1, forward strand.
TCGTCCATGCCGACGACCGTGCGGGCGCGCTGGCGCGGCTGCACGCGGCGCTCGCGCAGTGCGAAGTCGTCGGCGTGACGACGAACGTGGAGTTCCTCGGCCGCGTGGTGACGCTGCCCGCGTTCGCCGAGGAAACGATCGATACCGGCCTCATCGACCGTCACAAGGAGGCGCTGTTCGCGCCGCGGCCCGACGCGAGCCTCGCGTGGCTCGCCGCCGCGGTCGCAGAATGGCATCGGCCACGGCACGAGGCGTTCGATGCCGACGTTCATTCGCCGTGGCACGCCCGCGACGCCTGGTGGCCGAACAGCGCCGGTCGGCGCATCACGTTCGCATACCGTGAAGGCGACAGCCATCGCCACGTCGCGCTCGCGCCGCAGGACGATCGGCACGCCGAGGCACGGATCGACGGGCGCGCGTACGAGGTGGCCGTCGTCGGCGCCGGCGGCGAGCGCATCGCGCTCGACGTGGACGGCGTGCGTCGCGTCGCGACGGTGGTCGCGCGCGGCGACGAGCGGCACGTGTTCGTCGACGGCGCGCACCACGTGCTTCGTCGCGCCGACCCGCTCGCCGTGCACGAAGAGGCCGACGACAGCGACGGACACCTGCGCGCGCCGATGTCCGGCACGATCGTCGCGGTGATGGCGAAGGCGGGCGACGCGGTCACGAAGTCCGCGCCGCTCGTCGTGCTCGAGGCGATGAAGATGGAGCACACGATCGTCGCGCCGCACGACGGCACGGTGAGCGCCGTCAACTGCCGCGTCGGCGAGCGCGTCGCCGAAGGCGCCGATCTCGTCGATCTCGACGCGGCGGCGGGCTAACGCGATGGCGGCATCCGCGCTCCCGGCTCGTGTGCGCCTCGTCGAGGTCGGTCCGCGCGACGGCCTGCAGAACGAGAAGGCGATGGTCGCGACCGACGTCAAGGTGCGGCTCATCGACATGTTGTCGGACGCCGGCTTCGCCGCCGTCGAGGCGACGTCCTTCGTGTCGCCCAAGTGGGTGCCGCAGCTCGCCGACGCCGCGGAGGTCATGGCGCGCATTCGCCGCAAGCCGGGCGTCGCGTACCCGGTTCTGGTGCCGAACATGAAGGGCTTCGACGGCGCGCTCGCCGCGCGCGCCGACGAAATCGCGGTGTTCGTCGCCGCCAGCGAGTCGTTCTCGCGCCGCAACATCAACTGCTCGATCGACGAGAGCCTCGAGCGGGCGGCGCCGGTGTTCGCGGCGGCGAAGGCGCACGGCATCCGCGTGCGCGGCTACATCTCCTGCGTGCTGGGGTGCCCGTACGAAGGCGAGGTGTCGGCGCTCGCCGTCCGCGACGTCGCTGCTCGGCTCACGGCGCTCGGCGCGTACGAAGTGTCGCTCGGCGACACGATCGGCACCGGCACCGCCGGCAAGACGCGCGCGCTGATCGACGCGGTCGCCGAGGCAGTTCCGGTGCAGAGGCTGGCCGGGCACTTCCATGACACCTACGGGCAGGCGCTCGCCAACGTCTACGCGTCGCTCGGGGCCGGCGTCGCGACGTTCGACTGCTCGGTCGCGGGCCTCGGCGGCTGCCCGTACGCCAAGGGCGCGACCGGCAACGTCGCCAGCGAGGACGTCGTCTACCTGCTGCAGGGGCTCGGCATCGACTGCGGCGTCGACATGACGGCATTGCGGCGCGCCGGGCATTTCATCCTCGGCGCGCTCGGCCGCGAGCCGGCGTCGCGCGTGGCGCGCGCGCTCGACGCCAAGGCGCCGCTCGATGCGTGACGCCGACGATCCCGGCGCGCGCGGCAACGACCCGCCGTCGCCGTGCATCAGCGTCTGCAGGCTCGACGCGTCATCGAGCTTCTGCACGGGCTGCCTGCGTACGCTGCACGAGATCGCGGCCTGGTCGACGATGAGCGCCGGTGACAAGCGCGCGGTGCTGGCGGCGCTGCCGGCGCGCCGCGCCCGTGAGCAGGACCGATGACCATCGCCGACTGGTACTTCGATTTCGTCTCGCCGTTCTCGTACCTTCAGTGCGAGCTCTTGCCGGCCGCCGCGCCGGCGCTCGAGGCGCGGCCGAAGCCCGTGGTGTTCGGCGCGATCCTCGCCGCGAACGCGCACAAGGGCCCCGCCGAGATCGCGGGCAAGCGCGCGTTCACCTACCGCTTCGCGCATTGGCAGGCGCAGCGCCTCGGCATTCCGTTCAAGTTCCCGCACGAGCACCCGTTCAACCCGCTGCCGCTGTTGCGCCTCGCGATCGCCTGCGACTCGCGCTTCGACGCCGTGCAGGGGATCTTCCGTTTCGTCTGGCGCGACGGACGCCTGCCCGACCTGCCCATCGAATGGGCCGAGCTCGCACTGTCGCTCGGCGTGCGCGATCCCGATGCGGCGATCGCGGCGCAGGACGTCAAGGACGAGCTCCGCCGCAACACCGACGAGGCGATCGCGCGCGGCGTGTTCGGCGTGCCGACGCTCGCGATCGACGGCGAGCTCTTCTGGGGCGCCGACGCGACCGAGATGGCGCGCGGGTATGCGGCGAACGGCTGCCGCTACAGCGATCCCGAATACGCGCGGATCGGCGCGCTGCCGGTCGGCGTCACGCGCAAGCCGCCGGCGGCGAAGAAGGGCTGACGCGCACGACGCCGCGCGCGACCAGCGCGTCGACCGCTGCCGCATCGTAGCCCGCTTCACCGAGCACCTCGCGGCTGTGCTCGCCCTGCGCCGGCGCCGCGCCGCGCGCACCGCCGCGCTCGCCGTCGAGCTTCCACGGCGGTGCCGGCGACGGCGTGCCGTCGTCGCGCCGCGCGATCATCCGCCGTGCGGCGAACTGCGGATCGACGAGCGCTTCCGCGAGCGTCGCCACCGGCGTCACGCAGCAATCGACGGCGGCGAAGCGCGCGGTCCAATGCGCGAGCGGCTGCGCGGCGAAGATCGCCGCGAGCGCCGCGCGCACGCGCTCGCCTTCGCTGCCCGTCGCGAGGCCGCACGGCGCAAGGTCGTCGCGGCCGAGGGTCGTGCACAGCGTCCGCCAGAAGCGCTCCTCGAGCGCGCCGACGGCGACGTATCGATCGTCGGCGGTGCGATAGACGCCGTACGCGGGCACGCCGCCGGTCAGCAGGTCATCGCCGCGCGGGCGCGACGCGCCATCGCGATCGAGCGCCTGCAGCGCGAAGTGCTGGTGCGCGAGCACGGCGTCGCTCATCGCCACGTCGATGCGCGCGCCCTGTCCGGTGCGCGCGGCGCGGAACAGCGCGGCGAGAATCGGGATCGCCGCGGACGCGGCGCCGCCCAGCAAGTCGGCGACCTGCAGGTTGGGAATCGCGGGCGCGCCGCCGCGGCTGCCGATCTCGTCGAGCACGCCGGCGTAGCCCAGGTAGTTGATGTCGTGGCCCGCCATGGCCGCGCGCGGGCCGTCCTGTCCATAGCCGCTGATCGACGCGTAGACGAGCCGCGGGTTGTGCGCCGCGAGCGTCGCGTAACCGAGCGCGAGCGATCCCATGACGCCGGGCCGGAAGCTCTCGACGAGGATGTCGGCGCGCTTCACCAGCGCGATCACGCAGCCATGGCCGTCGCGCGACTTGAGGTCGATCGCGAGCGAGCGCTTTCCTCGGTTGACGTTGCGGTAGAAGAGGCTCGGCGCGTCGCCTTGCGCGCCGAGCACCCGTGCGTAATCGCCGGCGCCGGTGTCCTCGATCTTGACGACGTCGGCGCCCAGGTCGGCGAGGTAGAGCGTGCAGACAGGGCCGGGCAAAAGGCGCGTGAAGTCGACGACCCGCACGCCGGCGAGCGGCGCGTCACCTGCCACGCTCACACGCCCCCGGGGATGCCCAACACGCGCTTGACCTCGCGCGCGGCGGCGAGCGCCGCGTCCTGCGTGGGCGCGACGAGCGTCACATGGCCCATCTTGCGCCCGCGGCGGGGCTCGGCCTTGCCGTAGAGATGCAGCCGCGCGGAAGGGATCGCGAGCACGGCGGCCCAGTCCGGCTCGCGCCGCGCATCGGCCTCGAACCACGCGTCGCCCAGCACGTTGACCATCACCGCGGCCGCGTGCGCATCGGTCGCGCCGAGCGGCAGGTCGGCGAGCACGCGCACCTGCTGCTCGAACTGCGACGTGGCCGCGGCGTCGATCGTCCAGTGGCCGCTGTTGTGCGGGCGCGGCGCGAGCTCGTTGACGAGGAGCGCGCCGTCCTTCGCGACGAAGAACTCGACGCACAGCACGCCGTGGTAGTCGAGCGCTTCGGCGATCGCGATCGCCGTGTCGCGAGCGCGCGCCGCGACCGCGGCGTCGATGCGCGCCGGCACGATCGACACGTCGAGGATGCCGTCGCGATGGCGGTTCTCGGCGACCGGCCACGTGCAGGCGTCGCCGCGCTCGCGCCGCGCGACGATTACCGACACCTCGGCGGCAAGGTCGATGAAGCGCTCGAGCACCGCGGGCACGCCGCCGAGCGCATCGAAGGCGGCTGCCACCGCGCCCGCGTCGGCGACGCGCGCCTGGCCCTTGCCGTCGTAACCGAGCCGCGCGCGCTTGACGATCCCCGGCACGAGATCGGCCGCAACATGCGCTGCGTCGTCGCGCGACTGCAGCACCGCGTAGGGCGCCACGGCGATGCCCTGCGCAACGATGAACGCCTTCTCGCGAATGCGGTCCTGCGCGATCGCGACACTCGCCGCCGACGGCGCGACGCGGCATCGGCGCGCGAGGATGTCGAGCGACGCGGCCGGCACGTTCTCGAACTCGGTGGTGGCCGCACGCGCGGTAGCGGCGAGGCGCGCGAGGCCCGCGACATCGAGGTAATCGGCGTGGATGTGGCGGTCGGCGACGGCGGCCGCGGGGCCGTCGACCGCGGGATCGAGCACCGCGACGCGGAAGCCCAGGCTTTGCGCGGCCATCGCGAACATGCGGCCGAGCTGGCCGCCGCCGAGAAGGCCGAGCCACTCGCCCGGGGCGATCGGCGCCGTCACCGCGATCCCGGGTGTCAGGCCGGCCGGGCCGGCGGCGGCACGCGCATCGCCCGTGCCGCGGCGGTCTGCCGCGCGCGAAACGCGGCGAGCTTCTTCGCGAGCGCGTCATCGCCGGCGGCGATCAGCGCGATCGCGAAGAGCGCCGCGTTGGCGGCGCCCGCTTCACCGATCGCGAACGTCGCGACGGGGATGCCCTTCGGCATCTGCACGATCGAGTACAGCGAATCCTCGCCTCGCAAATACTTCGACGCGACGGGGACGCCCAGCACCGGCACCGTCGTCTTGGCGGCGAGCATGCCGGGCAGGTGCGCGGCGCCACCGGCGCCGGCGATGATGGCGCGCAGTCCGCGCGGGCCCGCATCCTCGGCGTACTCGAACAGGTCGTCGGGCATCCGGTGCGCCGACACGACGCGCGCCTCGTAGGCGACGCCGAACGCGTCGAGCTCGGCGGCAGCGTGCCGGAGCGTCTCCCAGTCGCTGTCGCTGCCCATGACGACGCCGACTCTCGGCGTCGCGGACTTGCGCTGTGCCATCGATGCGCTCCCATCCGCGAGGGACGCGGACGCTGTCGCAATCTTAGCATCGGCACCACGTGCCCGACGCCGCCGGCACGCTCGTTGCAACGGCGTGGTTGTACGTCCGCGCGCGAATCGCCGACAATGACGGCCATGCATGCAATCGATCGTTTCGGTACCTTCCTGCATCAGCTGCGCACGGCGTGCATCGTCGTCGTCGCGGCGCTGCTCGCGGCGCCGGCCTGCGCGCAGCCGGCGTCGGACGCCGATGTCCTCGCCGCCAAGGCCGCGTTCGACAAGGGCGACGCCGCCGCGCTCGCGAAGATCGCGCCGCGCGCGGCCGGCCACGTGCTCGCGCCGTACGTCGCGATGTGGCAGCTCGACCTCGGCGTCGACGGCGCCGATCCGGCCGTCGTCACGGCGTTCCTGAGGCAATGGAGCGGCACGCCGGGTGCCGATCGGCTCGCCGTCGATTGGCTGAAGTCGCGCGCGCGCGCCGGCGACTGGGCGGCGTTCGCGCGCGAGTACCCGCCGCGCACCTCGCCGGACACCGAGCTCGCCTGCGACGCAGTCCTGTACCACCGCCAGCGCGACGGTGACGCCGCGCTCGCCGAGGCGAAACCGCTGTGGTTCACGGGACAGACGACGCCCGATGCCTGCGAGCCGCTGTTCGCCGAGCTCATCGCGCGCGGGGTCATCGATCCGGCCGACCGCGAGGCGCGCATCCGCCTCGCCGCGGAAAATGCGAACTGGCGGCTGGTGCGCACCCTCGCCGACGCGCTCCCCGGCAACGCGCGCGTCACGGGCCCGGCGTTCGCGACCGTCGAGCGCGACCCGCTCGGCGTGCTGAAGCGCGGCCAGTTCGACTGGAAGCGGCCGTCGGGGCGGATGCTCGCGCTCTACGCGCTCGAGCGTGCCGCGCGCGCCGACGTCGTCGCCGCGCACGCGGCGTGGATCAAGTGGCGGCCGCGGTTGCCCGAGGAGGCGCGCGGCTATGGCAATGCGCGCCTGGCTTACCTCGGCGCGCGCTCGCTCGAGCCCGACGCCCTCGCGTGGTACCGCGACGCCGACGTCGCGCGCGAAAGCGCCGACGAGCGCGCGTGGCACGTGCGCGCGGCGCTGCGCGCCGGCGACTGGCGCGAGGTGATCGCCGCGCTCGATGTGCTGCCGCCTGCGATGGCCGACGACGCGGCGTGGCGCTACTGGCGCGCGCGCTCGCTCGCGGCGACCGGCAAGCCGGAGGAAGCGGCGCCGATCTACGCCGCCCTCGCCGACGGCAACGGCTTCTACGCGATCCTCGCCGCCGAGGCGATCGGACGCCGACCGTCGCTCGCGAGCGTGCCGGCCACGCCGAGCGACGCGTGGCTCGTCGACTTCGGCGCGCGCGACGATGTCCAACGCGCGGTCAAGCTCGCGGCGCTCGGCATGCGCCCGGAGTCGATCCGCGAATGGGCGTCGGTCGTGCGCGGCATGGACGACGTGACGCTGCTCCATGCCGCGGAGTTCGCGCGCCGTGCGGGGCTGCCGGACCGCTCGATCAACACCGCCGACCGCACGCGCTCGCGGCACGACTTCAGGCTGCGCTACCCGACGCCGTTCGAGGCGCAGTTCGACGCGGCGGCGCGGGCGACGGGCATCGAGGCGCCGCTGCTCTACGGCGTCGCGCGGCAGGAGTCGCGCTTCGTCCCCGACATCGTGTCGTCGGCGGGCGCGATGGGGCTGATGCAGTTGATGCCGCCGACCGCGCGCTGGGTGTCGAAGCAGTTGAACCGCGGCAACTACCGTGCCGACGCGATCACCGACATCGACGTCAACGCCGAGTTCGGCGCGTTCTATCTCAAGTACTGGCTCGACCGCCTCGACGGCATGCCCGCGCTCGCCGCCGCCGCCTACAATGCGGGACCGCGCCGCGCGGCCGGCTGGCGGCCGCCGCAGGCGCTCGAGGGGGCGATCTGGGTCGAGACGATCCCGTTCAGCGAGACGCGGGACTACGTGAAGAAGGTCCTCGCCAACACGATGTACTACGCGACGATCCTCGCCGGCGAGCACGATCCGGCCACCCCGTCGACGCTGCCGACGCTGACGACGCGCCTCGGCACGATCATGCCGCGCACCACGACCGCGGCGCTGGGCACCGGACGCTGACGCGATGCCGCTGACGATCGTCGTCGCCGGCGGCAGCGGGTTCATCGGCCGCGAGGTGGTCGCGCGGCTCGCCACCGCCGGCCACCGCGTGATCGTGCCGACGCGTCGCCGCTACCGGGCGCGCGAGCTCTACCTCTTGCCGACGGTCGAGGTCGTCGAATGCGACGTCACCGTGCCCGCCAAGCTCGTGCGCCTCCTGCGCGGCGCCGACGCGCTGCTCAACCTCGTCGGCATCCTCAACGAGTCCGGCCGCGCGACGTTCGCGCACGTGCACGTCGACTTCGCACGCGACATCGTGGCCGCCTGCGAAGCGGCGGGCGTGCGCCGCTACGTGCACATGAGCGCGCAGAACGCCGCGCCCGACGCGCCGTCGAAGTACCTGCGCTCGAAGGGGGAAGCCGAGGCGATCGTCGCGGCCTCGTCGCTCGCGTGGACGGTCTTCCGGCCGAACGTGGTGTTCGGGCGCGGCGATCGCCTGACGTCGATGTTCGTCGGCCTCGCGGGCTTCGGAATGCCGCTGCCGCTCGGCGGCGCGAATGCGGAGCTCGCGCCGGTGTGGGTCGAAGACGTGGCGTGGTGCATCGCGCGCGCGCTTACGCTCGACGCGACGATCCTGCAGCGCTACGAGCTCTGCGGGCCGCAGGCGATGACGCTCGCGTCGCTCGTGCGCACCACGCTCGACATCGCCGGCCGGCCGCGCGCGGTCATCCCGCTGCCCGACGGCCTCGCGCGGCTGCTGGCGGCGGTCCTGGAGCGCCTTCCGGGCAAGCTCCTGACGCGCGACAACCTCGCGTCGCTGTCGGTGCCCGCCGTCTGCGCGGCGCCGTTCCCGGCGGTGTTCGGCGTCGAGCCGACGCCATTCGCGGCGCTCGCGCCGTCGTGGCTCGGCCCGGGTGCTGCGCGCAGCGAGTACGACGTTTTCCGCGCGCGCGTCGGGCGCGACTGACGGCGCCGCCGGCCGGCCGCGCGCACCGATGCCCGGCAAGCTCGCACGCGACGTGCGCGTCTACGAGGTGGGCGGCGCGGTGCGCGACGCGCTGCTCGGGCGCGCGATCGCCGATCGCGATTTCGTCGTCGTCGGCGCGACACCCGAGATGATGATGGCGTCCGGCTACCGGCCGGTCGGCAACGACTTCCCGGTGTTCCTGCATCCCGACACGCACGAAGAGCACGCGCTTGCGCGCACCGAGCGCAAGCACGGCACCGGCTACCGCGGCTTCGAGTTCTTCGCGTCGCCCGACGTCACGCTCGAGGAGGACCTCGCGCGCCGCGACCTCACGATCAACGCGATGGCGCGCGACGAGTCGGGCACGATCATCGACCCGTTCAACGGCCGCGACGACCTCGCGCGCGGCATCCTGCGCCACGTATCGCCGGCGTTCGCCGAGGATCCGCTGCGCGTGCTGCGCGTCGCGCGTTTCGCCGCGCGCTTCGGCTTCCGCGTCGCGCCGGCGACGCGCGCGCTGATGAAGCGGATCGCCGCGTCCGGCGAGCTGGCGACGATCTCGCCGGAGCGTGTCTGGCGCGAGCTCGCGATCGGCCTCGCCGAGGCGACGCCGTCGCGGATGATCGAGGTGCTGCGCGGCTGCGATGCGCTGGCGCCGCTCCTGCCCGAGGTCGACGCGCTGTTCGGCGTTCCCGCCGTCGATGACGCGCTCGCGCGGCCGCGCGGCGCGGCGAAGGACGCCGGGCGGCGGATGCTGCAGGCGCTCGACCGCACCGCTGCCGACCGAGGCGACCTGCCGGTGCGCTACGCGACGATGGTGCAGACGCTGGGCGCGGCGGCGAGCGCGACCGCGATCACGAGCGGCGCGCTGGCGCGTGCCTCGGC
>JAICUU010000331.1 GCA_025935675.1 Burkholderiales bacterium
GGATCCTCGAGGCCGATGGACAGGCGCAGCATCGGCCCCGCGACGTCGAACGGCGCCAGCATCCGCGCGCGGGCGTTGCGCACCGGGATCGCCAGGCTCTCGAAGCCGCCCCAGCTCCAGCCCAGCGCGAACACCCGTAGCGCATCGAGGAACGCGTCGACGCGCGGCTTGTCGACCGGCTGAAGGACCACGCCAAACAGCCCCGTCGCGCCGGTGAAATCGCGCTTCCACAGCGCATGGCCGCGCGCGCCCGGCAGCGCCGGGTACAGCACCTCGGCCACCTCCGCGCGTGCCGCGAGCCAGCGCGCGATCGTGAGCGCGCTCCCGGCGTGGCGCGCGAGGCGCGTCGGCAGCGTCCTGAGGCCGCGCAGCGCAAGCCAGGCGTCATCGCTCGACGCGGTGACGCCAAGATCGGTCCACTGGCGATGAATCGCGCCGCGCGTCGCGTCGTTGGCGACGATGACGCCGAGCATCAAATCGGAGTGGCCGCCGATGTACTTGGTGACCGCGTGCACCGACACGTCGGCGCCGTGGTCGAGCGCGCGGAAGCACAGCGGCGTCGCCCAGGTGTTGTCGGCGACAACGAAGGCGCCGCGTGCATGCGCTGCCGCCGCGATCGCCGGCACGTCCTGCACGTCGAACGTCAGCGAGCCCGGCGACTCGACGAAGACCACGCGCGTGTTGTCGCGCAGCCGCGAGGCGATCGCGCCGCCCGCGAGCGGGTCGTAGAACTCGACCTCGATGCCGAAACGCGCGAGCGTCGTCGTGCAAAACCGCCGCGTCGGGAAATACACGGAGTCGGTGACGAGCACGTGGTCGCCGGCGCGGCACAACGCGAGGAATGGCAGCGTCGTGGCGGTCAAACCCGACGGCACGGCGAATGCGGCGGCGCCGCCCTCGAGCTCCGCCAGCGCGTGCTGCAGGTCGGTCACCGTCGGCAGGCCGTGCAGGCCATACGCGGGGCCCTCTTCCGCCGCACGCTGGCCGCGCTCCGCGCGCTCGAGCTCGGCGACGTCGCGAAAGGCGATCGTCGAGGCGCGGAACACCGGCGTGTTGATCGCACCGAAGTAGCGGGACGGATCGCGCCCGGCGCGCACAGCGCGCGTCGCCGGCGCCTCGGCCGGCGCCGCCTCCGCATCCGCGTGCGAGCGCGGCGGCGCGGCGATCTCGGCCTGCCCGGGCACCAGCGCATCGGCGATCGCAGCCACCTGCGCGTCGACGTCCTCTCGGATGTCGACGACGACCGCGTCGTCGGGCTCCTCGAGCGTCGCGAACTGGCTCTCGAGGAGGCTCGCCGGCATGTACTTGTGATGGCGCGCGGCAATGCGCGCGGCGATCGTCGCGAAATCGCCGGCGAGGTAGACGAAGCGCACGTCGCCCGCCTCGGCGAGCTTCGCGCGGTACGCCTCGCGCAGCGCCGAGCACGCCATCACCGCCGATTCGCCGCGCGCGAGGATCGCCTGCATCACCTCGACGAGGCGCGCGAGCCATGGCGCGCGGTCGGCGTCGGTCAGCGGATGGCCGGCGCGCATCTTCTCGACATTGGCCGGCGGGTGGTAGTCGTCACCCTCGATGAAGCGCCAGCCCAGCGCGCTCGCGAGTGCCTCGCCGATGGTCGTCTTGCCGCTGCCGCTGACGCCCATCACGACGATGATCATGGCGTGCGCGTCACCGCGTGGCCGCCGAAGCCCTTGCGCATCATCGCGAGGAGCTTGGCTGCGTAGTCGCCCTTGCCTTGCGAGTCGAAGCGGTTCATCAGCGCGATCGCCAGCACCGGCGCGGGAACGCCCTGCTCGATCGCCTCGCTGACGGTCCAGCGCCCTTCGCCCGAATCGGCGACGACCGGCGCGACGCCGGCGAGCTCCGCATCCTTGGCGAGGAACTCGGCCGTCAGGTCGAGGAGCCACGAGCGCACGACGCTGCCATGGCGCCACGCTTCGGCGATCGCGCCGACGTCGAGCTTGAACGACTCCTTGCCGCGCATCAGCGCGAAGCCCTCGGCGAACGCCTGCATCATCCCGTACTCGATGCCGTTGTGGATCATCTTGACGAAATGTCCGCTGCCGGGCGGCCCGCACCGCAGCCAGCCGCGATCGGGCGCAGGGGCGAGCACGCGCGCGATCGGCGCCATCCGCGCCGCCGCCGTGTCGCTCGCGCCGAACATCAGCGCGTAGCCTTCCTCGAGCCCCCAGATGCCGCCGGACACGCCGCAGTCGACGAACTCGATGCCGCGCGCGAGCGCGGCGGCGGCGCGGCGCTCGGAATCCTTGTAGTGCGCGTTGCCGCCGTCGACGACGAGATCGCCGGGCGACGCGAGCGCGAGCAACGCCTCGAACGTCGTCTCCGTGGCATCGCCCGCCGGCACCATCATCCAGAACACCCGCGGCATGGGCAGCGCGGCCGCCAGCGCCTGCAGCGACGCCGCGGCCTCGATCGCGCCCTCCTTGGCCAGCGCCTGCGCCGCCGCGGCCGAGGGATCGTAGCCCGTCACGCGCACGCCGCCGCGTGAAAGGCGCCGCGCCATGTTGCCGCCCATCCTGCCCAGTCCGACGATGCCGATCTGCATGCTTCTCGTCCTCGAATTGCCCGCCGATGGAAGGTTCGATGCTAGCAAACGCGGTTGGTTTCAGCCGGGGAGCGGCACGGGGGCGTCGCGGCGACGCGTCGCCACGAACGCCGCGGCGACGATCAGCGCGCCGCCCGCCAACGTCGCCGCGCCTGGCACTTGCCGTAGCAACGCCGCCGCGAGCACGATCGCGTAGA
>JAICUU010000190.1 GCA_025935675.1 Burkholderiales bacterium
CCGGCGGCGATCGCGATCCCCAGCGCGAGCGTCAGCAGCGCGGCGACGATCTCAGCCGCGAGACGCGACACGTGCTTGGGCGGGCTCGCGGGCATGGTCGTTTGGCGAAGGCGTCGCGGCCGCGCGGGCGGCCGCTCATCGAGGCGCCGGGTCGCGGCCGCCAAGGCGGCCGCGACAAGCGCCAGTTTCGGGCCGCGGCGTCAGTGGATCAACCAGCCTTCCTGCTCGAACACCTTGCGCGACTTCTGGTCGTTGTCGGCGATGAAGGCCTTGAGGTCGGCGCCGGTGAGGAAGCGATCGGTCTGTGCGGTGCGTTCGATGTACGCGTGCCACTCCGGCGTCGCGCGCACCTTGTCGAGCAGCGCGACATACCAGGCGACCGCATCGGCCGGGACGTCCTTCGGCAGCCACAGCGTGCGCGGCTGCTGGTACTGGTCGATCGCGATGCCCGAATCCTTGCACGGCGGCACATCCGACCACGACTCGGTGGCCGTGATCTTGGGGCCCGTCGCGAGCGGCTTCGGCGAGAACACGCACAGCGCGCGCACCTGGCCCGCCTTCCACTGGCCGATGCTCTCGCTCGGGTTGTTGGTGTTGGAATCGATGTGGCCGCCGGCGAGCTGCACCGCCGCCTCGCCGCCGCTCTTGAACGGCACGTAGAGGAACTTTGCGCCGGTGGCGGCGGTGATGAGGCTCGTCAGCGTCTGGTCGGTGTCCTTCGCCTGGCTGCCGCCCATCTTGAACGTGTCGGGCTTCGCCTTGACCGCCGCGATGTACGACTTCGCATCCATGTACGGCGAGTCGCCCTTGACCCACAGGATGAACTCGTCGAGCGCCATCGCCGCGAGCGGCGTGAAGTCGTCGCCCTTCCACGCGAGCTTGGCGATCTGCGGCAGCAGGTACTCGTTGTTGGTGCCGAACGTCACGCGGTGCGGGTTGCCGACCGCCGACTTGCCGTAGAGGAACCCTTCGGCGCCGCTGCCACCGCCCTTGTTGAGGATGACGATCGGCTGCTCGGAGAGCTTGTACTTGACGACGATCGCCTGCACGGTGCGCGCGAACATGTCGGTGCCGCCGCCGGCGCCGGCGGTGACGACGAACTCGATCGGCTCGCTCGGCTGCCACGCCGCGGCGGCGCTCGTGGCCAATGCCAGCGCGCCGGCGCCGGCGATGGCGGTCAGGAATTTCTTCACGGTTGCAGTGCGCATCGTTACTCCTCCTCGTGGACGTGGTGGTGTTATCGCGCGGCCGCGACGCCGCCAGCCGGCACATGCCGTTGCCGCCGGGACATCGCCGCCGCCAAGAGCAGCGCGGCGCGCGTGGCGCCGATGTTAGCCACGCCCTTGCCCGCGATCTCGTATGCGGTGCCGTGCGCGGGCGTGGTGATCGGAAACGGGAAGCCGCCCATCAGCGTGACCCCGCGGTCGAATCCCATCAGCTTCATCGCGATCTGGCCCTGGTCGTGGTACATCGTGACGACCGCGTCGAACGCGCCGTTCCGCGCGCGCACGAACACGGTGTCGGACGGGAACGGGCCGTCCGCGGCGATGCCCTCGGCGCGCGCGGCGGCAACCGCCGGCGCGATCACGTCGATCTCCTCGCGGCCGAAGTTGCCGCCGTCGCCGGCGTGCGGATTGAGCGCCGCGACGGCGATCCGCGGCGTCGCGATGCCGGCGTCGCGCAGCGATGCCGCGGTGAGGCGGATCGCGTCGACGACGCGCGGCCCGGTGACCTGCGACGCCACCGCCGCAAGCGGGATGTGCGAGGTCACGCGCGCGTTCCACAAACCTTCGAGGATATTGAACTCGCTCGCCGGGCCGGGTAGCCCAAGCACGCCGAGCGAATAGCCGATCTCGTCGTCGTAGCCCGCATGGGCCGCGCGCATCGCCGACTTGTTGAACGGCGTGAAGCTGACGGCGTCGACGCGGCCCTCGCGGGCGAGCAGGAGCGCCGTGCGGTAGTTGGCGAGCGCGAACTCGCCGCCCTCCCGCGTCGCGCGTGCGCGCTCGACCGTGGCGGGGTCGAGGTGGCCCAAGTCGAGGAACTGCGGGCGAGCGCATGCGGCGAGCGGCGCAACGGGCTCGCTCCACTCGATATCGAGGTCGACCTTCGCGACCTTCGCACCCGCCTCGAGCACGCGCCGGTCGCCGATGACGACGAGGCGCGCCGCCTCGCGGACGTCATCGAGCGCGAGGGCGTGGGCGGTGAGCTCGGGGCTGATGCCCGCAGGGTCGCCGATCGCAAGCGCGATCAAAGGGCGGGGGTCATCGAGGTGGGGCTTGGCGGGCAAACGTCGATCTCCGGCGAGGGGTTGGCGCTGGCTGCAGAATCGGCCGCGACAGGTTGGCGTAGCGAAGGGGGCGCGCCCCTGACTGAAATCACCTTCCTGCATGCTGCATGCAGCATGCACCTTAACCGCCGGACATGGTAAAGTCAACGAATGCCTTCGGACCCGCCGCCGGCTCCCCGCGCCCGCACGCCGAACGCGCCTCCCGCTGCCCCTGCGCCTTCGGCCGGGTCCGCCCGCGACCCGATCGCGCCGGTCGCGCGCCGTCCGCTGCACGACGAGCTCGTCGAGCGCATCCGCGACATGATCATCGAGGGCCAGCTCGCGCCCACAACGCGCATCCACGAAGGCCAGCTCGGCAAGGCGCTCGGCGTGTCGCGGACGCCGCTGCGCGAGGCGCTCAAGTTCCTGGCCAGCGAGGGCCTGCTGGAGCTGGTGCCGGGTCGCGGCGCCATCGTGCGCAGGCTGACGCAGAAAGACGTGCGCGACATGCTCGACGTGCTCGGCGCGATCGAGACGCTCGGCGGGCGACTCGCCTGCCGCAACGCCAGCGACGCGGACATCGCCGCATTGCGCCGCGTGCATGACGAGATGATGGAGCTCTATCGCGCGCGCAACCGCCTCGAGTACTACCGTCGCAACCAGGCGATCCACTCGGGCATCGCGCAGCTCTCCGGCAACGCGCTGCTCGCGTCGATGCACCAGGTCATCCAGGCGCGGTTGAAGCGCATCCGCTTCATCGGCAACGAGGAGCCGGAAAAGTGGGCGGGCGCGGTCGCCGAGCACGAGGAGATGATCGCGGCGCTCGAGGCGCGCGATGCGACGCGCCTCGCCGCGGTGATCGCCCGCCACCTCGACGAGACATGGCAGCGCGTCGTCGACAAGGTCTGAGGCGCGCTACACGAGCGGCCCGACCACCGGCATCAGGAGCCGCTCCGCGGCGAACAGCAGGAAGACGATCAAGAGCACGAACACCGTGAACTTCGCCACCTGCAGCACGAAGCGCAGGTAGCGGCGATCCTTCTTGACGAAATAGAGGAACAGCGACACGCCGATCGTCGCCAGCGCCAGCGCGAGCAGCAGGCGGACGAGGATCACGCCGACGACACCGGGCCGGCCGACGCGCAGGCGGCCCGCACGCGGGTCGCCGGGACCGCGCGTCGCGGCATCACGCCGCGGAAAGCTGCCAGCCCTGGAACGCCGCCGGCACGTCGGCCTCGGCGGCGAACGTCACCACTTCGAATGCGCCGGGGTCGGCGAGCAGCGCGCGCGCGACCTTGTTGTTGAGTGCGTGGCCGGTCTTGAAGGCGCTGTACTGGCCGATCAGCGGATGGCCGAGCAGGTAGAGATCGCCGATCGCGTCGAGCACCTTGTGGCGGACGAACTCGTTGTCGAAGCGCAGGCCCTCGCTGTTGAGGACCTTGGTCTCGTCGAGGACGATCGCCGTCTGCAGGCTGCCGCCCAGGCCCAGGCCCGCCGCCCGCATCGCCTCGACGTCCTGCATGAAGCCGAACGTGCGGGCGCGCGCGATCTCGCGCACGTACGAATGCTCGGCGAAGTCGACGACGACGTGGCGATTCTCCGAGCCGAACACCGGATGCGGGAAGTCGATGCCGAAGTCGAGCTTGAACCCGGGGAACGGGTCGAAGCGCGCCCACTTGTCGCCGTCGCGGGCCTCGACGGTGCGCGTGACGCGCAGGTATTTCTTCGGCGCCTTCTGCTCGACGATGCCCGCCGACTGCAGCAGGAACACGTAGGGCCCCGCGCTGCCATCCATGATCGGCAGCTCGGGACCGGCGACGTCGACGTCGAGGTTGTCGATGCCGAGACCGGCGAGCGCCGACATCAGGTGCTCGACCGTCGACACCGACGCGGGGCCGTCATTGAGCGTGGAGGAAAGACGCGTGTCGCCGACGTTGCCGGCGATGCCGGCGACCGACGGGCCGCCGGCGAGATCCGGGCGATAAAACACAATGCCGTGGTCGACGGGCGCCGGTCGCAGCGTGAGCTCGACGCGCGCGCCGGTGTGCAGGCCGACGCCCGTGGTGCGGGTGACGGACTTCAGCGTGCGCTGCTTCAGCATGGGCGTTGTTGGCCTCGAGACTGCACGAATGTTAGCACGCGCTCCGCTGAGAGCCGGCCCTTCCCGGACCTTCACGGCGACGCATTTGTAACGACATCCGACCGGCGCGCGCGCCCCTCCCATCGCCGGCGGGCGACGCGAGGAACGCGCGTGACGTCGGTCGCATGCGGTCAGTCCGCCTGCTTGCGCAGGAACGCCGGGATGTCGGACGCGTCGAACGCCGCCGACTGCGGCGACAGCGCGCTCGAGCGCCGGCGCACGACGGCCGGCTGGTCGAGCTTGTCGTAGTCGACGGTCTCCGAGATCATGTAGCCGGCGTTGTCGGTGCCCGTGCGCTCGACGACCTTCTCCACCATCTCGAGGCGCGGCTTCTCGCCGCGCTGCTGCACGGTGGCGCCGCCGAGGCCGGTGGCGATCATCGTCACGCGCAGCGCCGCGTCCATCGTGTCGTCGATCACCGTGCCGACGATCACCATCGCGTCGTCCGCGGTGAACTCCTTGATGGTGTTCATCACGTCGTGGTACTCCTTCATCTTGAGCCCCGACGACGCGGTGATGTTGACGAGAACGCCGCGTGCGCCCGCGAGGTTGACGTCCTCGAGCAGCGGGCTCTTCACCGCCTCGTGCGCCGCGTTGCGCGCGCGCTCGGGGCCTTCGGCGGTCGCCGAGCCCATCATCGCCATGCCGACCTCGCCCATCACCGTGCGCACGTCGGCGAAGTCGACGTTGACGAGGCCCGGGTTGTTGATCACCTCGGCGATGCCCGACACGGCGCCGCACAGCACGTCGTTGGCGGCCGCGTAGGCGTCGAGCACCGACACGTCGTCGCCCAGCACCTCCATGAGCTTGTCGTTGGGGATCACGATCAGCGAGTCGACCTTCTTGGTGAGCTCCTCGATGCCGGCGCTCGCGACGCGCTGGCGCTTGCCCTCGAAGCTGAACGGCCGCGTGACGACTGCCACGGTGAGGATGTTGAGGCTCCGCGCGATGTCGGCGATCACCGGTGCCGCACCCGTACCCGTGCCGCCGCCCATGCCCGCGGTGATGAACAGCATGTCGGCGCCCTCGATCATCTCGGCGATGCGGTCGCGATCCTCCATCGCCGCGTCGCGGCCGATTTCCGGCTTGGCGCCGGCGCCGAGACCGCGCGTCAGCGTCGAGCCGAGCTGCAGTTGCGTGCGCGCCGTCGAGCGCTTCAACGCCTGCGCGTCGGTGTTGGCGCACGCGAAGTCGACGCCCGTGAGGCCGCGCGAGATCATGTGCTCGACCGCGTTGCCGCCGCAGCCGCCCACGCCGATGACCTTGATGACCGCGCCGTCCGGTGTCGTCTGGTCGATGATTTCGAACATGTCGCTACCCTTCCTTTCGTCCTGTCGATGTTGATTCAGCGTGCGGCGCTCGTGAAGGGCGCCTTCGATCCCCATGCAAAGCCCAATGCCTGCTGCGTTTCGTCGATCCCTGTCGTTCTCGTTCCGTGGTCTTTTTCGTAGCCGTTGCCGCTGAAAATCGCGTGCTCATTTGCCAACTGAGGCCACCGATTTTCAGGAAGCCTAGCCGCGCAAAAGTAGGTTTTTACTTTTGCGCGCATTCAAAAATTCGCCTTGAACCACTGCCGCATCCGCTCGGCGGCGCCGCCGATGCCCTTGGTCTGCTGGCGCGCTTCCTCGTCGCGCTGCCAGTGGTCGCGGCCTTCGAGCACGAGGCCGACGGCGGTCGCGTAGCGCGGGCTGCGCACGACGTCGGCGAGCCCGCCCGTGTACGCCGGCGAGCCGACGCGGCACGGCAGGTGGAACACCTCCTCGGCAAGCTCGACCATGCCGCCCAACAGCGCCGTGCCGCCGGTCAGCACGATGCCGGACGACAGGAGCTCCTCGAATCCCGAGCGGCGCAGCTCCGCCTGCACGAGCGTGTAAAGCTCCTCGACGCGCGGCTCGATCACCTCGGCGAGCATCTGCCGCGACAGCTTGCGCGGGCCGCGCTCGCCGACGCCGGGCACCTCGACGAAGTCGTTGGCGTTGGCGAGCTGGCGGAGCGCGCAGCCGTGGCGCACCTTGAGCTCCTCCGCTTCCTTGGTCGGCGTGCGCAGCGTCATCGCGATGTCGTTGGTGATCTGGTCGCCGGCGATCGGGATC
>JAICUU010000392.1 GCA_025935675.1 Burkholderiales bacterium
CTTGTGTATTGGGACGTGGGGTTTGCCCGCCTCGCGTCGTGCGCGTGTCATCGGGCTTGGGTTATGCCCGCCTCCGCTTCAACCCCCAGGCGCTCCGGGGGCAATACCCCTCGCCCGATGACGCTGAGCGCTCTGCGGAGGTCACTTCGCACCTCGTGCCCTGGCGTAGCGAACTGGCACTCCGTGCGCGGCGGGACGGGTGCGTACGCCGGAGCGCCTGCTGTATGAAGCGGAGGCGGGCATACCCCTCGCCCGATGACACGCGCACGACGCGAGGCGGGCATACCCCTCGCCCGATGACACCCGCACGACGCGAGCTGCGCAAGAACCCGCCGATGACTCACGCACGACGTGGCGGCCGACGCGCGACGCGCAGCGCCGGCGAGATCGCCGCTACAGCGACTTGTCGGGCTTGAGGTGCTTGTCGAGGAACGCCTCCATCGCGCCGTAGAACGCGAACTGGTTCTCCTCGTTGTGGAAGCCGTGACCCTCGTTGTCCTTGACCATGTACTCGACGTCGACGCCCCGCTTCTTCAGCGCCGCCACCATCTGGTCGCTCTCGTCCTTGTTGACGCGCGGGTCGCGCGCGCCCTGCGCGATGAAGAGCGGCGTCGTGATGCGGTCGGCGTGGTTGACGGGCGAGGTATCCGCGAGGCGCGCCGCGTCCTTCGCCGGGTCGCCGACCATGTCGTGGAACTTGGGCAGCATCGGCCGCCAGTACGGCGGGATCGTGTTCATGAACGTGACGAGGTTGGCGACGCCGACGTAGTCGACCGCCGCCGCGTAGAGGTCGGGCGTCCTGGTGATGCCCGCGAGCGTCGCGTAGCCGCCGTAGCTGCCGCCGTAGATGGCGATGCGCTTCGGATCGGCGATCCCCTGGTCGACCAGCCACTTCACGCCGTCGGTGATGTCGTCCTGCATCGTGAGGCCCCATTGGCCGAAGCTCGCTTCCCAGAACGTGCGGCCGTAGCCGGTCGAGCCGCGGAAGTTCATCTGCAGCACACAGTAGCCGCGGTTGGCGAGGAACTGCACCTCGGGATTGAAGCCCCAGGTGTCGCGCGCCCAGGGACCGCCATGCGGGTTGACGACGCACGGCAGGGCCTTCGCCTCGCGTCCCACCGGCAGCGTCAGGTAGCCGTTGATCGTCAGGCCGTCACGGCTCTTGTACTGGATCGGCCGCATCGGCGCCATCGCCGCCTCGGGCAGCTTCGGGTTGATGTCGCCGAGCTTCGACAGCGTGTCGCGCGTCGCGTCGTAGACGTAGCGCGCCCCCGCGCTGCGATCGCTCGTCGACGCGACGATGAAATGCGTCTCCGGCTTGTTGGTGCTCTGCAGGATGAGCTCCATCCCGGGAAGCTTCGCGGCGAGCTTGTCGAACATCGCCTTGCGGCCGGGGTCGAAGAAATGGCGCTCGAGCTTCGCGTCGATGTATTCGGCGGTGGTGACGCGCTTGTGCGCACGCGACCAGTCGGCGCCGGCGACGTCGACGTCGGGTGTCGCGAACAGCACCTGCTCGACGCCGGGCTTGCGCGGGTCGATCAGCACCAGCGCCTTCTTGTCGCGGCCGCGGTTGCTGACCGCGTAGAACTTGCGGTTGTCCGCGGTGAAGAACAGGGGGTTGACCTCGGTCTTGTAGTCGGTCGTGATGATCGGCTTGAACGCACCCTTGTCGCCGTCGCGGTAGAGGACGATGGTGTCCAGGCCCGCGGTGCGCACCGCCATCCGCACGC
>JAICUU010000151.1 GCA_025935675.1 Burkholderiales bacterium
GAAGCGAGGCAAGAGTCTCCGACTTGTCGCGAGAGGATCGCAAAGGAGGCAACCAGCGCAGCGGATCACCTCGCCCCGTCTGCGGAACGCCTCCTTGCTTTGCGGGCCGTCGATTCGGAACGCGACGGCACAACGCACAGGCCTGAAAAGACGAAGGGCCTGCCATCGGCAAGCCCTTGTTTAATTGGTTGCGGGGGTAGGATTTGAACCTACGACCTTCGGGTTATGAGCCCGACGAGCTGCCAGACTGCTCCACCCCGCGGCAGAAGGCGAATTCTACGCCAAATCAGTGCGCAAGGTCAATCTCGGGCGCCGGCCGCCGATGGCTCAGACGCTGTCCGGCGTGAGCAGCTTCGCGAGCGATCCCGCGGGGCCGACGAGGTACAGCGTCGACACCTGCCCGCTGCCGAATTGCTGAGAGTCGAGCGTCAGCAGCGACGTCGTCGTGCCGGGCACGCGGAACTCGACCTTGTGGTTGGCGTCGCTGGTGTCGAAGTACGCGGACGCCTGCGTGTAGCCGACGTTGGCCGCCTTCACCTCGCCGTCTATGGCGAGATCGAACGCCGGCACGTCCGGCGATGCGTTGACGACGCGCACGCGAGCCGTCCCGGACTGGGGCGCGATGTCGTGATCCGGCAGTGCGGTGATCGACAACGAGCCGTTCGCGCCCGACAGCAGCAGCGTCGTGTCGGTCGACGCGTTGAACGTCTCGCTGGCCGTGGCGATCGCGGCGCCGGGCGTCGCGTGTGACTGGAACGTGACGGTGTGCGGGCCCGCCGGCAGCGTGTAATACGTCGACGTCGTGCCGGGATAGGCGACGTTGGTGGCCGCGCTGGTCCCGTCGTAGAACTGGTCGACCGCGCCCGCCTGGAACGCGGCGTTGACCACCTTGACGGCCGCCAGTGTGTTGGGCAGGTCGCTGGCCGCACCCGTGGCGACGTCGAGCTGCAGGATGTTGGGCGCGTGCGTCGAGTCCTTGACGTAGATGTAGTACGCCGTCGTCGACTGGTCGGGCAGCGTGATGGTGCCGGAGTCGAACGCGAGGAGCGTCGACGACGAGCGCACCAGCCGCAACTGGTAGTCGCCGGTGTTCGTGCGCACGAACGATGTCGAGCCCCCGAAGCCCATGCCGAACTGCGGCGACACGCTGCCGATCGGCTGGTTCGGCGGCGTGTTGAAATAGAAGTCCAAGCCACCCGCCGAGTACGCGGCGTCCATCACGCGGATCTGCGCGTTGCCCGGGCTGGGATTGAGGGACGCGTCCTGCTGGAACAGCGCGGACGCGGCGTTGACGACGCCGAAGCCCACCAGCGTGTACGACGCCTGCGCGGCGAGCGAGCCGCTGATGCTGACGAGCGATGTCGTCCCGCCGTTCAGGTAGAGGTCGAACTGCGTCTGCTTGTTCTCGAAAGTCTGGTAAGGCGTGGCGGACGGGAAGGGCACGTTGGTCCAGACGACGTCACCATCCTTCTTGACGTCGAGCCCGGGCGCGTCCGACATCAGGTTGACGAAGCGGACCGGAACCGGCTTCGTCGGGAAGTTGTTGATCGTGTCGACCTTGCAGCCGGCGATCGCCAGCGCGACGACGGCCGCGGCGATCCATGTCAAGCGAGGGAGGGGCATTGCGACTCTCCGGAATGGGCTGCCATGATGCCATGCTCTCCGGTGGCGAATGTTGTCGCGCTGAACCTCCTCGCGCCGGCGCGGTCGGAGGCTCGGCGCGCGGCGTCGCCCGTGGCTCGCTACGTCGGGATCCCGGGTTGTCGCGCGCCGGCGACAGCCTTCGGCGGATGGCGGCGCCCGCCTGTCGGTCGGCTGTCAGCGCTCGAAAGGCAGCAGTTTATAAACGCGGCATCGTGCCGATGACAGCGAAGCGGCTTGCACGGCGAACAGGGCATCCACAGGAAACCAGACGACCATGAAGATCATCCGGCAATTGACCGCGGCCACCATTGCCGCGGCTGCGCTTGCGTTCGCGGTTCCCCCCGCCAACGCCGACATGACGCAGGAGCAGGTCCAGGAGCTCCTGACCGAGCTCAAGGGGATTCGCGCGGCGCTCGAGAAGATGTCGGCGCCCGCACCGGCGGCACAGCCGCAGGAGCCCGTCAGCGACAAGGTGGCGATGGCGCTCCCCGCCAATGCCTACTCGCTCGGCAAGGCGGACGCGCCGGTGGTGATGATCGAATACACCGACCTGCAGTGCCCGTTCTGCCAGCAGTTCCACAACACCGCGTACGAGCAGATCAAGAAGAACTACATCGACACGGGCAAGGTGCTGTTCCTGTCGCGCGACTTCCCGCTGGATTTCCATCCGTGGGCGCGTCCCGCGGCGATCGCGGCGCGCTGCGCCGGCGACCAGGGCAAGTTCTGGGAGCTGCGCAACGTGCTGATAGCGAACGCCGACAAGCTGTCGAAGGAAATGATCTCGCAGCATGCCTCCGACTTGAAGCTCGACATGAAGAAGTTCCAGTCCTGCGCCGATTCGGATTTCTACACGGCCGACATCAACAAGCAGGTCGCCGAAGGCACGGCTGCCGGCGTCAACGGCACGCCGTCGTTCGTCATCGGCAAGATGGAGAACGGCCAGCTCGACGGCGTGCGCCTCGTCGGTGCGATGCCCTACGCGACGTTCGAAGCGAAGATCAACGAGCTGCTGGCAGCGCCGGCGAAGTAGCCTCGCGCGGTTCCCCGGTCGACGGCCGCCACAGCGCGGCCGTCGCCATATGAGTCGCCGGCACGTCGAGCGCGACGAGCGACCAGTCGGCCGGCACGTAGGGCGCGGGACCATCGACGAGCCGCAGTGCGCTCGCGTCGACGTCGACGTCGAGCTTGCCCATCGGTGCCGCGAGCCCGTCGCCAGTCGCCTTGCTCATCGCTTCCTTGCAGGTCCAAAGACGCAGGAAGCGGCGCCGCACATCGTCGTCGCCGAGAGCGGCCATCACGGCGCGCTCGCGCGCCGTCGCGAACTTGCGCGCGAGGCGCGCCGCGTCGACGCTTCGATCGCCGCGCTCGAGGTCGACGCCGACGGGCCCGCGCGTCGACAGCGCGATGATCGCGGCGTCGCGCGTATGCGAGACGTTGAAATCGGGCGCGCCGTCGCGCTCGACGTAGGGACGGCCGCGGCGGCCGCGCGTGATCGGCACGTCGGCCGCGTCGATGCCGAGGCAGCGGCCGAGCAGCAAGCGCAGCGTCGCGCGCCCGGCGACGTAGCGCGCGCGCAAGAGCGGCGTGCCGAAACGCTCGGCGCGCGCGCGCTCGGCCTGCGACAGCAGCGCGACGAAGCCGGGATCGATGCGATCGTCAGCATGGAGCTCGCGCCACCAGACATGCACGCCGTCCGCCGGCGGTGGAAGCGCGCGCGCGACGACGTTGCCCGCGCTCGACAAGTCGTCTACCCTCACGCCCTCGCCCTGTCGCTCGCGGCGCCGCCGACGCGGAAGGCCCGAACTGCCCGATGCGTTGGATGCTCGATGCGCTTACCCGATTGCCGCTGTCCGTGCTGTACGCCATCGGCGGCGCGGTGCGCTTCGCGGCGTTCCACGTGGTGCGCTGGCGGCGCGGCGTGGCGCTCGCCAACATCGCCGCGGCGTTTCCCGCGCGCAGCGCCGCCGAGCATTGCGCGATCCTGCGCGCGAGCTACCGCAATCTCGGCGACGTACTCGCCGAAACGGTGTGGGCATACGGTGCCGGCGCCGCGCAGCTTTCGGGTCGCGTCGCGATCGAGGGCGGCGATCTCATCGTCGATGCCGTCGCGCGCGGGCAATCGCCACTTTTGCTCGCCGGTCACTTCTGCAACTGGGAGTGGCTGCTGCTGGCCGCGGGTGCGACGCTGAAGGTGCCGATCGACGCGGTCTACAAGCCGCCGCGGCAGCGCGTGTTTGACGACTTCCTGCGCGACGGGCGCTCGCGCTTCGGCGGCACCCCGGTTGCGTACAAGTCGTTCGTCGTCGAGATGATGCGGCGCCGCGGCGAGCCGCGCTGCTACGCGATGGTCGCCGACCAGACGCCGATCGCGCAGGACGACAAGTACTGGACGAGCTTCATGGGGCGCGACACCGCGTTCTACGTCGGCGCCGACACGATCGCGCGGATGCTCAAGTCGCCGGTGATGTTCGTCGGCATGCGGCGCATTGCGCGCGGGCGCTACCGCGTCGCCATTACGCGGATCGCGTCGCCGCCGTACGCGAAGGCCGGCGCGCACGACATCGTCGAGGCCTACGTGCGGCTGCTCGAGTCCGAGATTCGCGAGAGCCCTGCCGACTGGCTGTGGATCCATCGCAAGTGGAAATACCCGAAGCCGATGTACGCCTGACGCGCGCGCCGCGTTACGCCGTCGCGGCGGCGGACTGGCGTTCGAGGTAGGCGGCCATCGCGCGCACGGTCGGATAATCGAAGAAGTCGGTGACCTCGAGCACGCCGGGCCACGTCGCGTCGACGCGCTCGTAGATCTGCGCCAGCGCGAGCGAGCTCGTCCCGATCTCGAAGAGGTTGTCGTCGGCCGTCAGTGCGCGGCCCGGCAGCAGCGTCTGGCAGATGTCGAGCAGGGTGCGCTCGACCTCTGATGCCGCACCCGGCGCCGCCGTGCCCGACTCGAGCGCGGTGAGCTCGGCGAGAATGCCCGCGTATTCGCCGCGCGCGAAAGCATCCGCGAGCGCGAAGCGTTGCAGTTTGCCGCTGGTCGTCTTGGGGAGCTGACGCACCGGAACCACGGCGTGAACGGCGGCGCCCGCCTGCTCGCCGATGGCGCGCCTGACCGCGAGCGCGGTCGGCACGAAGGTGTCGAGCGCGTTGCCCTTGTGCGTGACGAACGCGACGATGGCGTCGCTCGGCGTGCCGTCGATTCGCACGCCGGTCACCGCGGCACGTCCGGTTTCCACCCCGGCGTGGCGGGCGAGAAGATCCTCGAGGTCGTGCGGGTAGAGGTTCTGCCCCGCGGCGAACAGGATTTCGCTCGCGCGGCCGGTGACGACGAGCTCGCCGCCGATGCGCGCCCCGAGGTCGCCGGTGTCGAGCCAGCCGGCGCGATCGATCGTCTTTCGCGTGAGCGCCTCGTCGCCGTAATAGCCCTGCGTGACGTTGTCGCCACGGATGAGCACGTGGCCGACGACGCCGTCCGCGAGTGTCGTACCGCTCGCATCGGCGATCGCGAGCTCGCAACCCGCGACCGTCGTTCCGACCTTGACCAACTCGATGCCCTGCGCGGCGTCGGGATCGAGCTCGGCGGCCGCATCGCCGACGGCGAGCGCCCCGCGCGCGAGACGCACGCTACGCACCGCCGCACGCGCGGGCGGGATCGTCACCGCGAGCGTCGCCTCGGCGAGGCCGTAGACCGGCAGCATCACGTCCGCGGCGAGGCGGGCGGGCGCGAGCGCGCCAGTGAACTCGCGACACAGCCGCGCGTCGATCGGCTCGGCGCCGTTGAAGACGACGCGCAGTGACGACAGGTCGAGCGACGCGGCGCTCGCGCGATCGAACGACTTGAGGAAATGCGCGTAGCCGAAGTTGGGGGAGCAGGTGACGCTGATGCGATGCTCGCTCGCCTTCTGCATCCACAGCGCCGGCCGCCGCACGAACAGCGCGGTCGGCATCAGCCAGTGCGAGCGGCCGGCGACGAGTGGCACGAGGTGGAAGCCGATCAACCCCATGTCGTGCGTTAGCGGCATCCACGACAGCGATGCGTCGCCTTCGCGCGCGCCGCCGATCGCGGCGAGGATCGCATCGACGTTCGACATCAGGTTGGCATGCGTCAGCATCACGCCCTTGGGGGCGCTGGTCGAGCCCGACGAGAACTGGATGAAGGCGAGGTCGGCGGGTGCGGCCGGCACCGGCATGCCATCGCGCTCGTCGCCGGCGATGTCGTCGATGAACAGCACGCGCCCATCGAGGCGCGCGAGCGCGGCGTCGAGTCCCTGGTCGCGCGCCAGCGCTTCGACGCGGGCGAACGCCTTGCGCTCGGTGATCAGCCACGGGTCCGCGAGGCGCCCGACGACGCGCACGAGCTTGAAGCGATGCTGGTCGGTGGCGCCGACGGCGAGCGGCACGGCCGCGATGCGGCCGAGGATGCACGCCCAGAACGCGTCGACGAACGGCTCGAGCGCGTCGAGCAGCAGGATCATCTGCGCACCTTCGCGCACGCCCTTGCGCTGGAAGCGGCCCAGGAGCCTCAACGCGTTGGCGCGCAGCGCGCGGTAGTCGACGCGGCGCTCGCTGTCGCCGGAAGCGATGAAATGGACCGCTTCGCAGCCTTCGGCGCGCGCGGCGAGCGCGTGTTGCAGCGTGGGAAAGCTCGTCATGTCGCGCGGCGGGCCGCTGCGGTGAATTGGATCGTCGAGCGCGGGCGCAGGTTGACGCGCGCGTCCCATTCGACGCGCTGCCCCGGCACGAGGAAGAGCTCGCAGCGATGCGCGAGCGTGACCACGTGCGCGAGCATCTCGGCGAGCGCGAGCGGCTCGCCGATGCAGGCCCGCGGGCCGAGCCCGAACGGCAGGTAGGCGAAACGCGGGCGCACCGCGGCGCGCTCGGGCACGAAGCGGGTCGGATCGAACGCTTCGGCGTCGTCCCAGAACGCCGGGTGGCGGTGCACGAGGAACGGGGAGACGAGGATGTCGTCACCACGCTCGACGTCGACGCCGGCGATCGACGTCGCCTCGAGCGCGCGCCGCGTCAGCACCCAGCCGGGTGGGTACAGGCGCAACGCCTCGGCGATTGCCCGATAAGCGTGGGGAAATCGGTCGGCCGCGGGACGAGCGCGATCGGCGTCGCTCGCGGCGCTGGCTTCTGCGCGAACCGCGGCCGCGACTGCCGGATGGCCCGCGACGAGATACCACGTCCAGCAGAGCGCGCTCGCGGTCGTCTCATGGCCGGCGACGACGAGCGTGAACACCTCGTCACGGATCTGGCGATCGCTCATCGGCTCGCCGCTGTGGCGATCGCGCGCGTCGATCAGCGTCTGCAGCAGGTCGTCGTGTCGGGTGGTGTCGCGCTGCGCGCGTCGCCGATCGATCTCGGCCTGCAGCAGGCCGCCGAGCTTGCGCAGCGCGTACGCGAACTTGAGGTCGCGCTCGGCTTCGTCGGTGAGAAGCGCGAACGGATTGTCGCGCGCGACGAGCACGTCGTACGTGCCGCCGAACAGCGCGCGCAGCACGATCTCGAGGGTGATGTCGCTCAAGTGCCGGCCAAGATCGAACGGCTCGCCACCCGCGGCGGCGATGCGCGTCGCGAGACGCTCGTTGGCGGCGACGATGGCGGGAACCTGCGCCTCGACGCGTAGGCGATGGAACGCCGGCTGGATCGCCTTGCGCTGGCTGCGCCACAGCGTGCCTTCGCTCGTCATCAGTCCGTTGCCGAGGAGAATGCGCACGCGCTCGATGCCGATGCCCTTCTCGAACCGCGCGTGCTGGTCGACGAGCAGGTGGCGCACGTGATCGGGATGCGAGAGCACGAAAACGTCGCGACCGAGCAGCGGCGCGTGCATGCGGAATGCGTCGCCGTGGAGCTTGAACTGGCGCACGAGCTCGGCCAGCGTGTCTCCACCCAGCGCGGCGTCGAGATCGCCGGCTCGCGGAACCGCCCGGCGCAGCGCGAGGGTCGTCATCCGCGCATTATATTTTGGCGAGGCGCGACGCTTGGCCGGGCTCTGTCGCTGGAGGGGCGTTCTCGGGGGGGTGCCGGGCGGAGCGCCCGGTTGGCTTTTTTACGCGGCAAACCTTGCAAAAACGGGCATTTGGACCTATAATTGCATTCTTCGCTGTCCACCCCCGCATCGCCCTGCAAGACAGCGGGTGACGCTTGGCCAACCAAGCCGCAATGGGGATGGAAGCCTGCTCTTTAACAATTGGCAATCGATAGGTGTGGGCGCTGGTGTCGACTGGTGCCGGGCGGAGCTGCGCGCGAGCGTGGTGAAGCCTGGGGGTTTTGACAGAAGACGGTAGTGCTCACACGAAACGCAAGTGCGAACTGGGGTTGCGGGCTGACAAGGCTTGTGGCTTTGGTTCGTGGATGTAGGGATTGGGCGCAAGCCCGGTCCCGGGTCCATTCGAGTGAGTCTTGCAAGAGTTAAACAGGCATTGAACTGAAGAGTTTGATCCTGGCTCAGATTGAACGCTGGCGGCATGCTTTACACATGCAAGTCGAGCGGCAGCGC
>JAICUU010000146.1 GCA_025935675.1 Burkholderiales bacterium
ACGCCCAAGATGGGCAACTGAGCGCTCAGGCGCCGGCCGTTCACGCGGCCGGTGCTTCGATCGTCGCGCTGACGACGTAGCGCAGCGGCGTGTTGGGCGCGATCGCGTCGAACGGGTAACAAGTCACGAGCGTCAGCGTCGGCGCGTCGCCATGCGCGCGCAGCGCGAGCGAGCCGACGTCGACGATCGCCATCGCGTTGACGCGATAGCGCACGCGGACGCCGTCGACGCGCTCGACGTCGAGGACGTCGCCGCGCTGCACGTGCGCGAGGAACGCGAAGTGCGTGTCGCGATGCGCGGTGAACACGGTATTGCCGGCATCGCCCGGGCGCGCCGAGCCGTCGAGCTGTCCCGGACCCCATGCAAGCGTGCGGCCCGTCGCGCCTGCCAGCACGATCACGTCCGCGTCGTGCGCCACCGAGCGCAGCCGCGCGACCGGGTGCATGTCCGCCCAGGGCCACGGCTTGACCGCGGCGCCCGTCGCCCGCGATTCGCGCCACGCGCGCTCGAGGAGTGCCTGTCCGAGCGCGGCCTTGCCGACGATCGTCGTACCCCATGCGAACGCGGCGAGCGCCGCGGCAAGGGTCAGCCCGGCGAGGACGCGCAGCATGCGCGCCGCATCCCCCGATCCGCCGCGTGAACGCGCCGCGTCGACCGCTTCGTTGCGTGAGCATGCGGCATCGCCCCGTCGAATGCGCTTCCGCGGCGAGCGCGATGTCGCGGCCGCGCCACTGTCGATCGGGGAAGACTCGGCCGGACCTCCGGCGGATGCCGGACCTGCGGACGCGACGCGATCATCAGCATGCGTCGGCGCAATCTGCCCGGCCGAAAGGTCCTCCCCGATCGACAGTGACGCGCGCATCGCAACCCCCGCGTCAGCAGACGTGGCGCGCGGCGTGCACGCGCGTGGCCAGCGTCGCGCCGCGCCGGCGCGTGGCAAGCGCGCGCATCGCCAGCGCGACGGCGGCCAGCAATGCCGCAAGAGCGAGCAGCAGCGGCGCCGGCGTCGCGGTCTGCGGCAGCGCGCCGAGCGTCGCGTCGTCGTAGCCCGCCGGCAGGTTGAGCGGCATCGGCGAAGGAATGCTCGACTCGCCGGCCGGCAGCGTCGGCGTCACGTCGACGGCGACGAGGCTCGTGTAGCGGCTGACGAGGTGATGATCGAGCGCGGTCTTGACGATCAGCGGCTTGATCACTGCTGCGTCGCCGCCGACCATCGCGTCGGACAGCGCCTCGATGCGATCGCGCGCCCACAGCGTGGCGATGCCGTGCGCGGGCCGCGCCGAGGCGAGCGGCAACAGCGCGCCGTACGCACGCTCGCCGCGCTTCGCCGTCAGCGAGAGCGTGACGAGCGACGTGTCGAACGCGGCGGTCATCACGACGGGTTCGCCGTCATAGAGGTCGGGAACCTTTTGCGGGTAGGCGTCCACCGGTGCGGACCACGCGGCGTCTATGCCGGTCAACGCCGGGTTCTCGAGCTTCGCGTACAGCGCGGTCATCCGCGCCTTGACGTCGTGGATGTCGCCGATGAACGTCGCGGTGCCGCGTCCCGCCTCGGCCGCCTTGCGCAGGAACCACGTGTTCGGCCCGGCGCCGATGCCGATGGTAAAGAGGCGCCGGTTGCCGGCGCGCGCGCCGATCAGCGCCAAGAGGTCGCGCTCGTTGTCGACGGCGCCGTCGGTAAGAAATACCACCTGCTGGACGAAGCCGTCGGCCGGCGGCGCCGCGAACGCCGCCTCGAGGGCAGGCTTCATCTCGGTGCCGCCGTCGGCCTTCAATCCCCGCACGAAGCGCTGCGCGCTCGCGAGCGTCGTCGTGTCGACGGGCATCGGCGCGCCGAACAGCGGACGCGTCACCGAATTGAACTCGATGACGTTGAAACGATCGCCCGGCCGGAGACGTGCCAGCGCGAACAGCACCGCCTCGCGCGCCTGCTCGATCGACGCGCCGCCCATCGAGCCCGACGTGTCGACGATGAAGGTCGCCTCGCGCGGCGCGATCGGCGCGGGCGACGCATCGCTCGGCGGCATCATCATCAATAGCGCATAGGTCTTGCCGTCGAGCGTCTCGGTGAAGAGCGCCGCGCCCGGCGCCGCGCCGACGTCCGGCTGCCAGGCTAGCTCGAAATCGCGATCGGCGGGCACGATGTCGTCGGCGAGCGTGACGTCGTAGCGATGCGAGATGTCCTCCTTCACGGCGATCGCGTGGCTCGCGCTCGCGATGCCGGCAAGCGCGAAGCCGGCGTCGACGCTGACGTGCAGCTTGACCGGATTGGCCGGCGGCGATCCGGGCGCGAGGTACGGCGCCGGCGGCATCGCGTCGTCGTCATCGTCGAGTTCGGCGAGCGCAAGCGCGCGAAATCCGGCAGCCCCGTCGATGGCATCGGGCGGCGAGCCGGGCGAATAGCGCGGCGTCACCGCGAGCGGGACACGCAGCGAGAACGACCCCTGGTCGTAGTGCAGCGTCTCCTGGTACTCGATCGTGATGGTCACGGTCTCGCCGGGCCCGAGGTGCGCCACGCGCGCGCTGAAGAGGTTGGGGCGCGACGACTCGACGAGCGACGCCTTGATGCCGGCGGCCTTGGCCTTCGCGTAGGTCGCGCGCGCCTCCTCCTTCTCGCGAATCTCGCCTTCGACGACGCGCTCGCCGACCTGCATGTGCAACTGGTCGACCGCGGCGCGGTCCGGCAGCGGGAACGTGTAGAGGCCCTCGCGCCATTGCCCGGTGGGGTTGATGAAGTGCTGCGTCACCGTCGTGCGTGCGACGACGCCGGCGACGGCGACGTCGACCTCGGTGGCGACGAGCGGCGCGTCGAGCGGCGGGTTGCCGGCGTCGCCCAGCACCAGCGATGCGTGCATCGGTGCCGCGGCCGACGCGTGCGCCTGCGTGGCGACGGTGAAGGCCGCGACGAGCAGCACGCCGCTGGCGATGCAGCCGGCGATGAGCGCGTCGAGCGCGAGTCGGGCGATGCCGCGCCACCCGGGTGGCAGCGGCTGCGGACGCGACGGTTGGGACATGGCGTGGCTCTCCCTCTCCGGGCGGCGGCGACGCTCCTCCGGCCGCCGCCGCCCGCACGATTGCCCGCGACGTCGGAGGCGATTCGCGGCGCCGTCGCGAGCTTCGAGCGCACCGCGACTCGATTGGGCGCGCGATCGCGGCGGCCGCAAGGGAGGAAAACGGGCGAAGCGGCGATCGATTGTGGCGAACCGATGGCGAGCGCCGTCGTCGCGCCGCGCGCGCGCGACGCTGCGGTATAGTCGCCACGCATGGGACGGCGGATTGCCATCGTCGAGGACGAGCCCGCGATCCGCGACAACTACGCCGATGCGCTGCGCCGCCACGGCTACGAGGTCGCGGCCTACGCGACGCGCGATGACGCGCTCTCGGCGTTCCGCACGCGGCTCCCCGACCTCGCGCTGATCGACATCGGCCTGGGCGACGATCCGGACGCAGGCTTCGCGCTGACGCGCGAGCTGCGTGCGCGCGCGCCGGCGCTGCCGATCATCTTCCTGACCGCGCGCGAGTCGGAGTTCGATATCGTCGCGGGCCTTCGCGCCGGCGCCGACGACTACCTCACCAAGGATGCGAGCCTTCCGCATCTCGCGGCGCGAATCACCGCGCTCTTCCGGCGCAGCGACCTCGCAGCCGCGCCGCCGGCCGGCGACGACGTGATCGAGCGCGGCGCCCTCGCGCTGGACGTCAAGCGGATGAGCGCGCGCTGGAACGCGCAGCGCGTCGACCTGACGCTGACCGAGTTCTGGATCGTGCACGCGCTGGCGCGCCACCCGGGGCACGTGCAAAGCCGCGATCAGCTGATGCGCGAGGCGAGCACCGTCGTCGACGACGGCACCATCACGTCGCACGTCAAGCGCATCCGCCGCAAGTTCGCGGCGCTCGACCCCGCGTTCGACCGCATCGCCGCGGTCTACGGCGTCGGCTATCGCTGGGATCCGGACGCCTGACGGCGATCGACGATGCGCGCGCCCCGCATCGCGCTCGGCATCCGTGCGCAGCTCCTGCTGGTGCTGACGGTGTTCGCGGCGATCCCGTTCCTCGGCGTCGCCTACATCCGCGAGCTCGAGGGCGTGCTGCGCGATGCACAGGCGCGCGCGCTCGCCGGCACCGCGCAGGCGGTGGCGACCGCGCTGCACGACCGCCCGCGCCTGTTCGACGCGGCACCCGCATGGCGCCTCGACAACGGCGCGCCACCGCGCGACCTGGTCGAGGCCGCGGTGGCGACGCGCGTTCCCGGTGATCCCGCGTCCGACCTCGCGGCGATCCTGCACGGCCTCACGCGCACCACTGCGCGCATCCGCGTCGTCGATCGCACGCAGCGCGTCGTCGCCAGCGCGGGCTCGCTGCAGCATGACGTCGCGCTGCCGGCGCCGGGCGCCGTCGAGCGGCTGCTGCACCCGATCTACGCGCGCTTCCTCGACCAGCCGGTCGAGGACTTTCGCGAGGACGACACGTCGCTCGCGCCGATGGTACGCAGCGAGGTCATGTCGGCGCTCGAGGGCATCGCCTCGACCGGCCGCCGCGGCGACGCCGATCCGCGCGTGACCATCGTCAGCGCCGCGTACCCGATCTGGGTCGGCGATCGGGTCGAGGGCGCGGTAATCGCCGAGGAGACGACCAACGCGGTCCTCGCCACGCGCAATCGCGCGTTCGAGCGGCTGTTCACGATCGTGCTCGCGACGCTGCTCGTCGGCTCGCTCGCGGTGACGGCGTACGCGACGTGGCTGACATCGCGTATCCGCCGGCTGCGCGACGATGCCGAGCGCGCGACCGACGGCCATGGCCGCGTCGCCGGCGCGCTCGCCGGCGTCGACGCCCGCGACGAGATCGGCGACCTCGCGCGAGGGCTCGAGGGCGCGCTCACGCGGCTTTCCGACTACGCGGCGTACCAGGAGGCGATGGCGGCACGCCTGTCGCACGAGCTGCGCACGCCGCTCGCGGTGGTGCGAAGCTCGCTCGACAACCTGCGCCAGGATGTGCTGCCGGACGCCGCGCGCGTCTATGTCGAGCGCGCGCAGGGCGGCCTCGATCGCCTCGCGCGCATTCTGACGCGGATCAGCGAGGCGACGCGGCTCGAGGAGGCGCTGGCCGACACGCCGCGCGCGCCGTTCGATCTCGCCGAAGTCGTGGCGGCCTGCGTCGACGGCTATCGCAGCGCGTATCCGGCGCGCCGGTTCGAGCTCGCGCTGCGCGTCGAGCGTGCCGTGATCGACGGCGCGGGCGAGGTGGTCGCGCAACTTCTCGACAAGCTTGTCGCCAACGCGGTCGAGTTCGCCACCGCGGATCCGGTCACCGTGTCGCTCGAGCCGTGGCACGGCGGCGTGCGGCTCGCGGTGACCGACATCGGCCCGCCGCTGCCGGCGACGATGCAGGGGCGCCTGTTCGACTCCATGGTGTCGGTGCGCGCCGCCGGCGTGGGAGGCGACGCGCCGCACCTCGGGCTCGGCCTCTATGTCGCGCGGCTGTGCGCGTCCTTCCATCGCGCGAGCGTGCACGCCGATGATCTCGCCGACGGTTCCGGCGTGGTGGTGAGCGTGGTCTTCCCGCTCGCGCAGGCATAGCGCGCCGCCGCGCCGTCAACCTCGGCCGGTGGCTGCGGAGGCCGGTTCGCCACAATGGCGTCTTTCGCCCTCGCGGAACTCCCATGCAGACGATCCTTCGCCACCCGGCGCTCGTCGCCGCGACGCTGCTGGTCGGCTCCAACGTGTTCATGACGTTCGCGTGGTACGCGCATTTGCGCAACCTGTCGTCGCGGCCGTGGTGGTTCGCGGCCATCGCGTCGTGGGGGATCGCGTTGTTCGAGTACCTCTTGCAGGTGCCGGCGAACCGCATCGGCTTCACGACGCTGTCGCTCGGCCAGCTCAAGATCCTGCAGGAAGTGATCACGCTGTGCGTGTTCGTGCCGTTCGCGATCTTCTACATGGGGCAGCCGCTCAAGCTCGACTTCGTGTGGGCCGGGCTTTGCATGCTGGGCGCCGTGTACTTCGTGTTTCGCGGCTGAGCCCGCGCCGCGTCCACCCATTTCGACTGGAGACTCCCGATGCGCATCCTGCACACCATGATCCGCTGCGGCGACCTCGAACGCTCGATCGCCTTCTATACGGGCGTGCTCGGCATGCGCCTCCTGCGCCGCAGCGAGAACGAGCAGGGCAAGTACTCGCTGGCGTTCGTCGGCTATCGCGACGAGCGCGAGGAGGCGGCGATCGAGCTCACGTACAACTGGGGCGTGTCCAGCTACGACCTGGGCACGGCGTTCGGCCACATCGCGATCGAGGTCGACGACGTCTACGCGGCGTGCGAGGCGATCCGCAAGGCGGGAGGCACCGTCACCCGTGACGCGGGACCCGTGAAAGGCGGCACGACGATCATCGCCTTCGTCGCCGATCCCGACGGCTACAAGATCGAGCTGATCGGGCGCAAGGGCTGACGCGGCAAACACGATGCACATCCATGTCCTCGGCATTTGCGGCACGTTCATGGGCGGGCTCGCCGCGATCGCGCGCGCCGCCGGCCATGCCGTCACCGGCTGCGACGCCAACGTCTACCCGCCGATGTCGACCCAGCTCCGTGCCCTCGGCATCGAGCTGACGGAAGGCTATGACGCCGCGCAACTGCATGGCGTCGCGCGCGACGCCGAGCTCTTCGTCGTCGGCAACGTCGTCTCGCGCGGCAACCCGCTGATCGAGGCGATCCTCGACCGCGGCCTGCCGTACGCATCCGGCCCCGAATGGCTGCACGACCACATCCTGCCGGGCCGCTGGACGCTCGCGGTCGCAGGCACGCACGGCAAGACGACGACGTCGTCGATGCTGACGTCGATTCTCGAGCACGCGAACCTCAATCCGGGCTTCCTGATCGGCGGCGTGCCGCGCGATTTCGGCGTGTCGGCACGGCTGACCGACAGCGCATTCTTCGTCATCGAGGCCGACGAGTACGACACCGCCTTCTTCGACAAGCGCTCCAAGTTCGTCCACTACGGCCCGCGCACGCTGATCCTCAACAACCTCGAGTACGACCACGCCGACATCTTTCCCGACCTCGCCGCCATCGAGACGCAGTTCCATCACCTGCTGCGCACCGTGCCGCGGATGGGACGCATCGTCGTCAACGGCGGCGACGCGGCGCTCGCGCGCGTGCTGGCGCGCGGCGCGTGGAGCGAGGTCGAGCGCTTCGGCGCCGCCGAAGTGCCGGGCAACGGTCCGGGCTGGACGATCGGCATCGACGGCGATATCGCACTGGGTGGCGCGGCGCAGGGCACGCTCGCTCTGGCGATGCTCGGCCGCCACAACCAGCTCAACGCGCTGGCGGCCGTCGCCGCCGCGCGGCACGCGGGCGTGCCGGTGGCCGAGAGCCTCGCCGCGCTGGCGCGCTTCGAGGGCGTCAAGCGGCGGATGGAGCTGCGCGGCAGCGTGCGTGGCATCGACGTCTACGACGACTTCGCGCACCATCCGACCGCGATCGCGACGACGCTCGAGGGCTTGCGCCGGCGCGTCGGCGACGCGCGCATCGTCGCTGTCCTCGAGCCCCGCTCGAACACGATGAAGCTCGGCACGATGAAGGCCGCGCTGCCGGCGAGCGTCGCCGCTGCCGACCGCGTCTGGTGCTACGCGGGACACCTGGGCTGGGACGCGGGCGCGGTGTTCGCTCCGCTCGGCGAGCGCGCGCGCGTCGTCGAGGACCTCGACGCGCTCGTCGATGCGATCGCGAGCGACGCACGCGCCGGCGACAAGATCGTCGTGATGAGCAACGGCGCGTTCGGCGGCATCCACGACAAGCTCATCGCCCGCCTCACGGCGTGACGACGATCGTCTACCTGCATGGCTTCCGCTCGTCGCCGGCGAGCGAGAAGGCGCGGGCGCTGCAGCAATTCGTCGATACGCTTCCGGAGGCAGCGCGGCCGCGCCTCTGCGTGCCCGATCTCGAGACCGGACCGGCCGCCGACGTCGCCGGCGTCGCGCGCTGGGTGGAAGCGAACGCGGAGGGCCCACTCGCCTTGGTGGGCAGCTCGCTCGGCGGCTTCTACGCGACCGCGCTCGCCGAGCGATTCGGCGCGCGTGCGGTGCTCGTCAATCCGGCCGTGCACCCGTACGACGACCTGGCACCCTATCTCGGGCCGCAGACGAATCTCTATACCGGGCGCGAGTTCGAGGTGACGCGCGCGCATTTCGACGAATTGCGCGCGCTCGCGGTCGCGCGCCTTGCCGATCCGTCGCGTTATCTCCTCTATTTGCAGACCGGCGACGAGGTGCTCGACTGGCGCGTCGCCTGCGCGCACTACGGTGGCGCGTGGCAATGCGTCGAAGGCGGCGGCGACCACGGCTACCAGGGCTTCGAGCGCCACCTCGCGACGATCCTGCGGTTCGCGGCGAGCGGCTTCGCATCGCGCTGACCCTTGGTCCGCGCAAGGTCGCCGTCCGCCGCG
>JAICUU010000206.1 GCA_025935675.1 Burkholderiales bacterium
CGGCACGCGCGTCCTCGAGGCGCTCGACGACATCGCCTCGCGGCACTCCGCCACCCCGGCGCAGGTCGCGCTCGCGTGGCTCATGTCGCGGCCCGGCATCGCCGCGCCGATCGCGAGCGCGACGAGCGTCGAGCAGCTGCGGGAGCTCATCGGCAGCGTGCGCGTGTCGCTGTCCGGCGCCGACATCGCCGCGCTCGATTCGGCGAGCGACGCCTGACGCGCGGGTCGCCTCGCGCGCGGCTTGGCGCGCCCGCCGCGCCCGATTAAACTGGGCGCTCGCCCCCGACAAGCCGGCAACCGGCCGGCCGACCAACGATACGAGGGGCTGCCGAGGAGAGGATCCATGCCATTCGCCATCCGTGTCACGCGTGCCTTGTCGCGCGCTGCCGCGCTCGCCGTCGCGCTTGCGCTGGCCGCGCCGGCGCTCGCCGCCGAGCTCAACGCCTACTCGATCTGGCCCGAGAACTGGGCGCGGCCGATGTTCGAGGAATTCGAGAAGGCCACCGGAATCAAGGTCAACTTCGTGCGCTTCTCGTCCGGCGAGGCGTTGGCGCGCGTCATTGCCGAAAAGAACAATCCCCGCGTCGACGTGCTGTTCGGCGGCCCGGTGGAAACCTTCGCCGCGGGCATGGAACAGGGCATCTTCGAGCCGTACAAGCCGCCGGTCACGCCCAAGCTCGCCGAGCGCTTCCGCGACCCCAACGGCCAGTGGACGGCGATCGCCGACGATCCGCTGGTGTTCATGTCGAACCGCAAGTTCCTCGCCGAGCACAAGCTCGCGCCGCCCGCGTCGTGGAACGACCTCCTCGATCCCGCGTACAAGAACATGCTGCAGATGGCCGACGCGCGCACCTCCGGCACCGCCGTCACGCGGATCTTCTCGATCCTCGAGGTCAACGGCCGCGACGAGGACAAGGCGTTCGCGTACATGAAGAAGCTGCGCCCCAACGTGCAGCTCTACACCAAGAGCGGCGGCGGCGGCACGCTGCCCGTCGGCATCGGCCAGGCCGGCGCCGGCATCTTCTTCATCGTCGACGCGCTCGACACCAAGGCCAAGGGCTACGACGTCGCGATCAGCTTCCCGAAGGAGGGCATCGGCACGTCCGCCGAGGCGATCGCGCTGATCAAGGGCGCCAAGCATCCCGACGAGGCGAAGAAGCTGATCGACTGGGCGACGTCGGCGCAGATGCAGGGCCTCTTCGCCAAGCACAAGATCAACTTCGTGCCGGCCGACCCCGACGTCAAGATCGAGGCCTCGCTCGCCGAGGTGCTGAAGGGCGCGAAGATCTTCCCGATCGACGACAAGTACGCTGGCCCCAATCGCAAGCGCATGGTCGATCGCTGGGTCGCCGAGATCCTGAATCCGTAGGAGATCGACGGCCATGACCGCGGCCGCGCGCGCCGCCGGAGGCAGCCGCGCGCGCGCCGACCCGGCGCTCGCGTTCACCGTTGCGCTGCTGTGGATCGCGATCGGGCTGTTCGTGCTGTACCCGATCGCGATGCTGCTCGCGCGCGTGTTCGTCGACCACGGGCACTTCACGCTCGGCGGGGTCGCCGCGCTCGTCACCGATCGCAACCAGGTCGCGGCGTTCCGCAACAGCCTCGTGCTCGGCGCACTGGTCGGCCTCGCCGGCACGCTGGCCGGCTTCGGGTTCGCGCTGGCGGCCACGCGCT
Source organism: Burkholderiales bacterium (assembly GCA_025935675.1). Taxonomy (GTDB): domain Bacteria; phylum Pseudomonadota; class Gammaproteobacteria; order Burkholderiales; family Casimicrobiaceae; genus VBCG01. The sequence goes on from JAICUU010000206.1 coordinate 1,675, forward strand.
GCCGGCTCGCGCCGTGGCTCGTGCGCGCGATCGACGTCGCGGTGCTGCTGCCGCTGGTATCGCCGCCCTTCACGACCGCGATCGGCTACGTGTTCTCGTTCGGGCCGCGCGGCCTCATCACCTACGATCTCCTCGGCATCGGCAACGCCAGCGTCTACGGGCTCACCAGCACGATGACCGCCGAGGCGATCACGTATTTCCCGATCGCCTACCTCACGTTGCGCCCGATGCTCGCGGCCATCGACTCCAACATCGAGGGCATGGCGCGCTCGCTCGGCGCGTCGCGGCTGCACGTATTCCGCACGGTGACGCTGCCGCTCTGCACACCCGGGCTCGCCAACGCGTTCCTGCTGCTCTTCGCCGCGTCGCTCGCGGACTTCGCGACGCCGCTGATCCTCGCCGGCAACACCTTCCCGGTGCTGCCGACGCAGGCTTACCTGCAGATCACCGGCCTCTTCGACCTGCGCGGCGGCGCGGCGCTGTCGTTCGCGCTGCTCGTGCCGGCGCTCGCGGTGTTCCTCGCGCAGCGCTTCTGGGTCGGCCGCCGCGCATTCGTCACGATCACCGGCAAGGGCGCGGGCCAGGCGCCGTTCGACAGTTTCTCGCCGCCGGCGCGCGCGGTGCTGTGCGGCGCGTGCCTCGCGCTGACGCTGTTCGTCGTCTACCTGTATGCGCTCCTCGCGTATGCGTCGCTGGTGACGGCGTTCGGCGCCAACGAGACGCTGACGCTGCGCCACTACCGCGTCGTGTTCAGCGAAGGCCTGCGCGTGCTGGGCGACACGCTGATCATCGCCGCCTTCGCCACGCCGCTCGGCGGCCTCTATGGCGTGCTGGTCGGCTACCTCGTCGCCAAGGTCCGCTTCCGCGGCCGCATCGCGATGGAGATCGCATCGATGATCAACTACGCGCTGCCCGGAACGATCGTCGGCATCGCCTACCTGATCGCGTTCAACGACCCGCCGATCGCGATCACCGGCACCGCGCTCATCATCGTCGCCTGCTACGTGTTCCGCTACGGCGCCACCGGCATCCGCACGACGGTGGCGCTGCTCGCGCAGGTCGACCGCAGTCTCGAGGAGGCGTCGCAGGGCCTGGGCGCGTCCGATGCGACGACGTTCCGGCGCATCACGCTGCCGCTGGTGATGCCGGCGTTCCTCGCCGCGCTCGGCGTCATGTTCATCCGTTCGATGACAGCGATCAGCGCGACGATCTTCGTCGTGTCGATCGGCTGGACGCTCGTCACGGTGAAGATCCTCGAGAACATGACCGAGCTCGAGCTCGGCGTCGCCGCGGCGTTCTCGGTCGTCGTGGTGGTGCTCGTGTTCGTCGGCGTGTTCGCCATCGGTCGCCTCTTGCGCCTCGCGCGCGCACCCGGCGCCCCGGCGGTCGCCGGGATGCTGTCGGCATGAGCCGACGGGACGCCCGATGAGCGGCAGCGCGAAGCCGCAGGCCATCGGCGTCTCGGTCGAGGGCGTCACGCGGCGCTTCGCGCACGCCGTCAAGGGCGACGTGTTCGCCGCGCGCGACGTGACGCTCGACGTCGCCCCCGGCGAATTCCTGACGCTGCTGGGGCCTTCGGGCTGCGGCAAGACGACGACGCTGCGAATGATCGCCGGTTTCGAGGCGCCCGACGCCGGCCGCATCGCGTTCGGCGGCCAGGACGTGACGCGCCTGCCGGCGAACCAGCGCGGCATCGGCTTCGTGTTCCAGAACTACGCGCTGTTTCCGCACCTGTCGGTGGCGGGCAACGTCGCCTACGGCCTGCGCGTGCGCCGCGTCGCCGAAGGCGAGATCGCCACGGCGGTGCGCGACGTCCTCGCGCTGGTCGGGCTCGCCGGGTACGAGTCGCAGTTCCCCGCGCAGATGTCCGGCGGCGAGCAGCAGCGCGTGGCACTCGCGCGCGCGATCGTCATCCGCCCGCGCGTGCTGCTGTTCGACGAGCCCTTGTCCAACCTCGACGCCAGGCTGCGCGTCGACATGCGCGAGGAGATCCGCGCGCTGCAGCGACGACTCGCGATCACGGCGATCTACGTGACCCACGACCAGGAGGAGGCGATGGCGGTGTCCGACCGCATCGCCGTGATGAGCGGCGGCACGATCGTGCAGACGGGTTCGGCCGAGGACCTCTACCACCGGCCGGCGACGCCGTTCGTCGCGTCGTTCATCGGCCGTGCCAATCTCGTGCCGGCAACGATCGTCGCGACCGCCGGCGACCGCGTGACCGTCGAGGCGCTCGGCCGGCGCTTCGGCATCGACGCCGGCACGCGCGCGTGGCGCGCCGGCGATTCGGCGCGTCTCATCGTACGGCCCGAAGCGGTGACGCTCGCGCGCCCGGGCGAGCCCGGCGCGCTGCAGGGCACCGTCGCGGCGCGCGCCTTCCTCGGCGAGAAGATCGACTATGCGATCGACTGCGCGGGCGTGCGCCTGCAGGCCGTCCGCTACAACGCCGGTCCGGGCGACCTGTTGGCGCCGGGCGCGACGGTCGCGCTCACGCTCGCCGACGACGCGCTCGCGATCGTCGCCGATGCCGGAATGGGAGTTTCACGATGAACGATTTCGCTCGCGCGATCGGGACGATCGCCGGAATCCGCGCACGCGAGCTTCGCGCGCGCATGTCGCGCGCGGCGGCGATCGCCGCCGGCATCGCGATCGCGTGCTTCGCGCCGGCGCCGGGCGTGATGGCGGCGACGGTCGAGGCGCACGGCGCGCTCGACGCCTTCGCCGGCCATGGCGTGGCGATGGCGTGGGGCGTGCTGCGCGGCAGGGACGACGCGTCGACCCTCGTCGTCGTGCGCGTCGACGCGGATCCCGCGCGCTATCGCTCGATGGCGGTCGCCGGCATCGATCCGTTCACCCGCGCCGCGCAGGTGATCGTCGCGCCCGCGGCCGTCGCCGGTACGCGCACGGTGCGCCTGCCGCGTGCCCGCTTCGCCGACCTGCCGCGCACCGAGTGGCGGTTCTACACGGGTGTGGCGCCGGCCGCCGGCGACGCGCCGGCGCTCGTCGTCGAGTACCACGGCGTGCCGGACACCACGCCCGAGTTCGACGACGAGGCGACGCTCGCGGCTTCGCTCGCCGAGCGCATCGCGCGTGCACGACGCGGCGCGACGCCATGAGCGCAGCGGAACGCTTCCGAGGCGGATCGGCCTTGCGCCGCGATGCGCGAGGCGCCGCGCGATGAGCGCGCTCGACGCCGCGGCGCTCGCGCGCCTGCTCGACCATTCGGTGCTGAAGCCGGAGGCAACGCTCGCCGACATTCGCGCGGGGGCGGCGGTGGTCCGCGAGTGGCGGATCGGCTGCTATTGCGTACAGCCGGTGTGGGTGCGCGCCGCGTCCGCGGCACTCGCCGGCACCGACGCCGTGGTGGCGGCCGTCGTCGGCTTCCCGCACGGCTGCGACCGCACGCCGATCAAGGCGGATGCCGCACGGCTCGCCGTCGACGAAGGCGCGCGCGAGATCGACATGGTCGTCGACATCGGCGCGCTCAAGGGCGGCGCGGCCGCCGACGTCGAGGCGGACATCGGTGCCGTCGTGCGTGCGGCCGGTGGGTGCGCGGTCAAGGTGATCCTCGAGACCGCGGTGTTGACGGACGACGCCAAGCGACTCGGCTGCCGCCTCGCTCGTGACGCGGGCGCCGCGTTCGTCAAGACATCGACGGGCTTCCATGCTGCGGGGGGCGCGACGGTCGAGGACGTGCGCCTCCTGCGCGCCGCGGTCGGCGCTGCGGCCGGCGTCAAGGCCTCCGGCGGCATTCGCACGCTCGCGCATGTGAAGGCGATGCTCGACGCCGGCGCCAATCGCATCGGCACGTCAGCCAGCGCCGCGATCCTCGCCGATCGCCGCGCCGAGGACGGCGAGGCGCGGGCGCCACCCTTGTGATCGCGGCACCGCGCATCCATGATGGGTGGCATAGCCTGACGTCATGGAGCGAGCGATGGCCGATCCGCTGCACCTCGTGTGCCCGCATTGCGACACTACCAATCGCGTGCCGCGCGAGCGCCTTGCCGACGCGCCGGTGTGCGGCCAGTGCGGCAAGCCGCTGTTCGACGGCCACCCGGCGGCGCTGACCGAGGCGAGCTTCGACCGCCAGGTCACGCGCAACGACATTCCGGTGGTCGTCGATTTCTGGGCCGACTGGTGCGGGCCGTGCAAGATGATGGCGCCGCAGTTTGCTCGCGCCGCCGCCGAGATGGAGCCGCGCGTGCGCTTCGCCAAGCTCGACACCGAGGCCGCGCAGGGCATCGCCGCGCGCTACGGCATCCGCAGCATCCCGACG
>JAICUU010000044.1 GCA_025935675.1 Burkholderiales bacterium
GGCTTCTACGGCAACATGAACGTGAAGTGGCTGACCGACCTCATGCTGATGGACCAGGAGACGCCGAGCGCGCTGATGCAGAAGACGTACCGGATGCCGCACCAGGAGGTCGAGCCGGGCAAGTTCACGACGCAGGACCTGACGCAACAGAACAGCACGCCGACGTACGGGTTCGCGATCATGAGCGTCGTGTTCGCGCCGCTCGCCGGCCAGTCGGTGCCGCGCGGCGACGTCGAGATCCACGGCGTCGCGTGGAACGACGGCGTCGTGCCGCTCACCGAGGTGCGCATCTCGCTCGACCGCGGCAGTTCGTGGCAATCCACCGAGCTCGACGCGCCCGACGGCGCCTACGCGTGGCACACGTGGAAGAAGCGCGTGCCCCTGACGTCGGGGTCGCACGAGGTATGGGTCCGCGCGCTCGATGCATGGGGCCGCTCGCAGCCGCTCGACGGACTCACCACGTGGAACCCCGGGGGCTGGGACTGGCACGGCGTCGACCGCGTTGCGTTCACGGTCGCCTGAAGCCCCGCGGCGCGTCGCCGGCCACGCGTCGCGCCGCTGCACGCTCCACGCCACCGGTGGCCGCGCCTTGATCGCGCGGGCCGCGTTCTGCGCCGCGTGGCTCGCGGCATCGACGGCGGCGGCCGACGTCGAGCTGCCGAAGGGCCCGGGCGTCGACGTCGTCTACGCGCAGTGCCGCACCTGCCACGACCTCCAGTACGTGCGCGACGCCAAGGGCCTCTTGCCGGCGCAATGGAAAGCGGTGATCGCCAGCATGCGCGACTACGGCTATTCGCCGCCGCCCGGCGTCGAGGCGCAGCTTCTCGCGTACCTGACGACGTACCTCGGTCCCGATCCGCCGCCCGCCGCGACGGCAGCCACCGCGGGCGCCGCGACGGCCGCGCCCGACGGCGCGACCCTCTATGCAAGCAATTGCTCGGCCTGCCACGGCCCCGAGGGCCGCGGCCAGCCCGGCTATTTCCCGCCGCTCGCCGGCAATCCCGATCTCGAGGCCGATCGCCTGTTGCCGGTACTCGTCGTGCTGCACGGCCTCGCCGGGCCGATCGATGTCGCCGGCAAGCATTACGACGGCGCCATGCCGCCGTTCAACCACCTCGCCGACGCCGACATCGCAGCGATCGTCACGTACGTGCATGGCGCGTGGAGCAACAAGGCGCCCGCGGGCGGCGCGGTCGATGCGGCGACCGTGGCCGCGCAACGCTCGCGCGCGATGACGCCGGCCGACGTGCTCGCGTATCGCAGCCACGCGAAATGACCCGCCGTGCCTGCGCGCGAGTCGCGCGCCGCGTCAGCCGGCGACGAGCTTGCGGTGCGCCTGCACGCTCATCAGGATGCCGAGGCCGATGAAGAGCGAGATGAGCGCGGTGCCGCCATAGGACACGAGCGGCAGCGGCACGCCGACGACGGGCATCAGCCCGCTGACCATCGCCATGTTGACGAACGCATACGTGAAGAACATCAGCGTCGTGGTGCCGGCAACGAGCCGCGCGAAGAGTGTCGAGGCGTTGGCGGTGATGACCATCGCGCGGCCGATCAGGAGCATGTAAAGGAGGACGAGGATGACGTTGCCGACGAGGCCGAACTCCTCGCCGAACACCGCGAAGATGAAGTCGGTGTGGCGCTCGGGCAGGAAGTCGAGATGCGCCTGCGTGCCGTTCAGCCAGCCCTTGCCGACGACGCCGCCCGAGCCCAGCGCGATCGACGCCTGCATCGAGTGATAGCCGGCGCCGAGCGGGTCGAGCGACGGGTCGAGGAACGTCAGCACGCGCTCGCGCTGGTAGTCGTGCAGCATCGGCCAGATCATCGGTGCGGCGACGGCGCCGAGCGCCATCAGCCCGACGATGATCTTCCACGAGAGGCCCGCGAGGTAGAGCACGTAGAAGCCCGATGCCGCGATCAGCATCGCCGTGCCAAGGTCGGGCTGGCGCTTGATCAGGTAGACGGGAACGACGATGAGAATCGTCGCGAGCAGGAAGTCGCGCCAGCCGATGCGGCCCTCGAAGCGCTGGAAGTACCAGGCGAGCATCAGCGGCAGCGCGATCTTCATGAGCTCGGACGGCTGGAAGCGCGCGACGCCGATGTCGAGCCAGCGGCGCGAGCCGTTGACGACGGTGCCGGCGAGCGCCACGGCGACGAGCAGCGCGACCGCGACGAGGTACAGCGGCAGCGCGATGCGCGCGAGCTTCTCGGGCGCGATGTTGGCGACGATCCACATCAGCACCAGCGCAAGGCCGAGGCTCATCGCCTGGCTCTGCACGCGCGCGAGGCTCTGGTCGGTCGCCGAGTAGAGCGTGACCAGGCCCACCATGACGATCGCCGCGGCGGCGACGAAAAGCCACGTGTCGATGCGCCGCGTGAGCGCCTCCCAGCCGCGCGACAGGAAATCGCCCATCAATCGCTCTCGTCGTCACCCGACGTCGACTCGATGTCGGACGCCGGCGCCGCCTTGGCGCCGGTCAGGTAGTAGTCGAGCACGCGCCGCGCGATCGGCGCCGCGGCGGCCGCGCCGAAGCCGCCGTTCTCGACCAGCACGGCGAGCGCGATCCGCGGCTTGTCGGCGGGCGCGTAGGCGATGAACCACGCGTGGTCGCGCAACCGCTCGTTGACGTTCTTCTCCTGGTACTTCTCGCCCTTCAGCGAGAACACCTGCGCGGTGCCGGTCTTGCCGGCGCTCGTGTAGGTCGCGCCGACGAACGCCTGCCGGCTCGTGCCCTCGCGATTCACGCCGACCAGCGCCGCCTTGATCGTGGCGATGTTCTGCGGCTTCAACGGAATCCGCGTCGGCTGCTCGTCGACGATCGCGGCCGCCGCCTCGACGCTGCCGCCGATCGCATGCAGCAGATGCGGCCGGTAGGCGACGCCGTCGTTGGCGATCGCCGCGATCGCGTGCGCGAGCTGCATCGGCGTGAACGCGTTGTAGCCCTGCCCGATGCCGGCCGACACCGAATCGCCGAGATACCACTTGCCGTTCTGCGCGCCGAAGCGATCGCGCTTCCACTTGCGCGACGGCAGGATTCCCGAGAGCTCGCCGTCGATGTCGATGCCCGTCCTGGCGCCGAAGCCGAACTGCCCGAGGAAGCGCGCGGTGTCGTCGATGTCGGTCTCGGCGCCGAGCATGTAGTAGTACGTATCGCAGGACTGGATGATCGACTTCTGCATGTCGACCGTGCCGTGGCCGCCGGGCTTGTCGTCGCGGAAGCGATGCGACTGGCCGGGGATCTGGTAGAAGCCCGGATCGAAGATCGTCTGCGCCGCCGTGCGCTTGCCCGATTCGAGCGCGGCGAGCGCCAGGAACGGCTTGATCGTCGAGCCGGGCGGGTAGGCGCCACGCAGCGGCCGGTTGAGCAGCGGCTTGTCGGGCGACTCGTTCAACTCCTGCCAGCTCGCCGAGTCGATGCCGTCGACGAACAGGTTCGGGTCGTAGCCGGGCTTCGACACCATCGCCAGCACTTCGCCGTTGGACGGGTCGATCGCGACCAGCGCGCCGCGCCGATCGCCGAATGCTTCCTCCGCCGCCTGCTGGAGCGCGATGTCGATCGTCAGTGCAATGTTCTGGCCCGACGTCGGCGGCCGTCGCGACAGCGTGCGCACCGCGCGGCCGGAGGCGTCGACCTCGACCTCCTCGTTGCCGGTGACGCCGTGCAATTGGCGCTCGTATGCGAGCTCGATGCCGACCTTGCCGATGGTGTCGGTGCCCTTGTAGTTGGCGGTCTCGTTCCAGTCGGCGATGCGCTCCACGTCGCGGTCGTTGATCCGGCCGATGTAGCCGACGACATGCGAGGCGGTCTCGCCGTACGGGTACTGCCGGAACAGCCGTGCGTTGATCTCGACTCCGGGAAAGCGGTAGCGATTGGCGGCGAAGCGCGCGACCTCGTCGTCGGTGAGCTTGGTGCGCAGCGGCAGGCTCTCGAAGTTCTTCGACTCCTCCATGAGCTTCCGCAGCCGGCGGCGGTCGCGGTCGCGCACGTCGACCAGGTCGGCGAGCGCGTCGATGGTGGCGTCGAGGTTCTGCACGCGCGACGGCGTGATCTCGAGCGTATACGCGGAATAGCTTTGTGCCAGCACGACGCCGTTGCGGTCGGTGATGACGCCGCGATTGGGCGCCACCGGCACGATCGCGATGCGGTTGGTCTCGGCGAGCGTCTGGTAATGGCTGTGCTGGATCACCTGCAGGTCGACGAAGCGCGCGACGAGGCCGCCGAACGCCACCACCGCCAGCGCCGCGGCCACGGTGAGCCGGCGCTTGAACAGGAACAGCTCGCGCTCGCGGTTGCGCAACTCGGGCGAGCCGAGCCCCCGCTCGCCGCCGAAGCGGCGGCGCGACGCGAACAGGAAGCGGCGCGGCATCGCGGCTTCGACCCTAGCGCCGCGACGACGTTCGCGACGCCCGTGCGGGCCGCTGCGGCCGCTGCAGCACGATCGACAGGAGCGGCCATACGAGCGCGCCGACCAGCGGCGGCACGAAGTACGTCCAGCGCGGCACCGGCGCGCCGCCGACGACGCGCACCAGCAGCACGAGACCCGCGCACAGGACGAGGAGGGCCGCGACCTGCGCCGCCTGGTGCCACAGCGTGAAGCGCAGCACGCGGCGGCGGAAGTATTCCGCGGCGTAGGCGAGGAACGCATAGGCGAGCGCGTGCTGGCCGAACAGCGTGGCATCGGCGACGTCCATGAAGAGCCCGGCGAACCACGCGACGCCGACGCCCATCAGCCGCGGCTCCTGGATGCACCAGTAGAGGATGACGAGCGCGAGGAAATCGGGCTTCAGCATCGCCGCGTAGCCGCTGACCGGCAGCAGGTTGGCGATGAACCCGGCGAACAGCGTCAGCGCGACGAACCATGGCTGCGCGGGCTTGAGGATCTCCTCGGGTCGCGAGGCGAGCGACGGCATCGTGCGCCCCTAGCCGCCGCGGCGGACCTTGGCTCGCCCGGGCTTGCGCGCAGCGTCGGGCGTCGGCGGATCGTCGGGCCGCGGCGGCAGCGCGGCGGTGCGTCCGAGCACCAAAAGCTCGCCGCTGCGATTGACGCCCGCGAGCGGCGCGCACGATATGCGCGCGAAGATCTGGCCGGTGTCGCGCTCGACGGCATCGACGCGCGCCACGGCGAGCCCCGGCGGATAGGTGCGGTCGAGCCCCGAGGTGACGAGGCGGTCGCCCGCGGCGATGTCGGCCGACGGCGGGATGAAGCGCAGCTCGAGGCTGCGGCCGGCGCCCGCGCCGTAGAGCACGCTGCGCACGCCGGTGCGCTCGCTCATCACCGGCACCGCATGGTCCTTGTCGGTGAGCAGCGTGACTTCCGCCATCGACGCGAACACGCGCGTCACCTGGCCCACCACGCCCGCCTCGTCGATCACCGCGGCGCCCGGCTCGATGCCGGCGTCGCCGCCCTTGTCGATGAACACCTTCTGCGAGAACGGATCGCGCGCGGTGAACAGGACGCCGACGCTGACGGCGTTGCCCGCGTAGCGATCCTTGATGTCGAGCAGCGACTTCAAGTGCGCGTTCTCGGACTCGAGCCGGTGCGCGCCCTGCAGCGCCGGCGCTTCGGCGAGGAGGCGCTCGTGCAACGCGGCGTTCTCGGTGGCGAGAGCGGACTTCGACGCGAAGTACACGCCGACGGCTTCCCACGCCTCGCCCGGCCATTGCACGGCGCGCTGCAGCGGCGCGATCACCGTGTTGACGCCATGGCGCATGCCCTCGAGGTAGCGGAAGCGCGAGTCGGCGAACAGGAGCGCGATCGACAGCACCGCGAAGAACGCGAACCGCGCGAGGGGGCTCGGGCCGCGGTGGAAGAACGGCGGCGGATCGGTGTGGAGCATGGCGCCTGGGGGAATCCGCGCGCCGTCGTGCCTACCGCGGCGTCAGTCCGTGGTGAAGATCGTGGAGAGCGTTTCCATGTTCTCCAACGCCTTGCCGCAGCCGCGCACCACGCAGGTCAGCGGGTCGTCGGCGACGATCACCGGCAGGCCCGTCTCCTCCATCAACAGCCGGTCGAGATCGCGCAACAGCGCGCCGCCGCCGGTCAGCACCATGCCGCGCTCGGCGATGTCGGCGCCGAGCTCGGGCGGCGTGCGCTCGAGCGCGCTCTTCACCGACGACACGATGCTGTTGAGCGGATCGGTGAGTGCCTCGAGGATCTCGTTGCTCGACACCGTGAAGCTGCGCGGGATGCCCTCGGCGAGGTTGCGTCCCTTGACCTCCATCTCCTTCACCTCGGAGCCGGGAAACGCCGAGCCGATCGTCTTCTTGATAACCTCGGCGGTGGTCTCGCCGATCAGCATCCCGTAGTTGCGGCGGATGTAGTTGACGATCGCCTCGTCGAACTTGTCGCCGCCGACGCGCACGCTGCCGGCGTACACCATGCCGCCCAGCGAGATCACGCCGACCTCGGTCGTGCCGCCGCCGATGTCGACGACCATCGAGCCCGTCGCGTCGGAGATCGGCAGGTCGGCGCCGATCGCCGCGGCCATCGGCTCCTCGATCAGGTACACCTTCGACGCGCCCGCGCCGAGCGCCGATTCGCGGATCGCGCGGCGCTCGACCTGCGTCGAGCCGCACGGCACGCAGATGATGATGCGCGGGCTGCGCGAGAACAGCCGCGAGTCGAGAACCTTCTTGATGAACTGCTTCAGCATCTGCTCGGTGACGGTGAAGTCGGCGATGACGCCGTCCTTCATCGGCCGGATCGCCGTGATGTTGCCCGGCGTGCGGCCGAGCATCTGCTTGGCGGCGAGGCCGACCTCCTGGATCACCTTCTTGCCGTTCGGCCCGCCTTCCTGGCGGATCGCGACGACCGACGGCTCGTCGAGCACCACGCCCTTGCCGCGCACGTAGATCAGCGTGTTCGCGGTGCCGAGGTCGATCGCGAGATCGCTGGAGAAATAGCCTTTGAAAAGATCGAACATGAAGCGGAATCGGCCCGTTGGCGCGCACGAGGGAAACCTTCGCGACGAAGGTCCGGGCGCGCCTTCTGAAAGTGGCGGCTATGATACTCTACGGTGCCGTATTCGCAGCAAAAACACGCGAAAAATCGGCCCCTTACGGCGGCGAACCGACATTTTGCCGAAGGTCCGGCGGAATCCGCCGGCGGCCCTTCCCGGCGCCACCCTGAGCCACCCTCGAGCCCGTGTCATCGTGTCCCTGACCCTTCAAGACATCGAGCGGATCGCCTGGCTCGCGCGGATCGAGATCGACGCGCGCGAGGCAGCCGACGTGCACGCCAAGCTGACGTCGATCTTCACGATGATCGACGCGCTCGACGCCATCGACACGTCCGGCATCGAGCCGATGTCGCACGCGCAGGACATGACGACGCCGCTGCGCGACGACCGCGTCACCGAAAGCGATCGCCGCGCCGACTTCCAGCGCGTCGCGCCCGCGACGGAGGACGGCCTCTACCTCGTGCCGCGCGTGATCGAGTGATGGCCGCGCACGAGGACACGATCGCGGGCCTCGCCGCGGCGCTTGCGGCGCGCAAGCTGTCGTCGGTCGAGGTCACCACGGCCACGCTCGACCGGATCGAGCGCGCGCAACAATCGCTCAATGCGTTCGTGACGATCGATCGCGACGGCGCGCTCGCGCAGGCGAAGGCGGCCGACGCGGCGCGCGCAAGGGGCGACGCCGGCGCGCTCGCCGGCGTGCCGATCGCGCACAAGGACGTGCTGATGACCGCGGGCCTCACCACCACGTGCGGCTCGCGGATGCTCGCGAAGTTCGTCGCGCCCTACGACGCGTTCGTCGTCGAGCGGCTCCGGCGCGCGGGCACCGTGCTGGTCGGCAAGACCAACATGGACGAGTTCGCGATGGGCTCGTCCAACGAGACTTCGTACTTCGGCACGGTGAAGAACCCGTGGAACACGGCGATGGTGCCGGGCGGCAGCTCGGGCGGCTCGGCCGCGGCCGTGGCGGCGCGGCTCGTGCCTGGCTCGACCGGCACCGACACCGGCGGCTCGATCCGCCAGCCCGCGGCGCTGACCGGCATCTGCGGATTGAAGCCGACGTACGGCGTCTGCTCGCGCTACGGCCTCATCGCGTTCGCGTCGAGCCTCGACACGCCGGGCCCGTTCGCCCGCACCGCCGAGGATTGCGCGCTGATGCTCAATGCGATGGCGGGCCACGATCCGCGCGACTCGACGTCGCTCGACCGGCCCGCCGAGGACTACACGCGGGAGATCGCGAAGCCGGCTTCCGGCAAGCCGCTCGCGGGGTTGCGCATCGGCCTGCCGCGCGAATATTTCGGTGACGGCCTCGACGCGGAAGTGGCCGCCGCGATCGACGCCGCGCTGGCGACGTTCCGCGCGCTCGGCGCGACGACCGTCGACATCGAGCTGCCCGCGGTCAAGCTGTCGGTGCCGGTCTACTACGTGATCGCGCCCGCCGAGGCGTCGTCGAACCTGTCGCGCTTCGACGGCGTCCGCTACGGCCATCGCGCCGCGCAGTACGACGGCCTCGCCGACATGTACCGCCGCTCGCGCGCCGAGGGCTTCGGCGCCGAGGTGAAGCGCCGCATCCTCGTCGGCACCTACGTGCTGTCGCATGGCTACTACGACGCGTATTACCTCAAGGCGCAGAAGGTGCGCCGGCTCATCGCCGACGACTTCCGCCGCGCGTTCGCGCAATGCGACGTGATGATGGGGGCGACCACGCCCGGCGTCGCGTTCCCGTTCGGCGCCAAGAGCGCCGACCCGGTGGCGATGTACCTGAACGACATCTTCACGATCGCCGGCAACCTGACCGGCACGCCGGCGATCTCGATTCCCTGCGGCTTCACGCGCGCGGGACTGCCGATCGGCCTGCAGATCCAGGGCGACTACTTCAGCGAGGCGCGCATCCTCGACGTCGCGCATCGCTTCCAGCAGGCGAGCGACTGGCACGCGCGCGCGCCGCGCGATTGCGCTGCCTCGGAGCCGCGGCGGTGAGCGCCGAATGGCCGTCCGCGGGCGCTCGCCCCGCTTCGAGGGCATCATGACCGCCAAGTGGGAAGTGGTGATCGGCCTCGAGACGCACGCGCAGCTGTCGACCGCGTCGAAGATCTTCTCGGGCGCGTCGACCGCGTTCGGCGCGCCGCCCAACGCCCACGCGTCCGCCGTCGACATCGCGCTGCCCGGCGTGCTGCCGGTGCTCAATCGTGGCGCCGTCGAGCGCGCGATCCGCTTCGGCCTCGCCGTCGGCGGCCACGTGCAGCCGCGCAGCGTGTTCGCGCGCAAGAATTACTTCTATCCCGACCTGCCGAAGGGCTACCAGATCTCGCAGTACGAGATCCCCGTCGTGCAGGGCGGCCGCGTCGAATTCGTGGTCGGCGACGCGCAGAAGTCGGTGCGGCTCACGCGTGCGCACCTCGAGGAGGATGCCGGCAAGTCGCTGCACGAGGACTTCAGCGGCATGACCGGCGTCGACTTGAACCGCGCCGGCACGCCGCTGCTCGAGATCGTCTCCGAGCCCGACATGCGCAGCGCCGAGGAGGCGGTCGCCTACGCGAAGGCGCTGCACGCGCTGGTGCGCTGGATCGACATCTGCGACGGCAACATGCAGGAGGGCAGCTTCCGCTGCGACGCCAACGTGTCGGTGCGTCGCGCCGGCGACGAGGCGCTCGGCACGCGCTGCGAGATCAAGAACCTCAACAGCTTCCGCTTCATCGAGAAGGCGATCCAGTTCGAGGTGCGCCGGCAGGTGGAGCTGATCGACGATGGCGGCACGGTCGTGCAGGAGACGCGCCTCTACGATCCCGACCGCGACGAGACGCGCTCGATGCGCAGCAAGGAAGACGCGCAGGATTACCGCTACTTCCCCGATCCCGACCTGCCGCCGCTCGCGATCGACTCCGCATGGGTCGCGCGCGTGCAGGCATGGCTGCCGGAGCTGCCGCAGGCGATGCGCGCGCGGATGGTCGAGCGCCACGGCCTCCTGCCACACGAGGCGGCGATCCTCACCGCCGAGCGCGACGTCGCGACGTATTACGAGCGCACGGTGGCAGCGCTCGGCGGAAGCGCAAGGCTCGCCGCGCACTGGGTGATCGGTGAACTGTCGGCGGCGCTCAACCGCAGCGGCGTGCCGGTCGCGTCGGCGAAGGTCGGTCCCGAAGCGCTTGCCGGGCTTTTGAAGCGCGTCGAGGACAAGACGCTGTCGGGCAAGCTCGCGAGCACGGTGTTCGACGCGATGTGGAACGGCGAAGGCGACGCGGACACGATCATCGCCGCGCGTGGCCTTAAGCAGATCTCCGACACGGGCGCGCTCGAGAAGATCGTCGACGACGTGCTCGCCGCGCACCCCGCGATCGTCGCCGAGGTCAAGGCGGGCAAGGAGAAGGCGTTCAACGCGCTCGTCGGCAAGGCGATGGCCGCCACCAAAGGCAAGGCCAACCCCGGCGAGGTCAACGCGATCCTGAAGCGCCGGCTCGGCGGCTAGCGTCGCGGCTCACGCGGCCACTGCGAAGGATTCTGCTCGCCGTCATTCCCGCGCATGCGGGAATCCAGCCGTAACACGGACTCGGGCGCGTCGGCTGCCTATCGTGTGCGTCGAGACTGGATCCCCGCATTCGCGGGGATGACGAGGAAGCCTTGCGGGCCATCGGCAGGCGACATGGTTTCCTTCACCTGCCAGGGCTCGTCGTCGTCCTCGTCCTCCTCCTCGTCTTCGTCGTCATCGTCGTCGCCGTAGCCCTCGTCCTCGTCGGGGTCGCCGATCGGCACGACGTCGCCGTCGGCGCCCGGCCACGACGGCCGGCGCGACGGCGACAGGGCGAGCGGACGTTCGATCATTCGGCCGGGATGCGCAGGTTCTGGCCCGGATAGATCTTGTTGGGATCGGACAGCATCGGCTTGTTGGCGTCGAAGATCTTCATGTACTTGTTGGCGTCGCCGTAGAACTGCTTGCTGATCTTCGACAGCGTGTCGCCCGAGACCACCGTGTAGTACTTCGCCTCGGGCGCGCTTCGGTCGACGGTCATCATGTCGTTGACCTTGGACACGCCGGCGACGTTGCCGCAGCACAGCACGATCTTCTCCTTGGTCGCCTGGTCGGGCGCGACGCCGTACACGCTGACCGTCGACGTGGCGCCGTCGAACGTCACCGTGAGGCCGGTCGCCGAGAGGTGTTGCGCCTTGATGTAGTTGAGGATCGCGTCGCCGGCCGCCGAATTCGCCGCCGCCGCCTTGGCGGGATCGGCCTGCGGCGCCGCGGCTGCCTGCGCAGATCCATGGCCGAACAGCTTTTCCCCCGCGTCCTTCATGAAGTCTATGAGGCCCATCGCGATCTCCCGTGCGAATGGCGGCACGCGGACCGGCCGCCTTCGCGTCGAGAATACACCGGCGTCGGCGGCGCCGTTGTCGCGGGGAACAGCGCCGGCAGCCCAACCTCGCACCGCGACTTGACATCCGTCGGGCGGCGGCGAATCATCGTGCGGTCACCGACGCCGGCGATGCTTGCGCGATCGACGCATGACGACCGCCGCCCATTCCATCGCCACGCCCTATCTCGACATCCAGCATGTTTCGGCCGCCTACGGCGCGACGAAGGTGCTCGACGATGTCTCGCTGTCGGTCGACAAGGGCGAGCTGATCGCGCTGCTCGGCAGCTCCGGCTGCGGCAAGACCACGCTGTTGCGCTCGATCGCCGGCTTCGTCACGCCCACCGCGGGCCGCATCCTCGTCGACGGCCGCGACCTGACCGGCCTGCCGCCGGACAAGCGCGGCACGGCGATGATGTTCCAGTCGTACGCGCTGTGGCCGCACCTCGACGTCGCGGCCAACATCGGCTACGGGCTGCGCATGCGCGGCTGGAAGAAGGACGCGATCGCCTCGCGCGTCGCCGAGATGCTGAAGCTGATGCAGCTCGACGGCTATGAGAAGCGCGCGATCTCGCAGCTCTCCGGCGGCCAGAAGCAGCGCGTCGCGCTGGCGCGCGCGCTCGCCGTCGACCCGTCCGTGCTGCTGCTCGACGAGCCGATGTCGAACCTCGACTACAAGGTGCGCATCGAGCTGCGCCATGAGCTGCGCGCGCTGCAGAAGCGCGTCGGCATCACCGCGGTGTACGTGACGCACGACCGCGAGGAAGCGCTCACGCTCGCCGACCGCATCGCCGTGATCGACGCCGGCCGCGTCGCGCAGCTCGGCTCGCCCGAGGAGATCTTCCATCGGCCCGCGTCGTCGTTCGTCGCGGGCTTCATGGGCGCCGACAACGCGCTCGGCGTCGTCCGCGAAGGCGACGCGTGGGCGGCGGCGGCCGGCGGCTCGCCCATCTCGGTCGCGCACTTCCGCGGCGACCGCGCGAGGCTCGTCGACGACGGTGGCCGCGCCGAATCGGGCAGCCTGCGCTTCAAGGGCGTGGTCGCGCAACGCATCTATCTCGGCAACGGCTTCCGCTACCGGATCCGTGCCGGGCAGGACGAAGTCTGGGTCGACGACGCCTCGTCGCGCGCCGACGGCGCGCCCGTCGAGGTCGCCGTCGGACCCGAAGCGCTTTTGCTGTTCGACGCGCGGCGCGCCGCACAGGGTGCCGGCGTGTCGCATTCACATCCATAATTTTCCCCGAGGAGGCATTCATGCGCAGACTGGGCACTTGCGTCGCCGCGACCTTCGCTGCGGCGCTGTCGATCTACACGCTGCCGGCCGCGGCCGAGACGACGCTCAACGTCGTCACCGCCGGCGACCAGAACATGGTCGATTACGTCAACAATTTCCTGGGGCCGAAGTTCGAGGCCCAGAACCCCGGCGTCAAGGTCAGGGCGGTCGGCACCGGCCCCGGTGACGCCGGCTCGCAGAAGATCTACGAGAAGCTCGAGGCGGAGAAAGGCGCGAACGTCGCCAAGTGGGACGTCGACGTCGCCGTCGTGCACCAGCGCGGCGCGGCGACGATGGTCAAGAACAACCTGCTCGAGAAGTACACCGGCGAGATTCCCGCCGGCAAGCTGGCGACGCGCGACAGCGCCAAGAACGCGCTCGGCCAGGACGTCACGGGCTACGTGATCCCGATGTTCCACAGCCAGATCGCGTTCGCCTACAACTCCGACGTGGTCAAGACCGCGCCGAAGAGCTTCGACGACCTCAAGGTGTGGGTGAAGAAGAACCCGAAGCAGTTCGGCTACAACGGCGTCAAGGGCGGCATGTCGGGCGTGGGCTTCGTCACCGCCTGGGTCGAGGCGTACAGCGGCATGGCCCAGCAGCTCGAGCACGGCCCGTACGATCCGTCGAAGAAGGCCGTCATCGACAAGTCGCTCGAGAGCCTCAAGGACTTCAACCAGTACGTCGTGATGACGCCGGGCAACGCCGGCACGCTCGACATGCTCAATCGCGGCGAGATCGCGATGGGCCCGGTGTGGGTCGACATGTTCTACACGTGGGTCGCCGACGGCAAGATGAACCCCGCCGTCAAGCTCGAGCTGCCGAAGCCCGGTCTCCCCGGCCAGCCGATGTACTACGTCGTGCCGGCGAAGGCCGCCAACGCCGAGCTCGCGCGCAAGTTCATCAACTTCGCCGCGAGCCCGGAGATCCAGGCGGAGGGCATCGTCAAGCAGTTCAACTGGTATCCGGGCATCGACGCCAAGTACGTCAAGCCGAAGATGGACGAGAAGAGCTGGGACAAGCTCTTCGCCGACATCCCGCCGGACCAGCTCCAGCAGTACGGGCGGCCGTTCCCGCTGTCCGAGTACTTCACCGACATCCTCGAAGGCTACGAGCGCGTCGTCCTGAAGTGACCGCAACGGCTGTCGACGGAACGCGCCGCGGATGAACACCGCGGCGCGTTCGCGTTGGGGCGGGCTCGCGCTCGTCATGCCGGCGCTCGCCATCGTCATGCTGTTCTTCGCGCTGCCGCTCGTGATGTCGAGCGTGTCGGCGTTCACCGACGACGCGGGTCGTGCGACGCTCGATCATTTCCGTAAGGCGTTCGACCTCTACACCAAGGACCTCATCTTCACCGCGGCGATCGTCGCGTGGTCGACGGTGCTCATCGCCGTCGTGTCGATCGCGATCGCGGGCTACCTGACGATGGGCGAGCGGGCGGGGCTGCGCGCCGCGCTGCGCTGGCTCTACCGCTGGCCGCTGTTCATCCCGTTCATCGTCACCGCGCAGCTCATGCGCACGTTCCTCGCCAAGAACGGCATGCTGAACCACGTGCTGATCGGCTCCGGCCTGATCGAGCCCTTGTCGGCGCAGAGCCTGCTCGACTGGCGCGGCATCGTCGTCGCCTTCGTCTGGAAGCAGACGCCGTTCGTCACGCTGCTGCTCGCTGGCGCGATGGCGTCGGTCGACATCCAGCACATCGAGGCGGCGCGCAACCTCGGCGCGTCGCGGCTTCGCGTGCTGTGGGAGATCGTGCTGCCGCAGGCGCGCCGCACGCTGCTCGTGGGCCTCGTGCTGTCGTACGTGGCGATGCTGTCGGTGCTGTCGGTGCCGATGATGATCAACCCCAACTCGCCGACGATGCTCACCGTCGACGTCGCCTACCGGATCGCCTCGCATGGCGACTACGGCGTCGCCAACGCGCTCTGCCTCGTCTCGCTCGTCATCGCCGCGTTCGGCGCGTGGTTCTACCTGCACCACGCGGTGCGCGAGCGGGGAACAGGCTGATGCGCGCGTCGTCCACGCTCGCGCGCGCCGTGCCCCTCTACGGCGGCGGCTGGCAGGGCGCTCTCGCGCGAAGCGGCGGGATTGTCGTGCGCGCCGCCATCATCGCGCTGCTCGCGTTCATCGTGTTCGGCCCGCTCCTCAACCTCGTGCTGTGGGCGTTCACCGAGCGCTGGTACTTCCCCAACAAGCTGCCGCAGGCCTACGGCCTGACCTACTGGTATCGCGTGTTCAGCCCGCGCGGCGGCGCGATCAGCTCGCTCGTCACGAGCATCTGGATCGCGGTGCTGACCGTCGCGCTGTCGCTCGCGGTGGCGATTCCCGCCGGCTTCGCGCTTGCACGGCTGAGGCTGCCCGCGCGCGCGTTCATCCTGCTGCTTTTCCTGCTGCCGCAGGCGTTTCCCAACCTGCCGGTGTACGTCAACATCGCGCGGATGTTCTACACGATCAACCTCAACGGCACGATCCTCGGCGTCGTCTTGGTGCACACGTCGCATGGGCTCGTGCTGGCGGTGTGGATCGCATCGGCGGCGTTCGCGGCCGTCGACGAGTCGCTCGAGGAAGCGGCACGCAACATGGGCGCGACCGCGTGGCGCTGCTTCACCAGCGTCACGCTGCCCCTCGCGCTGCCCGGGCTCATCGCCAGCGCGATCTTCGTGTTCCTCGAGTCGCTCGACGAGTTCACCGGCACGTACTTCGTCGGCGTGCCCGACGTCACCACGTTGCCGCTGCTTCTCTTCAACGCGAGCAACGGCGGCAACTACCAGATCGCGTCGATCACCGCGCTGTTGCTGCTCGTGCCGTCGATCGCGTTCATGCTGGGCGTCGAGCGCTTCCTCAAGGCCGACGTGCTGGCGATGATCGGCAAGTAGCGCGCCCCCGCCGGCACTCAACCCGCCGCGAGCCTTTCGATCACGCGCCGCGCCGCGGTCATCGCCGCGGCCACCGCCTGGTCCATGTTGTAGTAGCGGTACTGCGCGAGCCGGCCGACGAACGTGACACGCGTCTCGGCATCGGCGAGCGCCCGGTAGCGCTGGTAGATCGCGGCGTTCGCGGGCCGCGGCACCGGATAGAGCGGCTCGCCGCCGTCGCAGGGAATTTCGCGGACGATCGACGTGCCCTCGTGCGGCTGTCCCGTCAGGTGGCGGAACTCGGTGATCCGCGTATAGGGCTCGTCGCCGGGAAAGTTGACGGTGCCGACCGGCTGGAATTGCGCGACGTCCTTCTGGTGCGCGTGCTCGAAGCGGATCGAGCGGTAGGGCAGCGCGCCGAAGCGCCCGCCATACCACGCGTCGATCGGCCCGGTGTACACGCAATGCCGCGCGTCGAGCCGCGCACGGTCGGCGAGCGCATCGACGCCGGTCTCGACCGTGATCGCGGGGTGCGCCAGCATCCGCGCGAACACGGGCGTGTAGCCTTCCGCCGGCATGCATTGGAAGCGATCGGTGAAGTAGCGGTCGTCATCGCTTGCGCGCGCACCGATGCGCGCCGCCACCGATGGCGCGAGGTCGGAAAGCTCGAGGCCCCATTGCTTGCGCGTGTAGCCGCGGAACAAGAGGTCGCAGAGCTCGGCGCCGACGCGCGCCAGCACGACGTCCTCGCTGGTGCGCGGCTCGCCGCGGTCGATCGCGGCGGCGGCCAGGAAGCGCCGCGCGCCCGCCTCGTCGAGGTCGAGGCCGTAGACGAGGTTGAGCGTCGTGCGGTTGATCGGGAACGGCACGAGCCGGCCGCGCACCATCGCCCGCACGCGATGCTGGTACGGCCGCCACGCGGTGAAGCGCGACAGGAACTCGACGATGCGCTCGGCGTTGGTGTGGAAGATGTGCGGGCCGTAGCGGTGGATGCGTACGCCGTGCGCGTCGAGCTCGTCGTAGGCGTTGCCGCCGATGTGTTCCCGGCGCTCGACGACGTGCACGCGATGTCCCGCTTCGGCGACGATGCGCGCCAGCGTGCATCCGGAGAAGCCGGCGCCGACCACGACGAGATCGGGTGTGCTCATCTGCGCCGCCCCGCGCCGCATGTCAACGCGCGCACGGGGCTGCAGGCGCCGGTCCCACCCACCGGTGCTACCATCGCCAGCCGCCCTTGCTCACACGCACGCATGACCCAAGCAGGCTCCGCAGGTTTCGCGGTCGAACTGCCGCCCGCGGCGGCGGTTCCGCCCATCCCGCCCTCGGCCGATCTCGCCCGCCAGTACGTGGCGCGCGCGCAGGCGATCGAAGCGCTGCACAACCGCCAGACGCCGGACGACGTCGCGGCGCTGCGCGAAAGATACGCGGCGCCGGTGTTCGGCCGAGTGAGCCCGTGGAGCCTGATCGAGATGCTCGGGCAGTGCATCGATCCCACCGACCAGAGCCTGTACGGCGCGAGCCAGCAACTGCACGTGCTGCAGGTGATCGACGCGATGGAGCGCGAGGGCGTCGCCAGCGACGCGCTCTTGCTCGTTGCGCTGGTGCACGACCTCGGCAAGGTGCTGCTCCTCACGGGCGAAGCGCCGGAGAACGTCGTGTGCATGAACATCCCCGTCAGCGCCGGTCCGCCGGGCGGCGGGCTCGATCGCTGCACGTTCCAGTGGAACCACGACGAATGGGCATGGTCACGCCTCAAGGATCACCTGCCCGGCGACCTCGCGTGGCTGGTGCGCTATCACAGCATCATGCCCGGAAGCTGCGCGCAGTACATGGACGACCTCGACATCGATCGCTGCCGCCGCCTGCTGCGCCCGTTCGCGCGCTACGACCAGCAGACCAAGTCGCCGTTCAACGTGCCGCAGCGCCCGCTCGCGCACTACCGCGCGCTGGTCGAGCGCGCGTTGCCGTCGACGATGATGTTCTGAGCGACCGCGCGCGCGAACGCCGCGTGGTCCTGCGCCAGCATGTCGCGCAACGCCGCGCGACCGTCGCGCGTCGACGCGTCGATCGTGCGGCCGTCATGGTCGACGCCGGCGTAGACGAGGGCGCGCACGTCGCCGACGATCCCGTGCTTCGCCATCAGCGCCTCCGACTCCTCCTGCGGCGACACGCCGGCCGCGCGCAACCGGTCATGGCCCGGGCCGCCGACCGGCCGCGTGTGCGTCATCACGACGTCGTCGAGGATCGCGATGCTGCGCGGCCGCGCCGGCAGCATTCGCGGCCACAGGAGATCGAGCCCCCACCCTGACAGGTTCTCGGTGAACGTCGGCAGGCAGCGCTCGAGGAACGGCCGCGCGAAGCACGGCGCCATCACTTCGACGTAGTTGGTGAGCCGCCACGCGAAGCTCGGGTGCGCGAGCGTGATGCGGTGCGAGTAGTAGCTGTCCCAGGCGAGCGCCGGCTGAGCCAGCGAAAGGCCGAGGCGCGCGGCGGTCGCGAACATCGCGCCGATCGACGCCTGGTCGATCGCGAGGTCGTCGTCGGGCAGCCAGATGTAGTCGTAGTCGCGCCAGAATGACTCGCGCGTCAGCAACGCGTGCAGCCCGAGGAACTTCTGGCCGGCGTCGTCGATCCGTCGCTCGCCCTCGCCGCGGTAGCGCGACGGATCCTTGCCGAAGTAGCTGACGACGAGGTCGAAGCCGCGCGTCGCGGGATCGTCGGTCCACGTCGGGTGCAGCGACGCGTCGCCGGCGCGGACGACGACGAGGCAGCGCGAC
>JAICUU010000284.1 GCA_025935675.1 Burkholderiales bacterium
GAGGCCGCCGCCACTGGTCGCGGCGCCAGCCGATCGGCCCGCGCGCGCACCGAGCCGCTCGTACGCGGACTCGCGCTCGACCGGCGTCGCGTAGGTCGCCTTGAGCGGCGATGCCGCGATGACCGCCTGGCGCTCCTCCGTCGTGATCGGCCCGATGCGAGAGGCCGGCGGGAGCACGAACGCGCGCTCGACCGGCTCGGGTCGACCCTTGTCGTCGAGGAACGAAATGAGCCCCTCGCCGACGCCGAGCTCGAGGATCGCCTTCTCGGTGTCGATCGCCGGGTTCGCGCGCATCGTCGTCGCCGCGGCCTTGACCGCCTTCTGGTCGCGCGGCGTGTACGCGCGGAGCGCGTGCTGCACGCGATTGCCGAGCTGGCCGAGGATCACGTCAGGCACGTCGAGCGGATTCTGGGTGACGAAGAACACACCCACGCCCTTCGAGCGGACGAGCCGCACCACCTGCTCGATGCGGTCGAGCAGCGCCTTCGGCGCATCGGTGAAGAGGAGGTGCGCCTCGTCGAAAAAGAACACGAGCTTCGGCTTCTCAGCGTCGCCCACTTCGGGCAGGCGTTCGTAGAGCTCGGCAAGCAGCCACAACAGCAGCATCGCGTAGAGCAGTGGCGAGCGCATCAGCCTGTCCGCGGCGAGGATGTTGACGACGCCCTTGCTGCCGGCGGTCTGCAAGAGGTCGTCGACGTCGAGCATCGGCTCGCCGAGGAAACGGTCGCCGCCTTGCTGCTCGAGCACGAGAAGGCCGCGCTGGATCGCGCCGACCGACGCGGCCGAGACGTTGCCGTAGCGCGCCGACAGTTCCTGCGCCTTCGACGACACGAACTCGAGCATCGCGCGCAGATCCTTGAGATCGAGGAGCAGCAGGCCGTTGTCGTCGGCCACCTT
Source organism: Burkholderiales bacterium (assembly GCA_025935675.1). Lineage (GTDB taxonomy): Bacteria > Pseudomonadota > Gammaproteobacteria > Burkholderiales > Casimicrobiaceae > VBCG01. The sequence goes on from JAICUU010000284.1 coordinate 898, forward strand.
GAACACGATCGCAAGAACGCCGGCCTGCACGTCGTTCAACTCGAGCATCCGGCCGAGGACCAGCGGTCCGAGGTCCGACACGGTTGCCCGCAGCGGCACGCCCGACTCTCCGAAGACATCGAAGAACTGCACCGGTGACCCTTGGAACGCGGGCTTGGCGACGCCGATGCGGGTGAGCCGCTCGGCGAGCTTGGGCGAATCGACGCCGGCTTGCGACAGGCCCGCGAGGTCGCCCTTCACGTCGGCGACGAACACCGGCACGCCGATCGCCGACAGGCGCTCGGCCATCACCTGCAGCGTCACCGTCTTGCCGGTGCCGGTGGCGCCGGTGATGAGGCCATGGCGGTTGCACATGGCGGGCAACAGCGCGATGTCGCGCGTCGCGTTGTGGGCGATGACGAGTGGCTCGGGCATGGCACTGGAAGTTCGCGGCGACCGCCCCTATGTTAACCGGCGATGCGCGCAGCGACCCTGCGACGTGCCGAGGAGCCCGCCGGGGCCCGGGCAGGACGTGCGGTAAGCCCGCCGCCCCTGTGAAAACGCCCGGATCCGGGGTACAATGCAGGGCTATAAATGCGCTGCGCGCCGGCAGGAACGCTTGCCGTGCGGCCCGCCGCGTGGGCCTGGCAGTGGCCCGGGCATCGCGGTACCCAATCGTGGCGTCGACAAAAGTGGGCTGGTTTGCAGCCCATTTTTTTTTGCAGCACCCGTTGCCCGTGGCCGGGCGGCGACGAACCTTCGGATGAGCACACTGGGCGAACTGCTGGAAAAAACGGTCCCCGCGCTGGGATATGAGCTGGTCGGCTTCGAATTCGCGGCCAACCGGATGCTGCGCGTGTACATCGACAAGCCGAAGGGCGTCGACGTCGAGGACTGCGCGCGGGTGAGCAACCAGCTGACGCGCCTCTTCGAGGTCGAGAACATCGACTTCGCGCGCCTCGAGGTGTCGTCGCCGGGGCTCGACCGCCCGCTTACCAAGGCGGCCGACTTCGCGCGCTTTGCCGGCGAGGAGGCGAAGCTCGTGCTGCGCGAGCCGATCGACAACGCCAGGAAGCTCAAGGGAATCCTGCGCGGCATCGAGGGCAAAGCCGCCCTCGTCGAGACCGCGCGCGGCGTGCAGGCGGTGCCGCTCGACACGATCGAGCGCGCGCGCCTCGTGCCGCGAATCGAATGGAGACGAACATGAATCGTGAAATGCTGCTGCTGGTCGACGCGCTGTCACGCGAGAAGAACGTGCCGAAGGAGATCGTCTTCGCCGCGCTCGAGATGGCGCTCGCCTCGGCGACCAAGAAGCGCTATCCCAACATGGAGATCGACGCGCGCGTCGAGATCGACCGCGAGACGGGCGACTACAAGTCGTTCCGGCGCTGGACCGTCGTTCCCGACGAGGAGCACGAGGAGCCGGCCCACCAGCTCGCGATCACCGACGCCAAGGAGCGCGACGCCGCGCTCGAGCTCGGCGACGTCGTCGAGGAGCCGCTCGAGCCGATCGAGTTCGGCCGCATCGGCGCGCAGGCGGCGAAGCAGGTGATCCTGCAGAAGATCCGCGACGCCGAGCGCGAGCAGATCCTCAACGACTTCCTCGAGCGCGACGACAACCTGCTCACCGGCACGGTGAAGCGGATCGAGCGCGGCAACGCGATCATCGAGTCGGGCCGCATCGAGGGCGTGATCCCGCGCGACCAGCTGATCCAGAAGGAGATGCTGCGCGTCGGCGACCGCGTGCGTGCCTACGTGATGAAGATCGACCGCACCGCCAAGGGGCCGCAGCTCATCCTGTCGCGCGTGTCGCCCGAGTTCCTGGTGCGACTCTTCGAGCTCGAGGTGCCGGAGATCGAGGAAGGCCTGATCGAGATCAAGGCGGCGGCGCGCGATCCCGGCATCCGCGCCAAGATCGCCGTCAAGTCGAACGACCCGCGCCTCGACCCGCAGGGCACCTGCATCGGCATGCGCGGCTCGCGCGTCACCGCGGTGACCAACGAGCTCGCCGGCGAGCGCGTCGACATCGTGCTGTACTCCGACGACCCGGCGAAGTTCGTCGTCAACGCGCTGGCGCCCGCCGAGGTGCAGAGCATCCTCGTCGACGAGGAGAAGCACGCGATGGACGTCGTCGTCGACGAGGAGAACCTCGCGATCGCGATCGGCCGCAGCGGCCAGAACGTGCGGCTCGCCTCCGAGCTCACCGGCTGGGAGCTCAACCTGATGGGCGTCGAGGAGTCGCAGCAGAAGCACGAGGGCGAGCAGCAGCGCCTGCGCGCGCTCTTCATCGACAAGCTCGACGTCGACGAGGACATCGCCGACATCCTGATCGCCGAGGGCTTCACCTCGCTCGAGGAGGTCGCCTACGTGCCGATCACCGAGATGAACGAGATCGAGTCGTTCGACGAGGACACGGTCAACGAGCTGCGCAGCCGCGCGCGCAACGCGCTCTTGACCGAGGCGATCCAGCGCGAGGAGAGCGTCGAGAACGTCGAGGAGGCGCTGCTCGGCCTCGAGGGGATGGACACGGAGATCGCCGCCAAGCTCGCGTCGCACGGCATCACCACGCGCGACGGGCTCGCCGACCTCGCGGGCGACGAGCTCGTCGAGCTGACGGGCATCGACGCCGAGAAGGCGCAGGACCTCGTCATGAAGGCGCGCGCGCACTGGTTCGAGCCGGCCGACGCCGGCGCCGCCGGTGCCGCTCCCGCGGCCACGAGCGAGGCGCACTGACCCGCATGCACGAAGCAGGAACTACGCATCACGCAACGACCGCGGCACACCGGAGACACGCATGGCCCAGATGACGATCGAGCAATTCGCAAGCGAACTCAAGATGCCGCCCGCGGCGCTCCTCGAGCAGCTCGCGTCGGCAGGGGTCGCGACCAAGAAATCCGGCGATGAGCTCACCGAGCAGGACAAGACCCGCCTGCTCGA
>JAICUU010000167.1 GCA_025935675.1 Burkholderiales bacterium
CTCGTCGGACGCCTTCACGTACGCCACGCCGTCGCGATCCGCGACCTGCGGCAGTCCCGAGTCGAACGCGAACGCCTTGAGGCCCGCGTCGCAGATCGCGCGCGTCGGTGCCGGCGTGCTCATCACGCCGGCCAGCACGAAGAGGCTCTGGCGAAATCGCTGCGCGCCGTCGGCCGTCACGTTGCGCGCGTAGTCGACATCCATGAACGGGTACGAGCCCGGCTGGAGCTCGGTCCACACGCCGCTCGCGATCTCGTGCTCGAACGTGCCGGTCCCGGCGCCGGTGATCATGTCGACGCGCAGCCCGCGCGCCACGCAGGCATCGCGCGACGCGACCGCCGCGCGCGTCGCCGCCTCGATCGCTGCGCGCCGCTCCGGCGGCGTGCGCAGATGCTGCGCGGCGCCCTGGTAGCAATGCAGGCCGGCGAAGCGCAACCCCGGCGCATCGGCGATGGCGCGTGCAAGCTCGCCGACCGCCTCGCCCGGCGCGACGCCACAACGATGCCCGCCGACGTCGGCTTCGACATAGACGTCGAGCGTCGCGCCCGCAGCCGTCGACGCGCCGGAAAGCAGCGGCACCGCGCGCGCGTCGTCGCACAGCACACCCACCCGCGCACGCCGCGCGAGCTCCGCGAGGCGCGCGAGCTTCACGGGCGCGACGACTTCGTTGGTGACAAGCACGTCGCCGATGCCGGCGTCGACCAACGCCGCCGCCTCGTCGGTCTTCTGGCAGCACACGCCGACGGCGCCGCGCGCGACCTGCATCGCCGCGATCGCGGGACACTTGTGCGACTTGGCATGCGGCCGCAGCCGCAGGCCTGCCGCGCGCACCGTCGCCGCCATCGCGTCGAGGTTGGCTTCGAGGATGTCGAGGTCGACCACCAGCGCCGGCGTGTCGATCGTATCGACCGGCGCCCCGGGTCGTGCGGGCACGCGCTGCATCAGCGCGACGGCCGGCCAGGCGTGCGGGAAGGCGTCACGGGCGTGCAGTGCCGGTGTGCGCGTCCAGCGCGGCACGGTCGCGCACCGCCGCGCCGGCGCGCTCGTCGACGACGTGCGCGTGATCGCGCAGCATCGACACGAGCTCCGGCAGGCGGAAGCCATGCGGCACGAGGCGGCGCGCGAGCATCGCGGTGATCAGCGCCGTATGGCCGATCGGCCGGAAGTAGCTCGGGCGGGCGTCAGGGTCGTAGATCGTGTCGATCGGCACGCTGAGCGTCGCGAACCCGGCGCTCGCCGCCTCGATCAGGATCTCGCTTTCGAGCGTGAAGCCATCGCCGGCGAGCGAGCGGATGTCGAGCGCGTCGAACAGCGCCGCCGGGTACAGGCGCTGCCCCGACTGCGAATCGATCACGCGGCGTCCGATCGCCCACGACACGCCGAAGTCCGCGAGCCGGTTGGCGATGCGCCGCCGCATCGGCGCCGCGCGTCGATTGCGCATCCGCGCGCCGATGATGATCGCGCGCGGATGGAGCTCCGCCGCGCGCAAAAGCCGCGGCACGTCGGCGGCGCGATGCTGGCCGTCGGCGTCCATCGTCACGATCTCACGCGCGCCGAGCGCGAGCGCAGCGGCGAAGCCGGTGTGGAGGCTTCTCGATTTGCCGAGGTTGCGCGGATGGCGGAGCACCTCGACGTCGAGCCCCGCCACCGCAGCGACGGTGCCGTCGGTCGAGCCATCGTCGACGACGATCACCGCGTCGGCATGCGGCCGCGCCGCGCGCACGACGTCGGCGATCGTGCGCGCCTCGTTGTACGCCGGGATAAGCAGCACCGTTTTCATCGATACAACCCGCCGTTCACCGAAATCACCTCGCCGCAAACGTAGCCGGCCGCATCCGATACGAGGTACGCGACCGCGGAAGCCACTTCGTCGGCCGTGCCCGCGCGCGCCGCGGGAACCAGCGTGCGCAGCTTCTCGGCCGGAAATGCGGAGGCGGCCATCGGCGATTCGATGATACCCGGAGCGACCGCGTTGACGGTTACCCCGCGCTTCGCGACCTCGAGCGCGAGCGCTTTTGTGGCGCCGATGAGACCGGCCTTGGCCGCCGCGTAGTTGACCTGCCCCGCGTTGCCGGCAAGGCCCGCCACCGAGGCGATGTTGACGATCCGCCCCCAGCGCGTGGAAAGCATGTCGAGCAGCAGCGGGCGTGTCACGTTGTAGAAGCCGTCGAGCGTCACCGCCAGCACCCGATGCCATTGCTCGGCACGCATGCCGGCGAACGGCGCGTCGTCGTGGATGCCGGCATTGTTGACGACGACCTGTACCGGACCATGCGCGAGAAGTGTTGCAGCCGCGCGCGCGCACGCGTCGCCGTCGACGACGTCGAAAGTGACCACTTCCGCGCTGCCGCCGGCAGCGACGATCGACGCCGCCACGGCGCTCGCACGCTCGGCGCCGTGCATCGCGTGAACGATCACGTGAAGACCGCTCGCACCCAGCGCGCGGCAGATCGCCGCGCCGATCGCACCGCTGCCGCCGGTCACCAATGCACGCTTCATCGCCGTCGCTCCCTGCCCGTCGATACGGTGGCGCGGCCACGCGCGACCAGCACGCCGGCCGCCGATATCGTGAACGCGTAGCCGGACGCGTCGGCCGACGCCGCTTCCATCACGCATTCGATGCGCAGCGGCGCGGCCGCCGCATGGAGGTCGGCGATCGCAAGCTCGACGTCGCGCACCGTGACGAGGCGCCCGTCCACGAGCGGCTTCGGCGGCGAGCATCGCAGCGCGCCGTGCAACGCCATAGCCTGCGCCGCGAACTCGACCGCCGCGAGCGGCGACAGGCGGCCGTCGTCGCGCAACGGGTTCGCCGGATCGCGATGCCGCGATGTTGCACAGACAATCGACGTGTCGTCGCACGCGACGATTTCATCGATCAGGATCATCGCGCCCGTGTGCGGCAAGAGGTCGGCGATCGCCAGCGAGGCGAGGTCGTGGACGACGCTCATGGCGTGTAGCGCATCGCGCTCGACCCGCGGGCATCGAGCGGCGCGCTCGCCGGCTCTCCGCGCGCAACGACCGCCAGCAGGCCGAGCGCCGCGGAAACGGTATCGTCGCCGAAGAATGCCGCGACCGCGGGCGGCACGCCCGCCGTCGCGGGTGTCGACCCCGTGGCGTCGTACGCCAGCGCGAGCGTGCCGTGCGTCGCCATGGCCGCCGCCGGCTCGACGAGCAGCGCGCAGGCGAACGACGGCACCGGCGCGCGCAACGCGGCGAGTCGACCCGGGTAGGCGGTGTCGACGAGCACGCACAGCACCGCGCGCGCTTCGGCTTCCACCTGGTCGATGCACTCGGCGAGCGCCATCGCGAGCGTGCGGTGGCCGGCGCAGATCGTCGTCGACGGGCCGGTGAGGCCGTGCGCGATCGACACGTACCCGGAAGGCGCGTTGAACACGGAGTTGTGGAACAGCGTCGGCGACAGCGCGAGAGGCCGCGAGGCCAGCACGTCGAGCGACTGCGCGAGCACTTCGCCGTCCCCGTCGGCGGTAGCGAACACGCACGCGAGCCGCCCGCGGTCGACGTCGCCCGCGGCGTCGAGCGCTTCGCTCGCCACCGCGAGCGCCCACGCGGAGTTCGCGTTGAGCCGGCGCCGCTCCGCCGGCGGCAGCAGCGGCGAAGGCGGCGGCCGCACTTCGCCCGGCTCGAACGCGCGTCGCCCCGCGAGCACGTCACGCGCGCACGCCCATCCCTCGAGCCCCGGGGCCAGCACACCGATCGCGCGGATGCCGATGCGCGTCATGTGCGGGCGAACACCAGCGCGCAGTTGCTGCCGCCGAAGCCGAACGAGTTGCTGAGCACGTGGCGCAGCGCCATCGCGCGGGGCGCCGTGGCGATCGCGAGGCCGAGCGCCGGATCGGGATTCGTCGTGCCCACGTTCGCCGGCGCGCGGCCGTCGCGCAACGCCTGGATCGCGACCATCGCCTCGACCGCGCCGGCGGCGCCGAGCGCATGACCGAACGCGCCCTTGGTCGAGCTCGACGCCGGCTGCGTCGCAAAGGTCGCGCGCATCGCCGCCGCTTCCGCCGCATCGTTGGCCGGCGTACCGGTGCCATGCAGGTTGACGTAGTCGATCGCGTCCGGCGCAATGCCGGCGTCGTCGAGCGCTGCGATCATCGCGCGTCGCGCACCAGCACCATCGGGGGGCGGCGTCGACATGTGGTGCGCGTCGGATGATTCGCCTGCACCGATGAGCGCGATGTCCGCGGGCTCGCGGCTGACGCATACGATCGCCGCGGCCTCGCCGATGGAAATGCCCGCGCGATCGGCGGCGAACGGACGGCAAGGCGTGGTCGCGAGGAGCTGCAGCGCATGGAAGCCGTACAGCGTCGACAGCGCGAGGCTGTCCACACCGGCGACGATCGCGGCATCGCATCGGCCGGCGCGGATCGCGCGGCGGGCGCTGATGAACGCCTTCGCGCTCGACGAGCAGGCGGTCGAGATCGCCAGCGACGGCCCCTCGACGCCGAACCACGCCGCGAGGAATCGCGCGGTCGCGAACATGTTGTGGCAATGCGTGTACGCGCGGCGCTCGAACGCCGGTGCCGTGCCGCGCGTCGCCGCGTCGCGGGCGAGGAGCTCGGTGGACAGGATGCCCGACGTGCTGGTGCCGACGAAGACGCCGACGCGCGCCGCGCCGACACGCGCAACCGTCGCGCGAATGGCGCCGTCGAGGCCGTCGCAGCCGAGCGCGCGAAGCGCGAGCCTGTTGTTGCGGCAGTCGTATTCGGCGAACGCCGCCGACAACGGGGTCCTCTCGAGATCCTGCACGCGCCCGACCGCGGTGGCGAGCTCTGCCGCCGGCGCGAAGTCGTTGGCGGCGAGCCCGCTCGCGCCGCGCGCGAGCGCCTCGGCGTGCGCCGCCCTGCCGTCGCCGCAGCAGGTGACCCACGACGACGCCCCGATGTAGAGCGGCTCGCTCATCGCCGCCTGCGTGCCGCGGATCCCGCGAACGCCACCGCACAGATGAAGAGGGTCCCGAGCGTTCCCGCGAGCACGGTGACGCCGAGCGCACGCAGCACCGCCAGTGACGACGTCGCCATCATCGCGAACGCCGTTGCCGTCGTCGCGCCCACCACCGCGAGCGTGCGCACTGCGTGGCGCGGCGACGGCGCCGCCCGCACGAAGAGCGCGTAGTTGACGCCGATGCCGACGACCAGCAGCAGCGCGATCAGGTGAAACACCGACAGGCCGTTGCCGAAGGCGACGACGACGAGCGCGCTCCACGTCGCCCCGAGCACGGCGGGCAGCATCGCGAAGAGCGCCGCCATCGGGGAGCGCAAGCCGACGGCGAGAATAGCGAGCACCACGACGAGGCCGGCGCCGATCGCCGCCAGCGTGCGCTTTCGCACGCCCTCGAACAACGTGGTCGTGGCCGCGCGCAGGTCGACGTAGCGGACATCGCCGCCGACGCGGGCAATGCGCGCCGCGAGGGCATCGGCATCGTGGACGCCCGACAGTGGCAGCATCGTCCACGCACCCGACGCATCGCGGCCGAGCAACGCGCCGAGCGTGAGGCCGATGCCGGTCCCGGCGTAGCTCGCCGGCGTCAGCAGCGGCCCCGTTCGCGCCGCTTCGACGTCATGCAGGAATGGCGCGAACGCCTCGGCCCGGAAAGGCGTATCGCGTGTCGCGCGCTCGAGGTTGGCCGCCAGCGCCGCGGGATCGGGCAACGCCGCGCGGCGCGCGCGCTGCGTCGCGGCACTGGGAAGCCAGCGCGTCACGCTGTCGAAGCCGTCGATCTCGTGCGCCGCGCGGGCGTCGGCGAGCGCTCGCGCCGTGCGTTCGGCGGCCTCGAGCGCCGCCTCGGTATCGGCGGCGCGCACCAGCACGAATCGCCCGACCTCCGGCGCGCCGCTCGCCGCGCGCAGCGCGCGATCCTTCGCAATCGTCGCCGCCGGGACGGGATTCATCCGCGCGAGGTCGTCGGCGAAGAATGGGTGACCGCGCGCGAGTGCGAGGAGGATCAGCGTCGGCAACAACAGCACCGCGGCCCGCGAAACGCGGGAAAGGGATCGCGACGAGCCCACCGGCGCGCGCGATGGTACTGGCGCGCGAAAGCGCCAGTCGTCCGCCACGCCGCGCGGCACGAACCACCACGCGATGGCGCCGGCGGCGGCGATGCCGACCGCCGTCAGCACGCCAACCTCGACGAGGCCGTCGATCCCCGATGCCAGGAACGCGAGCGCGCCCGCGGCGGTCGTCAGCACTGCGAGAACGTACGGGAGTCGCACGCTGTCGCGCACCGACGGCCACGTCGAGCCCGGCGCATAAGCGGTCAGCAGATAGCTCGGATAGTCGACCGCCTCGCCGAGCAGCGTCGTGCCGAACGCCAGCGTGATCGCGTGAACGCTGCCGAAGCCGGCGGCCGTCGCGGCCACGCCGGCGATCACGCCGCACACCGCGGGCACCGCGCACAGGAGAACGACGCGCGCCGAGCGGTACGCGAACCACAGGATCGCGACGACACCGAGCGTGCCGAGCGCCGAGACGCGCGCGACGTCGTCGGCGATCGCGGTTTCGCTTTCCGCGGCGAGGATCGCCGCGCCGGAGTACGCGATGGCGACCGGGGACGCGCCGCGCACGCGCGCGAAGGCCGCGTCGATCGCCGCCATCGCATCGCGTTGCGCGGCCGGATCGGAGGCAGGGGCGGCGGTGGCCGCAACGAGCATCGCGCCCTCCCCTTGAGCATCGAACCACACGCCGGACTCGCGTCGCACGCGGCTCGAAGCGCGCAACGAGTCGAGCATCGCCAGCGTCTCGCCGGTCGGATCGTCGGTGAGCCAGCGTCGTACCAGGACGCCTTCGCTGCCCTGGAGCGCGTCGAGATCGCGCGCGAGGCTCGCGGCCAGCCCGTCCGGCGTCATCCGCGATGCCGCGTCGGGATCGACGAGATAACGCGCGCTGCGCATCGCCGGGAGGTCGCGCAAGCCCGATGCGAGGCTGCCGTTGTTCACGGCGACGAAGCGCGGGTCGGCGGAAAGCGCGGCCTCGAGGGCCGTGCTGGCCGCGGCGAGCGTCGCGCGATCGGCGCCGCCCAGGCGGATCAGCACGACGCGCGCAGCCGCGCTGTCGCGCAGCTCGCGCGCGACGAAGCGCTGCACGGGATCGCCGCCGCGCGGCAGGAACGCCGAGAAGTCGCGGTCGACGCGCACGTACGCCGCCGCCAATACGATGGCCGCCGCCAGCGCGGCACCGACGACGAGCCATGCGCGGCGGGCCACACTCATCGCGGGCTCGACGCCATGGGCTCGATATCCATGCGCGTCACGTCACCGTTGGCATCGGTGATCGTCACCTGCCGCACCATCGCCTCGCGGCCGGCGATGTCCACGCGCGTGACGAGCGCGGCCAGCGAAGGATCGCGCGGTACGAGCGCCAGCGTCCAGTCGCCGGCCGCGCCGGCGAGCGTCGCCGTGAAAAAGCGCTGCAGCGA
>JAICUU010000110.1 GCA_025935675.1 Burkholderiales bacterium
ATGAAATAGCAATCGCCCGGCCGCTGCGGATAGCGGGCCGCTTCGCCCGACGTGAGCTCCCAGCTCCACGGCGCGGGGGACGCGTCGCTGACGACGAGCGTGCCGAGCGCGCCACCGGCGAAGCGCAACAGCGCCGCCGCCGTGTCCTCGACGGCGAGCTGGCGTGCCGTGCTCGCCGTCATCGCCTCGACCTCGTCGATCTCGCCAACGATGTAGCGCAGGTTGTCGATGTCGTGGATCGCGTTGATCAGCAGTGGCCCGCCGCCAGGCTCGCGCCGCCAGCGCACGTCGAAGTATTCGTCGGGCTTGCGGATCACGAAGAATGCGTGCACGGCGACGATGCGGCCGAGCGCGCCCGAAGCGGCCGCCGCGCGCGCGTCCTCGATGACGGGGTTGTAGCGCCGGTGATGGCCGACCAGCACCGGCACGTCGCGCGCCGCCGATGCCTCGACGAGGACGCGCGCGCGGTCGAGCGATTCGGCGATCGGCTTTTCGACGAACACCGCGATGCCGCGCTCGACCGCCGCCAGCGCCACCGGCACGTGCTCGGCGTTCGGCGTGGCGACGATCAGCGCCTCGGGCGCGATGGCGTCGAGCATCGCCACCGGATCGGCGTATGCGGCGACGCCGATCGCCGCGGCACGCGCCGGCGCATCGGGCGCCGGGTCGGCGATCGCGACGAGCGTGCACTCGGGATTGGCGCGCGCCGTCGCCGCGTGCTGCTGGCCGAACGCCCCGAAGCCCGCGATCGCGAGCCGCAACGGTGTCGCGACGGCGCGGATGTCTCCACCCGCGGCGCGCTTCGCGCGCCTCCCCCCGAAGGGGGCAGCGCCCTCGGTGTCCACTGCGAGCGGCCCGGCGGCGCTCATGGATGTCTCCCCCCGCTGCGCGCTTCGCGCGCCTCCCCCCTGAGGGGGGCAGCGCCCTCAGTGTCCACTGCGAGCGGCCCGGCGGCGCTCATGCCGCCGGCCGCGCATGGCCGCCGAGGAACAGCCGGTTGAGGTCGGGATCGTCGAGCAGCGTCGCCGCGGGACGGTCGAGCGCGAGTCGCCCCATCTCGAGCACCAGCGCGCGGTCCGCGTACTTGAGCGCGGTGCGCACGTTCTGCTCGACCATCAGCACCGTCGTGCCGGCGTCGGCGAGCGCGCGCAGCAGCGTCATCACGTCCTGCACGAGCTTCGGTGACAGCCCGATCGACGGCTCGTCGATCAGCAGCACGCGCGGTCGCAGGAGCAGCGCGCGACCGACCTCGAGCTGCTTCTGCTCGCCGCCCGACATCGTCGACGCCTGGTTGTCTAGCCGCTCGCGGATGCGCGGGAAGCGCGCGAGCACCTCGTCGATCCGCGACGGCAGCTCGCGGCGTGGCAGCGTGAACCCGCCCAGCTCGAGGTTGTGGCGCACCGACAGCGATCCGAACAGGTTGCGGCCCTGCGGCACGAACGCGATCCCGCGCGCCAGCAGCTCGCGCGGCGGCACGCCGTTGACGCAGGCGCCCTCGAAGCGCACTTCACCGCTCGTCGGCGTCAAGATCCCGAACAGCGTTTTCAGCACCGTCGACTTGCCGGCGCCGTTGGGACCGATCAACAGCGTGATCTCCCCCGCACGCGCGTCGAGCGTCGTCGCGTTGAGGATCGTGAGGCTCGGCGTGTAGCCGGCGACGACCTTGTCGAAGGCGATGATCGGCGCAGTTGCCGGTGCAGGTGACGGTGCTGCTTCCATCCTGGTTGCCCGCTCAGTTGCCAAGATAGGCCTCCAGCACCGCGCGGTTCGACTGCACCGCCTGCGGTGGACCCTCGGCGAGCACCTTGCCTTCCACCATGCAGATCACGTGCGGGCAGAGCCGCATGATGAAGTCCATGTTGTGCTCGATGACGACGAAGCTGCCGCCCTGCACGCGATTGAGCTCGGCGAGGAGCTCGCGCAGCGTCTCGACGAGGCTCGGGTTGACGCCGGCGCAGGGCTCGTCGAGCAGCACGAGCCGCGGCCGCGGCATGAACGCCATCGCGATGTCGATCAGCTTCTGCTGGCCGTAGGACAGCCGTCCCGCGTGCAGCTGCGCGACCGGCTTCAGCCGGAAGCGCTCGATCATCTCGTCGGCGCGCGCGGTGAGGCCCGCGTCGGGCCGCGCGAACAGGCGCCGCGGCAGCGTCGACTCGAATTCCTGCGCGGCGACGATCAGGTTGTCGCGCACCGAGAGCTGCCCGAACACCTGCAGCGTCTGGAACGTACGGCCGACGCCGCGACGCGCGAGCTCGAGCGGCGACATCGACGTGATGTCGTCGCCGGCGAGCGTGACGCGGCCCGACGTCGGGCCGATCTGGCCGAGAATGCAGTTGAAGAGCGTCGTCTTGCCCGAGCCGTTGGGGCCGATGACGCCGACGATCTCGCCCGCGCCGACGCGGAAGCTGACGCCGTCGACGGCCCTGATCGCGCCGTACGACTTGTGCAGCGCGTCGACGTGCAGCAGTTCGCCCGCCCGCGCGATCATCGCGTGCTCCTCCGCACGACGTGCCGCGACGCCGCGCTCATGCCGCCGCCTTGCGCGCGCGGCGGTCGCCGATCGACAGGAGGCCGCCGGGCAGCCACACCATCAGCACGACCAGCGCGACGCCGAACGCCACGAGGTACCACTTCTGCATGAACTGCAGCGCGGGGCTGCTGCTCGAGCGCAGCACCTCGGGCAGCAGGATGACGATCACCGTGCCGATCACCGGCCCGAAGAAGCGGCCCGAGCCGCCCAGGATGACCGCGAGCAGCATCATCAGCGACGTCGTGAAATAGAACGTGCTGGGCTCGACGTACTGGACGAGGCCCGCGTAGAACACGCCGCCGACACCGCCGTACGCGGCGCCGATCGCGAACGCGAGAAGCGTGTAGGCGGTGATGTTGATGCCGAGGCTCTCGGCGCGGATCGGGTTGTCGCGCAGTGCGGCGAACGCGCGTCCCCACGGCGAGCGCAGCAGGAGCCGCATCAGGATCGCGACGATCACCAGCGCCGCGAGCGTGAACCAGAAATACGCGCGCTCGCTGTCGAGGCTCCACGTGAAGAGATACGGCCGCGGGACGTTGGAAATGCCGAACGTGCCGCCGGTCAGCGCTTCCTCGTTGCGCATCACGAGGTAGACGAGCACGTTGAAGCCGAGCGTGGCGAATGCGAGGTAGTGGTGCTGGACGCGCAGCGCGGGGAAGCCGAGCGCGAGCCCGACGAAGAAGCACGCCACCGCGGCGATCGGGATGACGACCCAGAACGAGACACCGAGCTTGGTGGTGAGGATCGCGTCGATGTACGCGCCGATGCCGAAGAACGCCGCCTGGCCGAGCGACATCTGCCCGGCGTAGCCCATCGTAAGATTGAGCCCCATCGTCGCCATCACGTACACGCAGCACAGCGACAAGAGGTACACCTGGCTGCGCTGCAGGAAGAACGCGCTCGTAGCGAGCGCCAGAATCGCGATCGCGAGGGCGATGTTCCTGGCGGCCGGGCTCACGCGGCCACCTCGGATGGCCGGGCGCGCCCGGCACGTGTGGCAGGGTCGGCGCCGGGCTTCATACCTTGCGCTCCTCGCGCCGGCCGAGAATCCCTTCGGGCCGGAACAGGATGACGAGCAGGAACAGCACCAGCGCGACGCCTTCCTTGTACGCCGGCGACAGGTAGTAGCCGACGACGTTCTCCATGACGCCGATCAGCACGCCGCCGAGCAGCGCGCCGCGCGTCTGGTTGAAGCCGCCGATGATCGCCGCGAAGAACGCCTTGGTGCCGATCGTCTCGCCCATGTCGAACTTGGCGAGGTAGATCGGCGTGATGAGGAGCGCCGCGACGCACGCCAGCAGCGCGTTGATGACGAACACGTACAGCACCATCCGCGACACGTCGATGCCGAGCACGCGCGCCGACTCGGTGTTCTGCGCCACCGCCTGCATCGCGCGGCCGGTGACCGTGCGGTTGAGGAACGCCTGCAGCGACAGCACGATCGCGCCGGCGATGACGAGCGTGCCGGCATCGGCGAACGACACCGTGACGCCGGCGACATGGAACACGCCTTCGGGAAATGGGCTCGGGAACTGCTGCGCCATCGCGCTGTAGCCCGAGCGCACGAACGACTTGGCGGCGATCGACACGCCCAGCGTGGCGATGACGAGCGGGATGACGCCGTGGTGGATCAGCGGGTCGGCGATGCCGCGCTTGAACGCGTAGCCCAGCACCAGCGCGGCGGCCACGCACGTGACGAGGAACGCGAGCCACAGCGGCATGCCGACGCCGATGCACATCAGCATGCCGAACGCCGGCAGCATCACGAACTCGCCCTGCGCGAAGTTGATGACGCCCGCCGCCTGCCACATCAGCGTGAAGCCGAGCGCCGCCACCGCGTAGATCGCGCCGGTGGCGATGCCGGAGACGACGAGCTGGAGGAATTCGGCCATCGCGATAGCGGGGATGCCTCGGGAACGGCGCGCGGCGACGCGAGGAACGCGGAACCGCGCGCCGACACCGGCGGCGGCGCGTCCCGCGGGACCTCGCCGCCGCGGGACGCCCGCCGGCTACTTGGTGTGCGCCGCCGGCAGCGTGGCGATGATCGCCTGCTTGCCGTCGACCACCTTGGTCATGTAGCTCACGCGGTCGAGGTCCCCGTTCTGGTCGAAGCTGACGTCGAGCAGCACGCCCGGATTGTCCTTGACCGTCATCGTCGCGCCGTGCAGCGCGGCCGCGAGCGCCTTGGTGTCGACCTTGCCGATGCGCTCGGTCATCACCTTGACGAAGTACATCGCGGAGTAACCCTTCAGCGAGTTGTGGTCGCCCTTGTAGTGGTACTCCTTCTGGAACGCCGCGCTGAACTTCTGCACCTCGGGCTGCGGCGCGTCGGCCGACAGCCCGACGTGCGCGATCGCGCCGTTGGCCGCGTCGCCGGCGAGCTCGATCACCTTCTGGCTCGTCAGCGTCGTCTCGCCGACGATCGGCTTGTCGTAGCCCTGCTTCTTGAGCTCGCGCAGGCACCGCGCCGACTCTTCCTCGTTGCTGTAGACGAAGAGCGCATCGGCGTTCGACTGCTTGGCCTTGACGACCGCGCTCGAGAAGTCGACCTGGCCCGGGTCGGTCGAGATGTTGGCGGCGACCTTGATGCCGTACGGCTCGAGCGCCTTGACCATCGCGTCGCTGCCGCCCTTGCCGAAGTCGTTGTTGACGAAGATGATCGCCACCGACTTCGCCTTGACCGTGTCGTGCAGGTAGCGCGCGACCTTGGGCATCGCCGCCGCCTGGGTGAACGACGTGCGGAAGATGTACGGATTGCCCTGCTGCGTGATCGACGCCGCCTCGCCGCCGGTGAAGTTGGTGACCTCGGCCTTGCGCGTCTCCGGCATGCTGACGAGGATCGAGCCCGAGAACACAGGCCCCATCACCACGTACGCGCCCTGGTCGACCGCCTTCTGCGCGAGCGCCTTGGCGATGGGCGCCTGCGACTGCGTGTCCGACGCCTGGTAATCGACCTGTCGCCCGAGGATGCCGCCCGACGCGTTGATCTCCTTGACGGCGAGCTTCACGCCGTCGTTGAAGTTGGTGCCGGACACGGCGCCCGTGCCGGAGAGCTCCACGAGACCGAAGATCTTGATCGGCTGCGCGACGGCGAGCGAGGCTGCGGCCATCGCAGCCGCCATGACAAGGCCTTGCAACGTTCGATTCATTTTTGCTCCTGGTGTTTTGCGGGGTCGGTTGGTGGATCAGGTGTCGAGCTGGGCCACGGCGCGCAATTCCGCCGCCGTAGCCGACGGCAGGCCAAAATACGCGAGGTACAGCGGGATCTGCTCGAACAGCATGTCGGTGCCCGGCTGGATTGTGCACCCGCGCGCCTCCGCGGCGGCGAGCAACGGCGTTTTCGCCGCGGCCATCACGACTTCGCCGACGAACGTGCCGGCGGCGATGCGCGTGGCGTCGAGCGGCAGCGGGTCGCCCGGCCGCATGCCGACCGGCGTCGCGTTGACGACGATGTCCATGCCGGCGGGATCGGGCGCGCCGCACTCGATCGCGATGTGCGGATAGTGCGTGCGAATGCGTGCCGCCAGCTCGGCCGCCGATGCGGCGTCGAGGTCATGGAGGCGCAGCGCGCCGATGCCCTCCGCGGCAAGTGCAGCGGCGATCGCGCGGCCCACGCCGCCCGTGCCGACGACGAGCGCGCGCCGTCCCGCGATCGTGACACCCTTGCCGCGAGCGGCGCGCGTGAAGCCGGCGCCATCGAAGAGGTCGCCCGCGAGCGCGCCGTCGGCGCGACGGATCACCGCGTTGCACGAGCCGGCGATTCGCACGGCAAGGCTCGCCTCAGCGAGCATCGCGACGGTGGTGACCTTGTGCGGCATCGTGATGAGCGCGCCGCAAATGTTGGTGAAGCTGAACACCGCCGGCAGCACCCGCGCGTAGTCGGCAGCGGTGACGCCCATCGGCACGACCACCGCGTCGACGCCGTGTTGCGCGAACCACGGGTTGTAGATCATCGGCGCCTTCACCGGCGCGATCGGGTCTCCCAGGTGCGCGATGATCGACGTCGTGCCGCGGATCCGCGGCGCCGGTGCGCCGCGCGCGCGGCCTTCGTGCGACGACGCCGGCGCGAGGGCCGGGCCCTGTGCGGGCGGCGATGCGCGCGTCGGATTCGGCGAGGTTGGCAACGAAGCCTCCTGGGGGCGACCGGCGAGCGATCGCGCTTGCACGCGGGGCCTTTGAATGGTCCTCTTCGGCGTGCGCAGGACTGCGAGTTTGGGCGGGGCGTGCCGCCCGGTCAAGTGCGATTATCGAAAAAACGGGCGGTTATCGAACGCCGGGAGATGGAGGGCCGACTCGCCCTCTGCCGGCGATCCGGCGCGAAGCGCTTCAGCCGGCGCGCCGACGGAACGGCAGGCTGCGCCGCGGCACCTGCGCGAGCAGCCACTGCACCGAGCGGTTGGCGCGCGCGACGACGGTGTCGAGCGGCATCTGCACATAGTCGTCGTTGAACACCTCGAAGCTGATGTCGCCGGCGTAGCCGTTCTCGTCGAGGCGGCGCACCAGCGCCGCGATAGCGTCGCTGTGCACGCCCTCGCCGGGAAATACGCGGAAGTGACGCGCCGTCTCGCGCCGCTCGTCGGGTGTCGGCGTGCTCGTCCACATGAAATCCGACAGCTGCACGAAAAAGATACGCGCCGGATCGATGTCGTCGAGGATGTCGAGCGGCGTCGACGTCGCCAGCATGTGGTACGAATCGAGCGCGAGCCCGAGGTTGTAGCGGTCGGCGCGCTCGACGAGATCCCACGCCGCCGGCACGTCGTTGACGAAGCGGCCCCACGACAATCCTTCGAACGCGATGTCGATGCCGAACGGCACCGCCAGCATCGCGAGCTTGGCGAGGTCGGCCGCCATCCGCGCGCGGTCGTCCTCGGCATGCGCCGACGTCGTCGAGCACGCGAGCAGCACCGGCGCGCCGAGCGCCTTGCACATCGCCAGCATCGACTTGGCGATGTCGACCTTGTAGTCGTGCAGGTGCCCGGACAGGCCCTCGAAGTCGCGCAGCACCTGGAAGCCGGTGACGCGCAGGCCGCTTGCCTTCACCGCCGCGATCGCGGCGGCCTCGCCTTGCGGGTGGCCGACGATGTCGCGCGCCGCCAGCATGATCTGCGTGAAGCCGCCGTCGCGCACGGCGCGAAGCTTGGCCTCGAGCGGACCCGCGAGCGTGATCGTGTCCATGCCGAAGCGATCGACGTTCACGATCCGCTCCCCGCCCGCGCCGGCGACAGGTCGCCCTTGACGAGCTCGAACGTCACCGAGCCGAGATAGATTTGCGTCAGCGCGCCCTTGTCGGAGGTCTGCACCGGCGCGCGGTCGACGAACACGACGCCGCGCTCGCGCAGCAGCTTCGTCGCGGCGCCGATGTCGGGCGCGCCGATGCCAACGCGGAGCAACCTTTCTTCCCAGTCGATGTCCTCGGCGCCGCTCGGCGGCTCGATCAACTGCAGGTAGAACTTGCCGCAGGGGCTGACGAGCAACGTCCCCTTCGGCAGGATGCCGAAATACTGGCCGCCCGGCAGCGGCGCGAAGCCGAAGAGGTGCGTGTAGAAGTCGACCCAGTCGCGGCTGCGGTCGGCGAACACGCTTTGCACGACGCCGAACCAGTGCATGCCGGCGAGCGCGGGCGGATGCGCCGGCGCGTCCGGTATCGGCACGAAGTCGACGTCGTAGATCGAGAAGTCGCGGTAGCGATCGACGAAATACAGGAGGCTGTCGCCGACGCCGTGGATGCCGGGGATGTTGAGCTCCATCACCGACGCGCGGGTCGGCATCGCCCATGCGCCAAGGTCGAGCGCGCGCCGCCACGCGAACTCGGCGTCGCGCACGCGCACTGCCACCGCCGACAGCGCGGGGTGCGCGCCGGGTGCGCTCATGCCGGGCAGCGCCTCGGGATGAGCGTTGACGATCACGTTCATCGCGCCCTGCCGGTACAGCGTCACCTCGCGCGAGCGATGCCGCGCCACCGGCACGAATCCCATCATCTGCAGCACCGCGCCGAGCGCCTGCGGCTGCGACGTCGCGTACTCGACGAACTCGATGCCGTCCATGCCGAGCGGGTTGCGGGGTTCCGGATTCTGTTCCTGCATGGGCTTGGGCTCCTTCAGGCGGGTTCGAACGGCAGGCCGGTGTAGTTCTCGGCGAGGGATGCCTGCGCGGACACGGACGACGTGACGTAGTCGAGGTCGGCGACCTGCAAGCGCGCCTCGTACGGCGTCGCTTCGGGAAAGCGGTGCAGCAGCGACGTCATGAACCACGAGAAGCGCTGCGCCTTCCACACGCGGCGCAGCGCCACGTCGGAATAACGATCGAGCGCGCGCTCGTCGCCGTACGCGTAGCGCTCGGCGAGCGCCAGCGCCAGCACACGCACGTCGGCCACCGCGAGGTTGAGGCCCTTGGCGCCCGTGGGCGGCACGATGTGCGCGGCGTCGCCGGCGAGGAACAGGCGCCCGAACCGCATCGGCTCGCAGACGAAGCTGCGCATGCCGACGACGTTCTTCTGGATGACCGGCCCCTCGACCGGCCGCCAGCCGTCGTCGGTGGCGAGGCGCGCGCGGAGCTCGGCCCAGATCGCGTCGTCGTCCCAGCGCGCCGGATCGTCGTGCGGGTCGCACTGCAAATAGAGTCGCTGGATCGTCGGCGAGCGCGTGCTGACGAGCGCGAATCCGCGCTCGTGATGCGCGTAGACGAGCTCCTCCGACGACGGCGCCGCCTCGGTGAGGATGCCGAGCCAGCCGAACGGATAGACGCGCACGAACTCGTGGCGCGCCGCGCGCGGCACCGCCTCGCGGCAGACGCCGTGGAAGCCGTCGCAGCCGGCGATGTAATCGCAGTCGAGCGTCTCGGCGCGGCCGCCGACCTCGTAGCGAAGCGCCGGCGTCGCGCCGTCGAAGCCGAGCGGTGTGACGTTCGTCGCGCCGAACACGATGCGGCCGCCGGCGGCGAGCCGCGCAGCGACGAGGTCGCGGATCATCTCGTGCTGCGCGTACAGCGTGATCGAGCGCCCGCCGGAGCGCTTCGTCAGGTCGATGCGATGACCGCGACCGGCGAATCGCAGCTCGATGCCGTGATGGACGGCGCCCTCGCGCGCGACGCGCGCGCCGACGCCGGCTTCGGCCAGCAGGTCGACGGTGCCCTGCTCGAGCACGCCCGCGCGGATCGTGCTCTCGATCTCGTCGCGCGTGCGCGACTCGACGACCACCGAATCGACGCCGGCGCGGTGCAGGAGCTGCGACAACATGAGACCCGCGGGACCGGCTCCGACGATGGCGACCTGGGTGCGCATGCGATGTCGATTGTGCCCCATTTCCGCGCGATTTCCGATTACCGGCAAATCGTGCGAATATCGGCCACATGTCGACGGCTCCTCCGCGCAGCGCCGCGCAGCGCGAACGGCACACGACCGCGACGCTCGCCGCACGTCCCGCCGCGACACGCGGGCACGAGGCGCCGCTCAACGCCGCCGACGAGATCCGCGCGTACTCCGGCGACCCCGATTTCATGGCGACGCTCGCGCGCGGGCTCGCCGTGGTGCGCGCGTTCACGCAGCAGCGACGGCCATTGACCATTGCGCAACTCGCCGGCAAGACGGGCATCCCGCGCGCGGCGGTGCGACGTTGCCTGTACACGCTCTCCGAGCTCGGCTACGTCGCCTCCGACGACGGGCGCAACTTCACGCTGCGCCCGCGCATCCTCGCGCTCGGCCACGCGTACCTGACGTCGAGCCCCCTCGCGTCGTCGGCGCAGCCGATCCTCGACCACGTCAGCGACACCGTGCACGAGTCGTGCTCGATGTCGATCCTCGAGGGCGGCGAGATCCTCTACATCGGCCGCTCGCGCGCGGCGTCGCGGATCATGTCGATCGACTTGACGGTCGGCAGCCGGCTGCCCGCGTACTGCACGTCGATGGGGCGCGTGCTGCTGTCGGGGCTCGACCCCGCGGAGCTTGCCGCGTACCTCGGACGGGTGCGCCTGGCCCCGTACACGGCGAAGACGCAGACCTCCACGGCGAAGCTCCGCGCGATCGTTGAAGGGCTGCGCAGCCGCGACTGCGCGATCGTCGACCAGGAGCTCGAGATCGGCCTGCGCTCGATCAGCGTGCCGGTGCGCGACGCGCGCGGCCGCATCGCCGCGGCGATCAACATCAGCGTGCAGGCCGATCGCGTGTCGGTGGCCGACATGGAGGCGAAGCTGAAGCCGCACCTCCTTGCCGCCGCGCACGAGCTCGGCCTGCTGCTCAACTGAGCGCGTCGCCGGCGGCGGCGACCGACTACAATCGCAGCGGGCCGCCAGCGCATCCGTCGATGCGGCGCGTGCCCGCACCGGGGCCTCGCGTGATTCGATCGACTGCCGGCGCGCTCGCCGCGCTCGCCTTGCTCTGCCTGTGCTTTGCGCCCGCGCGCGCGGCCGACGAACGCGTCTGGTTCAGCGGCGCCGCCGGCTCCGGAGAAGGCGTGGCGGCGCTGCGCGTCGGCGGCGTATGGCAGCCCGGCTGCACGTGCGAGCCGCTCGCACGGATCGGCGCGGTGCCGCTCGTGCAGGCGCACGTCGAATACCTCAACTCGCGCGGCACGCAGTCGGTGAACGACGTCGTCTGGGACGCGGGCGCGCTCGCCAGCCTGCGCTGGCCGCTCGCCGCCGAATCGCGCTGGCAGCCGTTCGTCGAGTTCGGCGTCGGTGCCGCGTTGTTCTCGCACGTCAGGATCGGCGACCGCAACCTCGCGAGCGCGCTGCTCTTCGACGAGCGACTTGCCGCCGGCATCGCGCTCGATCCCGCCGGCCGCCACCAGCTCGCCGCGTACGTCGAGCACCGCTCGAACGCGGGACTCAAAGAGCCGAACCAGGGCCTGACGACGTACGGGCTCGAGCTTCGCGTCGGGCTCAAGTGAGCACGGCGCGCAGCGTGCGCGAGCCCGCCGACGCGCGCCCACGCTGCCGGTGGGCCTCGAGCGATGCGGCAATGGCGGCGTACCACGACGACGAATGGGGCGTGCCGGAGCGCGACAGCCGCGCGCTGTGGGAAAAGCTGATGCTCGACGGCTTCCAGGCGGGCCTCGCGTGGAGCACGATCCTCGCCAAGCGCGACGCGTTCCGCAAGGCGTTCCGCGGTTTCGATCCGGCAAAGGTCGCGCGCTTCACCGAACGCGATGTCGAGCG
>JAICUU010000372.1 GCA_025935675.1 Burkholderiales bacterium
GCGGATGCGGCGGCCGTCGGCAGTGCGCACGGGAATGTTCTGCAGGTTGGGATCGGCCGAGGCCAAGCGCCCGGTGACGGCGGTCGCCTGCGCGAACGTCGTGTGCACGCGCCCGGTCGCGGCGTTCACCATCTGCGCGAGCTTGTCGGTGTAGGTCGACTTGAGCTTCACCAGCGCGCGGTGCTCGAGGATCGCCTTGGGCAGCGGATAATCGGCTGCGAGCTCCTGCAGCACCTCCTCGTCGGTCGACGGCTGACCGGTCGACGTCTTCTTCTTGACCGGCAGTTGCATGCGCGTAAACAGGATCTCGCCCAACTGCTTGGGCGACGACAGGTTGAACGGCTGGCCCGCGAGCTCGTAGGCCTCGCGCTCGAGCGCCATCGCGCGCTCGCCGAGCTCGCGGCCCTGCACGGCGAGCTTCGCGACGTCGATCAGCACGCCGGCACGCTCCATCCGGAACAGCACGTCGCGCACCGGCATCTCGATGTCGCGGTAGATGCGCGCGAGCTTGGCATCGCGCTCGATCGCCGGCGCGAAATGCGCGTGGAGCCGCAGCGTGACGTCGGCGTCCTCGCCGGAATAGCCGGCGGCCGATTCGACGGGCACCTGCTCGAACGGGATCTGGCTCGCGCCCTTGCCGGCGACGTCGACGTAGGCGATCGTCTTCCAGTTCAAGTGCCGCCACGCGACGCTGTCCATGTCGTGCGGCTTGTGCGACTCGAGCACGTAGTTCTGCAGCAGCGTGTCGTGCGCGACGCCGGCGAGCGCGAGGCCGTGGTTGGCCAGCACGTGCTCGTCGTACTTGACGTTCTGGCCGACCTTGGCGCGCGCGGGATCGGCGAACCACGGCGCGAGCGTGGCGAGCACGGTGTCGCGGTCGAGCTGCGGCGGCGCGCCCGCGTAGTGATGCGCGAGCGGGATGTAGCAGGCCTCGCCGGGCGCGACGGCGAACGACAGCCCGACGATCCGCGCCTGCATCGGATCGAGGCTCGTCGTCTCGGTGTCGAAGCATACGAGGTCGGCCGACTCGATGCGCGCGCGCCAGCGTGCGAACGCCGCCTCGTCGGCGACGATCTCGTAGGTGATCCCCTCCGGCTTGCCGGGTGCGTCGGGCGCCGCCTCGGCGATGTCGAAGCGTCGGCCGCCGCCGTCGCGCGCGGCGCGCTTCGCGATCTCGCCTGCGGCATCGTCGGCGGGCGCCGCCACGCGCGCCGCGGCGTTCGGCTTGTCACGCAGCAGGCTGCGGAATTCGTAGCGCGCGTAGAGCGGCGCCAGCGCCTCGTCGCTCACCTCGGCGATGGCGAGCTCGTCGAAGCGCATCGGCAATTCGCAATCGGATTTGACGGTGAGGAGGCGCCGGCCCTGCGGCAGCCAGTCGAGCTTCTTGCGCAGGTTCTCGCCCACCACGCCGCCGATCTCGTCCGCGTGCGCGACGAGGTTGTCGAGCGTGTCGTACTGCGCGAGCCACTTGACGGCGGTCTTCGGCCCGACCTTGTCGACGCCGGGCACGTTGTCGACGGTGTCGCCGATCAGCGTGAGGTAGTCGAGGAGCTGGTCGGCGCGCACGCCGAACTTGGCGAGCACGCCGGCCTCGTCGAGCCTGTCGTTGCTCATCGTATTGATGCAGGTGATGCCGGGCACGACGAGCTGCGCCATGTCCTTGTCGCCGGTCGAGATCAGCGTGTCCGCGCCTGCCTCCTTCGCGGCGCGCGCGAGCGTGGCGATGACGTCGTCGGCCTCGACGCCCTCGACCATCAGGAGCGGCCAGCCGTGCGCGCGCACCAGCGTGTGCAGCGGCTCGATCTGGCTGGCGAGGTCCTCCGGCATCGGCGGCCGGTTGGCCTTGTATTCGGGGTACCACGCGTCGCGAAACGTCTTGCCGGGCGCGTCGAACACGACGGCGAAATAATCGGGCTTCTCGTCGTCGACGAGCTTCTTCAGCATCGACAGCACGCCGCGCAGCGCGCCCGTGGGCTCGCCGCGCGACGTGCGCAAGTCGGGCAGCGCGTGGAATGCGCGATAGAGGTACGACGAGCCGTCGACGAGGACGAGTTTGGGCATGGCGATGGGTACGCGGGATGCGGCGGCGATGCCC
>JAICUU010000066.1 GCA_025935675.1 Burkholderiales bacterium
ACCTGCTCGATCGCGCCGAACGGTTGCTGCAGGCGCGCGCGCCGCAACGCTGCAGCCGGGGGGGGGTCGGGCGTGATCGTCGAGCTCGAGATGCCGGCGACGGCGAGCACGCCGCCCGTCGGTGTGTAGAGCACCGCCTCGCTGATGCCGAGCTGCTCGGCGGCGCGGGAGAGCGTCGAGGCGAAGGAGGCCGCGTTGGCGTCACCGAGCGCGAGCGCTGCCTGCGACGCCTTGTTGGTGGTGTCGCGCAGCACGTAGTCGAGCGCGCTGCGCCCGAGGTTCAGCCCGCTGTCGAGCGCGCGGTCGACGCGCACGTCGAACCAGCTCTCGATGCTGCGGCCGAGGAACTGCACGGACACCGCGTAGAGGAGCGCGCCGGGCAGGAGCGCCACCAGCGAGAACAGCAGCACGAGCCGCACCGCGAGGCGCGAGCCGAACACGCCTTTGCCATAGTTGCGCCGCAGGAGATAGAGCTGCACGCCGACGATCGCCATCAGCAGCACGACGAGCGCGCCGGTGCCGACGACGAGCTTGTCGTAGCCTTCCGCGAAGAACCCCGTGTTCGAGGTCGCCGCGGCGAGCAGGAACAGCGTGATGGCGCCGAGCGATGCCGCGATCAGGAGCGCGTAGCGCAGCCGCCGCGACCCGGGGATCCTCACGGCGTGAAGCTCCAGCGCAGCCAGTCCGAGGCGAGCTGCCATTCGCGCGACGCGAGCGCCGACACCTGCAGCGGCTTCGGCAACTGCGACGCATCGAGCTTCAGCCGGATCGCCGCGTCGTAGCGCGTGCCCTTGGCAAGCTGGGCGGCGCGCGCCACCGGGCGCGAGGTCACGCGGCCGATGAAGCGCTCGACCTCGTCCAGCGTGGCGAAGCTCTGCGACATGAGGCCCGTGCCGATCCGGTACTGGCGCGTCAGCGGCGCGTACGAGAGGCGGTACGTCGTCACCTGGTCGACGACCTTCTCGTCGACCCAGTACCAGCGCGGCCGCGTCAGCGTGAACTCGAGGTCGATGTAGAGCGGGATGCCGCGCGACAGCGCCTCGTCGAGCGTGGCGTTGAGCGTGAAGTCGAAGTCGGCCGACAGGAGAACCTCACCGTCCTCCTCATGGAGCTCGGCGCCGCGCACGGCGATCGTGTCGGCGCGCGCGGGCAGCGTCGCGAGCGCGAGGAGCCCCACCATCGCTACGACAAACGCGAGGAGGAGCCTGCGGAAGCCGCCCGGCGGAAGCTGCCGCGGCGGCGGATCGGGCGGGCGCGGCAGGGCGTGCATGGCGGCGGGCGCCGAAGGCGGCGTCACGCCTTACGCATCAGCGCGTAGAAGAATCCATCCTGATTGTGCAAGCCGGCGTCGGCCGATGGCAAGACCTGGCCACCGTCGTGCGGCGATTCGCTCGGCAGGTTGAGGGTTTCGCGCAACGCATCGGGATGGCGCGCGGGAAAAGCGTCGGCGCGTTCGTCGTTCTCCTCGCGGAACACCGAGCAGGTCACATAGAGCATCAGGCCGCCGCGGGCGACGAGCGGCCACAGCGCATCGAGGATCGCATCCTGGCGCGCCGCGAACGCCGCGATGTCGGACGCGCGGCGCAGCCACTTGCCGTCGGGATGGCGGCGCACGATGCCCGATGCGCTGCACGGCACGTCGGCGAGGATGCGGTCGTAGGCGCGGCCGTCCCACCATGCCGACGGGTCGCACGCGTCGCCTTCGAGGACCGTGACCGCATCCGACGCGAGGCGAAGCCGCGCGAGGTTGTCGCGCACGCGCGCGAGTCGCGCGGCGTCTCGATCGAGCGCTGTCATCGTCACGTCGGCGCGCTCGAGCACGTGCGTCGTCTTGCCGCCCGGCGCCGCGCAGGCGTCGAGCACGCGCATGCCGTCGCGCGCATCGAGAAGCGGTGCGGCGAGCTGCGCGCCCGGGTCCTGGACGCTGAACGCGCCCTCGGCGTAGCCCGGCAGCGTCGTCACCGGCGCCGGCGCGTCGACGATGATGGCGTCGTCGCCCTGCGCGTGCGCGGCCACGCCCGCGGCCGCGAGTCGCGCGGCGTACGCATCGCGCGTGGTCGCGCGGCGATTGACGCGCAGCGCGAGCGGCGGGCGCACGTTGCCCGCGGCGAGGATCGCCTGCCAGCGCGAAGGATGATCGCGGCGCACGCGCTCGACCCACCATGCGGGATACGAATACTTCGCGACGGGATCGCCGCCCGAGTCGATGCGCGCCTCGAGCGCGTCGCGCTCGCGCAGGTAGCGCCGCAACAGCGCATTGACGAGCGCCTTGGCCTGCGGGCTGCCCATCGCCGCGACGGCGTCGACCGCCTGGTCGACGACGGCGAACGCCGGCGCGCGCGCGTGGCCGATCTGGTAGAGCGCGACGTCGATGAGGAGCGCAACGTCGCGGTCGGCGATCGGCTTCGTGGAAAGCATGCGCACCAGCTCGTCGAGGCGGCCGCGATGGCGCAGCGTGCCGTAGGCGAGCTCCTGCACGAACGCGCGCGCGGGATTGGCCTCGTCGATGCCGGCCGACGCCATCGCCGCCGGCAGCGTCGCGCCGCGCTCGACGCGGCGCACGACGTCGACCGCCTGCCGTTGCGACGCCTCCATTCAGGAAAACCGCGCGCCGGCGGCGAGCGCGCGCCCGGCCGCGAACGCCGCCGCG
Source organism: Burkholderiales bacterium (assembly GCA_025935675.1). GTDB lineage: Bacteria > Pseudomonadota > Gammaproteobacteria > Burkholderiales > Casimicrobiaceae > VBCG01. The sequence continues at coordinate 2,651 of JAICUU010000066.1, forward strand.
GGCATCCGCTTCGCGTTGGCGGGCTGCACCTCGTCGATGCGAAGCACGCCCTCGCCGCAGGCGACGTCGATGCCCGAGGGCTGAACGCGCACGATGCTGCCGGGCGCGGCACCGCTGTCCTGCGCATCGGTGAGCGCGCTCGCCCGCCACAGCTTGACCGCCGTGCGCTCAAGCGTCGTCCATGCCGCGGGCCACGGATCGAACGCGCGCACCGCGCGGTCGATCGCCGAAGCATCGCGCCGCCAGTCGACGCGCGCCTCGTCGCGCGTGACCTTGCGCGCATACGTGACGCCCTGCGCGGGCTGCGGCGCGGCGACGAGCATACCGCCGGCGGCGAGCCTCGCGAGCGTCGCGACGATCATCCGCGCGCCCTGCGCGGCGAGCTTCGCGGTCAACGTGCCCGCGGTCTCGCGCGCGTCGATCGCCACGGCCTCGGCCGCCAGCACGCCGCCGGTGTCGAGGCCCTCGTCCATCTGCATGATCGAGATGCCGGTCGTCGCGTCGCCCGCCTCGATCGCGCGCGCCACCGGCGCCGCGCCGCGCCAGCGCGGCAGGAGCGACGCGTGGACGTTGATGCAGCCGTAACGCGGCAGGTCGAGCACGGCGCGCGGCAGGATGAGACCGTAGGCGGCGACCACCAGCACGTCGAGGCGCGCGTCGGCGATCGGCGTACGCGCGGCGGCGTCCTTGAGCGACGGCGGCTGGCTGATGGCGAGGCCGCGCCCCTCGGCGAGGCGCTTGACCGGCGACGCCGCGTTCGCGAGCCCTCGGCCATGCGGCCGATCGGGCTGCGTCAGCACGAGCGGTATCGTGAACCCCGCATCCGCAAGCGCGGCAAGCGCGACGGCGGCGAAATCGGGCGTGCCGGCGAAGCCTGCGCGCAGCCCTTCCACCTTCACCCGGCGAGTTTCTGCTTCTTCTTCTGCCTCGCGGACAGGCGCGCGCGCTTGAGCGGCGACAGGTAGTCGACGAACACCTTGCCGACCAAATGATCCATTTCATGCTGGATGCATACCGCGAGCAGGTCGTCGGCGTCGACCTCGAACGGCTGCCCCCGCGCGTCCTGCGCGCGCACCCGCACGCGGGCCGCGCGTGTCACCTTGTCGTAGTAGCCGGGTACCGACAGGCAGCCCTCCTCGGCCTCCGCCTCGCCCTCGGCGGCGACGAGCTCCGGGTTGACGAACACGCGCAATTCGTCGCGCGCCTCGGAGATGTCCATGACGATGACGCGCTTGTGCACGTCCACCTGCGTGGCCGCGAGGCCGATGCCGGGCGCCGCGTACATCGTCTCGGCCATGTCGGCGACGAGCTTCTCGATCTCCGGCGTGAAGGCGACCACGGGCGACGCAACCTTCTTGAGGCGCGGGTCCGGGTACTCGAGGATCGGCAGGATCATGCTGGCATGGTGGGGCACCGGGCGCCCGCGATCAAGACGGCCGCGCGGCGGTCCGGGACTTGCTTGCAACGCCCCGGCATTCCCCGCCGTTGCATCCGGCCGCAAAGCTTGCCAAATGCAAGTGTCGGATGCAGAATCGTCTTTAAGTCCTTATTTTGCGGCGGTTTAGGACGTTTGCAAGCCCGCCGCTCAAGGAAGAGGTCATATGCGTCAACACTTTAGCACACGCGTTGCGCTGGCTGCGGCGACGTTGGTCGCGGCATGCCTGCTGGCCTCCGCCGCGCCCCCGGTCCGCGCCGCCGACCCGCTCGTGCTGGCCGACGATGCGCCGTCGTCGTATACGGTGCAAAAAGGCGACACTTTGTGGGCGATCTCGGGCCGTTTCCTTCGCGACCCGTGGCGCTGGCCGGAGATCTGGGGCCTCAACAAGTCGCAGATCCGCGACCCCCACTGGATTTATCCCGGCGACGTCGTCGTCCTCGACCACCTCGGTCCCAACGGTGCGCCGCACCTGTCGATCTCGCGCGGCGGCGGCGCCGGCGGCGGCGGCACCGTTCGGCTGTCGCCGCAGGCGCGCGTCGAGCGCCTGGCATCGGATGCGATCCCGTCGATTCCGCCGGGTGACCTCGAGCCGTACCTCACGCCGGCGCTGGTCACGGCCAAGCCGGGCATGCCCGCCTCGGCCGAGATCGTCGCCGGCCGCGACCGCAATCGGATCGTCCGCGGCCAGAACGATCGCGTCTACGCGGTCGGGCTCGATCCCAAGCAGGGTGACCAGTGGCTCATCTACCGGCCGGGCAAGGCGCTCATTTCGGGCGACGACGGCAAGGTGCTGGGCTTCGAAAACCGCTTCATCGGCCACGCCAGGGTCGAGCGCTTCGCCGACGTGTCGACGCTCCTCATCACCGAGTCGGACCAGGAAGTGTTCGTCGGCGACCGTCTCGTGCCGGTGCCGCCCGAGACGCTGATCAATTTCGTGCCGCACGCGCCCGACAAGGCGATCGACGGCCACATCATCGCGTCGTACGGCAACGCAAGCGAGCTCGGGCGCGGCGCGATCGTGACGATCGACCGGGGCACGCACGATGGCATCGACGTCGGCGCGGTGCTGGCGATCTACCACACCGTGGCGCCGATCCACGATCCGCGTCCCAACACCGACGCGCCGCAACTGCTGCGCTTCCTCGACCAGACCACGGTGTTCGTGCCCGACAAGTACCTCGACGTGCCCGAGGAGCGCACCGGCCTCATGTTCGTGTTCCGCACGTTCGACAACGTGTCGTACGCGATCCTGCTCAACACGACCGACCCGATCCTCGTCGGCGACCGCGTTCGCCAGCCGTAGCGTCCGCGGGGTCCCGCCCATGACGTCCGCCGGCGCCACGGCGGCGCCGGCCATCGACGCGCGCACCCACGCCTGGGCGACGCTCGCGCACTGCCGGCTGCCGCAGCAGGATCTCGTCGCGTTGTTGCGCGAAGCGGGCGATCCCGCAACGCTCGTCGCTGCTGCGCGCGGCCGTGCGTCGTGTGCATCGCTGCCAGCGGCGGCGCGTGCCGCAATTGCCGACGTCCGCGACGACGCGCTCGCCGCGACGCTCGCCTGGCTCGCCGAGCCGTCGCATCGGCTCGTCGCGCTGGACGACCCCGACTATCCGCAGGCGCTCTTCGCCGTCGGCGACACGCCGCCGGCGCTGTTCGCCATCGGGCGCGTGGCGCTCTTCAACGCGCCCGCCGTGGCCATCGTCGGCAGCCGCCAGGCGACGCCGCAGGGCAAGGAAGATGCGACGGCGTTCGCACGTGCGCTCGCGGCCGCGGGCCTGACCGTCGTATCGGGGCTCGCGGAAGGCATCGACGCCGCCGCGCACCAAGGCGCGCTCGCCGAGGCTGCATCGACGATCGCCGTCGTCGGCACCGGGCTCGATCGCGTCTACCCGGCGGCCAATCGCCGCCTCGCGCACGCGATCGCCGAGCGCGGCCTGCTCGTCTCGGAGTTCGTGCCCGGCGCGCCGCCTGAAAAGTGGCATTTCCCGCGCCGCAACCGCCTCATTTCGGCGCTTGCGCGCGGCGTGCTCGTGCTCGAGGCGGGCGTGTCGTCGGGCTCGCTGATCACCGCGCGCTACGCCGGCGACCAAGGGCGCTCGGTGATGGCGGTGCCGGGATCGATCCATTCGCCGCTGTCGAAGGGATGCCACCGGCTGATCCGCGAGGGTGCTACGCTGGTGGAGACCGCGCAGGACGTGCTGGTCGAGCTCGGCATCACGACGGCGTCGCCGCGCGCGGCGCCCGCCGGCGCCGCGCGTGCGGTCGAGCCGTCACACGCGGCGCTGCTTGCGGCGATCGGCGAGGCGCCTGTCGACATCGACCGCCTCGTCGCACGCACCGGCCTGGCCGTCGCCACCATCGCCGCGCAACTGACGGCGATGGAAATCGACGGCCACGTCGCCGCGCTGCCCGGCGGTCGCTGGCAGCGCCGTCATTGACGGTGCAATTCTCGACATTCCACGCCGAAACGGACGCCCGGCGCGGGATTGCGGGCGCACCCACCGGGAGCTTCCGGACCCGGGAAACGCGTTGCTGACGCCCCCGCGGAGCCGCGTGCGCCGCCCGCGGCGGACTTGTCCCGGGCAAAGCACGTCCCATTTGCCGATACGAGGTTGCCCGCTCCCGGCCTTAATCGGTAGTATCGCCGCCTCCTGAACGAAGGACCCCGCTTGACCAAGGAACTCATCATCGCCGAGAAGCCGTCCGTCGCTGCCGACATCGCGCGCGCGCTCGGCGGCTTCACGCGCCATGGCGACTATTTCGAGAGCGACAGCTACGTCCTGTCGTCGGCGGTCGGCCACCTGATCGAGATCGCGATGCCCGAGGAGGAGGAGGTGAAGCGCGGCAAGTGGACGTTCGCCCACCTGCCCGCGATTCCCTCGAAGTTCGCATTGAAGCCGATCGAGAAGAGCGAGGACCGCCTCAAGACGCTGATGAAGCTCGTGCGCCGCAAGGACGTCACCCGCCTCGTCAACGCCTGCGACGCCGGGCGCGAGGGCGAGCTCATCTTCCGCTACATCACGCGCTACGCGAAGACCGACAAGCCGATCCGCCGGCTGTGGCTGCAATCGATGACGCCGGCGGCGATCCGCGACGGCTTCGAACGGCTGCGCAGCGACGAGTCGATGCGCCCGCTCGCCGACGCCGCGACCTGCCGCTCCGAGTCGGACTGGCTCGTCGGCATCAACGGCACGCGCGCGATGACCGCGTTCAACTCGAAGTCGGGCGGCTTCCAGCTCACCACGGTTGGCCGCGTGCAGACGCCGACGCTCGCGATCCTGACCGAGCGGGAGGAGAAGATCCGCGCGTTCAAGCCGCGCAACTACTGGGAGCTCCTCGGCACCTTCGGCGCAGCCGCGGGCGAGTACACGGGCCGCTGGTTCGACGAGGGTTTCAAGCGCCGCGAGGACGAGCCGGACCTGCGCGCCGAGCGCCTGTTCGACGAGGCGCGCGCGCTAGCGATCGCCGACAAATGCCGCGGCAAGGAAGGCGTGGTCAGCGAGGAATCGAAGCCGTCGACGCAAAGCCCGCCGCTCCTCTACGACCTCACCACGCTGCAGCGCGAGGCCAACGGTCGCTTCGGCTTCTCGGCGCGCACCACGCTCTCGCTCGCGCAGGCGCTCTACGAGAAGCACAAGGTGCTGACGTATCCGCGCACCGACGCGCGCGCGCTGCCCGAGGACTACCAGGACACGGTCAAGGCGACGCTCGAGGCGCTCGGCGGGACCAATGCCTACGGCACGCTCGCGCGCCGCGTGCTCAAGGAAAGGTGGGTGCGCCCGAACAAGCGCATCTTCGACAACGCCAAGATCTCCGACCACTTCGCGATCATCCCGACGCTGCAGACGCCGAAGGCGTTGAACGAGCTCGAGCAGAAGCTCTACGACTTCGTCGTCAAGCGCTTCCTCGCGGTGTTCTATCCGGCAGCCGAGTTCGAGGTGACGACGCGCATCACGCGCGTCGAGGGCGAGCCGTTCAAGACCGAGGGCAAGGTGCTGGTCAATCCCGGCTGGCTTGCCGTCTACGGCAAGGAAGCGCAAGGCGAGGACGCCTCGCTCGTGCCGCTCGCGCGTCGCGCCGATGCGGCCAAGACGGCGACCGGCGACGTCTACGAGCGCGTCACCGCGGTGAAGGTCGACCCGGTCGCGCAGACGACGCGTCCGCCGCCGCGCTTCAACGAGGGCACGCTGCTCTCGGCGATGGAAGGCGCCGGCAAGTCGATCGAGGACGACGAGCTCCGCGAGGCGATGCGCGAGAAGGGCCTCGGCACGCCGGCCACGCGCGCGCAGATCATCGAGGGCCTGATCACCGAGCGCTACATCCTGCGCGAGGGCAAGGAGCTCATCCCGACGGCGAAGGCGTTCTCGCTGATGACGCTCTTGCACGGCCTCGGCGTGCCCGAGCTCTTCTCGCCCGAGCTCACCGCCGAGTGGGAATACAAGCTGAAGGAGATGGAGCACGGCCGCCTCGGGCGCGACGCGTTCATGCACGAGATCGTCGACATGACGAAGCACATCGTCGCGCAGGCCAAGAACTACGAGAGCGACACGATTCCCGGCGATTTCGCGACGCTCGTGACGCCGTGCCCCAAGTGCGGCGGCGAGGTGCACGAGCGCTACAAGAAGTTCCAGTGCGTCAAGTGCGACTTCGGCTTCTGGAAGATCATGGGCGGCCGGCAGATCGAGCCGGCCGAGGCCGAGACGCTCCTGTCGACGCGCGAGCTCGGCCCGCTCGACGGTTTCCGCAGCCGCCTCGGCCGTCCGTTCAGCGCCAAGCTCAAGCTCAACGACGACAACGAGGTCGAGTTCGACTTCGGGCCGCGTGCCGGAGACGACGACGAGGCGGTCGACTTCAGCGGGCAGGTGCCGCTCGGCCGCTGCCCGAAGGACGGCGGCCAGGTGTTCGAGACGCCCAACGCCTATGTGTGCGAGAACGCGGTCGGCGCCGGCCGCACCTGCGATTTCCGCTCGGGGCGCACGATCCTCACGCGCTCGATCGAGCGCGCGCAGATGGAGAAGCTCCTCGAGCACGGCAAGAGCGATCTCCTGCAGTTCGTCTCCGCGCGTACGCGCCGGCCGTTCTCGGCGTTCCTCGTGCGCCAGCCCGACGGCAAGATCGGCTTCGAGTTCGAGGCGAAGGGCGAGGGCAAGGGACGCGGGCGCCCGCAGCGCGCGGCCGCGCTGCGCGTGCTCGGCAAGCATCCGCGCGATGGCGGCGACGTCGAGCTGCACGCCGGGCGCTACGGGCCGTACGTCAAGCACGGCAGCGTCAACGCGACGCTGCCGGACAAGGACAAGGCCGATTCGCTGACGCTCGACGAGGCACTCGAGATTCTCGCCGAGAGGACCGGCAAGCCGATCGGCGGGCGCAAGCGCGCGCCGGTCAAGCGCGCGCCGCGCGTCGAGGAGCCTGTGCCTTCCACGATGAAGCGCGCGCCGCGGCCGTCCGCCGGGAACGTCGCGCGCGCCGCGACGCGCAAGGTCGCCAAGACCACGCAGGCCCCCGTTCCGGCGCCGCGCACCGCCAAGAAGTCGACGAAGACCGCGAAGCGCACGGCGACCGCGCGCACCGCGGCGAAGCGCACGACGACGCGCAAGTAGGCGTCCACCGTCAATCCCGCGAATGCGGGAACCCAGTGGTAACGGTTGCGGAGCACCGCCGCGCGCAAATTCAACGTCACGGCTGGATTCCCGCATGCGCGGGGAATGACGAGGCGTCAGCGCGTCGCGCGGCGCTTCGCCTCGTCGATGTCCATGTACTTCCAGTAGGTCTCGAACGTCTGCGGCGCGAAGCCCTCGAGCCACGGCTGCACGAAGTCGTTCTGCAGCCGGTACATGACCGGGAACATCGGCACGTAGGTGCGCGCGATCTCCGCCATCTTGCGCTGCTCGGCCACCTGCGTCGCGTCGTCCGGCGCGTGGAAGAACGCGTCCATCGCGCGGTCGTACTCGGGAAACTTGAAATGCGAGACGTTCTGCACCGGCGAGGCGCGGCTGTCGAGCTGCTGCAGGATCCCGTAGCCGTACGGCAAGCCGCCGTAACCGCCGTAGTACGCGCTGAACTGGCCGCGCTCGAGCTCCTTGATCGCGTCCTGGAACGGCGTCATGTGGAAGTCGACGCGGATGCCGATCGCATCGAAGTTGCGGCGCATCAGCGTCGCGAGCTCGGTCGAGATCGCGCCCGAGCGGAGCGTCACCGTGACGACGAGCGGCTTGCCGTCCGGCCGCGTGCGCGCGCCATCGGCGCCACGGCGAAAGCCGAGCCGGTCGAGCAGCGCGTTCGCGGCTGCCGGGTCGTACAGCGAATGGTCGCCGAACGCGGGATCGTGGCCGGCCACGCGCGGCGGCACCAGCTGGTTGGCCGGCAGCCCCTGCCCGCCGGCCAGCACGTCGATCATCGTCTTCGCGTCGAACCCGAGCATCATCGCGCGACGCAACCCGATGCCTTCCTTGTCCATCCCGCCGACCGTGGGGTCGGTGACGTTGAAGTAGACGAAAAACACGTAGGGCTCGGGCGTCGCGTGGCGCATGACGCCGCGTTTGGCGAGGTCCGGACGCAAACGGTTGTCGACGAGCAGGCGATTGGCGGCGCTCGAGTGCAACGTGATGTAGTCGAGATTGCCGCGCTCGAATTCGAGAACGCGCACGCTGTCTTCCTCGATGATGCTGATGTCGATCGTGCCGATCCTCGGCAGCGCCTTGCCCTCCATCGCCTTCGCCATCGCCGCGTAGAGCCCGCCGTCGACGCGCGGGAAGCGCAACGTGCGGTAGTTCGGATTGGCGACGAGCACGATCTTCGAGCCGCGCTGCCACGACTTCAGCATGTAAGGGCCCGTGCCCACGGGATGCGCGCCGACGTCGCGGCCGGCCGCCTCGACGACTTCGCGGGCGCACGCGCCGAGCGTCAGGAAGAACTGGATCGGCGAGTACACCGGCGACGTCAGCTTGAGTTGTAGGGTATAGCGGTCGAGAGCGCGCAGGCCCGCCATCGGCGCGTCGTAGTCGAACTTCGCGCCGGGCTTCTTCGCCGCGTCGACCAGCGCCCGCGCGCCGACGACAAGGGGCGTGATCGACGCGTCGCCGCCGCGGCGGTGATTGGGATCGAGCCAGCGCTTCAGCGAGTAAACGTAGTCGGCGGCGACGAGCTCGCGCGGCTTGCCGCCGAACGCCGGGTCGGGCGTGAAATGGATGCCGGGCTTGACGTGGATCGTCCACGTGAGGCCGCCGTCGGTTATCTCGGGCTGCGCCGTCGCCGTGAGCGGCGAAAGGCGCACCGGCGAGGCGAGATAGTCGAACTCGTAGAGGCCCTCGAAGATGCCGTTCATCACCTCGAACGAGGGATTGTCGTCGTATTGCTCGGGGTCGAGCGTCTCGATGTCGGGCGACGCGATGCGCAACACCTTGGCCGCGTCGGCGGCCGCTCGCGCGCCGGCCGCGACGAACGGCATGCCGGCTACAAACGCGGCGATTGTCGCGAACAGCAACGAGCGAATGGCACGCATGACATCATGATGACATGCGGCGCGACGGGCCGCGCGGCGCCGCTCGTCGCGGAGGCTCGCGCCCGCGCCGCTTCGCAGGCACAATCGCCGCCATGGACTTCCGCGACATCGTCGTCGAGTTCGCGACGCCGGCCGACGCCCCGGTGCTGTCGACGATGACGCGCGACTGGATCGAGGCCGGCCTCGACTGGAGCTACCGCAGCGCGCGCCTCACGCGGCTCATCGGCAGCGCCAATCACACCGCCGTGGTCGCGCGCGACGGCTCGCGCATCGTCGGCTTCGCGATCATGGAGTTCGGCGACGAGCGCGCGCACCTCGTGCTGCTCGCGGTGCGGCCGTCGCACCGGCGCCGCGGCATCGGCCGCGCGCTCGGACAATGGCTGATCGACTCGGCGATCACCGCCGGCGCGTCGTCGGTGCACGTCGAGGTGCGCGAGAGCAACCCGCCCGCGCAGTCGCTGTATCGCAACCTCGGCTTCGAGGAGAGCCTGCGGATCGAGGGCTATTACCAGGGGCGCGAGAACGCCGTGCGGATGATCCGGATGCTGCGCGCGCCGACGGCGGCGCTGCCGCCGTGGGCACCGCCGCCGCGGCAGCGCCACTAGCCGGCGCGCCACCACGCGCCGGCACCCGATCCTGGAACGCCCGCCGCGGCTTTCGCTGATGTCGTCGATCGAGGTCAGCGAGGAGGAGGGCGTCCGCTACCTCCACTTCGGCACGCACTGGATCCAGGGCGCGATGCGCATCGCGCGGCCGTGGTCGCTCGAGCTCGAATACACGCGTGACATGATGTATCCGCTGCTGCTCGCGCCCGACGCTGCCTGGCCGCGCAGCGTTCTCGTCATCGGCCTCGGCGCGGCGTCGATCCCGCGCTTCCTGTACCGCCATTTCCCGCGCGCCGCGCAGACGATCGTCGAGTGCGATCCCAAGGTGGTCGACGTCGCGCGCGGGTCGTTCAAGCTGCCCGAGGAGCGCGCGCGCTTTCGCATCGAGATCGCCGACGGCGCCGACTACGTGATCGCGAGCGACCGGCAGTTCGACTGGATCGTCGTCGACGGATTCGACGGCCATGGCCGGCCGGGCCCGCTCGACACGCTGCCGTTCTACTGCAACTGCGTCGCGCGGCTTTCCGACCGCGGCATCGTGTCGCATAACCTCCTCACGTGGCGGCATGGCCTGCGCGGCGGCCTCGCGCGCCTCACCGCCGCGTTCGGCAAGCACCTCAACGCGCTCCCGCCCTGCGACAGCGGCAACGTCATCGCGATCGCGAGCGGCGGCGCGCCGACCACGGGGGCGCGCGACGCGCTGCGCCGCGCCGCCGCGCGACTCAAGGCGAAGACGCGCCTGGACCTCACGCCGCTCGTGACACGGATCGACGGCCGCGCACGCGGCGTATGATCGAATCCTTTTGCGATGCGCGTGGCGCGTCGCCGCCAAGCGCATGTCGTCCACGCACGCCGTCGAATCCCCCTACGCATGGTCGCGCCTCTTCGTCAGCCTCGCGCTGTCGACGATCGGCGGCGTCGGCATGTGGTCGGTCGTCGTCGCGCTGCCCGCCGTGCAGGCCGACTTCGGCGTCGACCGTGGCGCGGCGTCGCTGCCGTACACGCTGACGATGCTCGGCTTCGGCGCCGGCAGCATCCTGGCTGGCCGCGCGTCCGACCGCTACGGGATCATGGCGCCGCTCGTGGCGACGGCGCTCGCGCTCGCCGCGGGCTTCGCGCTCGCCGCCTTCGCGCCGACGCTCATCGTCTACGCGGCGGTGCAGGGCGCGCTGATCGGCTTCGGCAGCTCGGCGACGTTCTCGCCGCTGCTCGCGCACATGTCGCAATGGTTCGATCGCCGCCGCGGCATGGCCGTCGCGATCGTGGCGAGCGGCAACTACCTCGCCGGCGCCGTCTGGCCGCCGGTCGTCCAGCATTTCATCGAGACGTCGGGATGGCGGCCGACGTACATCGGCATCGGCATCTTCTGTGCGCTGACGATGGTGCCGCTGTCGCTGCTGTTTCGCGAGGCGGCGCCGGCGCACGGGTCGCATGCGCCGAACCCGGCCGTGCGCCGCCGTCCCGCGCCGCCGCTCGACGTGCCTCTGCCGACGCTGCAGGTGCTGTTGACGATCGCGGGGCTGTGCTGCTGCGTGGCGATGTCGATGCCGCAGGTGCATCTTGTCGCCTATTGCAGCGACCTCGGCTACGGCCCCGCGCGCGGCGCGCAGATGCTGTCGCTGATGCTCGCCTGCGGCGTCGTGAGCCGGCTCGTGTTCGGATGGCTGTCGGATCGCATCGGCGGCCTCTATACGTTGCTGCTCGGCTCGACGCTGCAGGGCATCGCGCTGCTGTTGTTCCTGCCGTTCGACGGGCTCGTGTCGCTGTACCTCGTCTCGGCGATGTTCGGCCTCTTCCAGGGCGGCATCGTGCCGTCATACGCGATCATCATCCGCGACTACTTCCCGGCGCGCGAGGCGGGCGCGCGCGTCGGCATCGTCATCACGGCGACGCTCGTCGGCATGGCGCTCGGCGGCTATCTCTCCGGCGCGATCTTCGACTGGACCGGCTCCTACCGCGCCGCGTTCATCAACGGCATCGCGTTCAATCTCTGCAACGTCGCAATCGTCGTGTGGCTGGTGCGCCGGCGGCGGGCGCCGCGGCCCGCGTTCGCCTGAGCGCGCCGGTCATCTTCGCGAAAGTGCCCGTCATCCCCGCGAAAGCGGGGATCCAGTCGTGACGCAACGCCGGGATGCTGCGGTCACACGTACGACTTCGGACTCTTCGCGAACCGTTGCACGCATTCGAGCGAGCAGAACCAGTAGCGCTTGCCGTCGAACTGCAAGTCGCCCGCGGCGTCGCGCGTATCGACCTGCATCTTGCACACGGGATCGATCGCGTACTCGCGCGCAAAGCTCGCCAGCACGATCTCGTACAACGCGATCGGCTCGGGCAGGTTCCTGAGCGACGCCATGCCCTGGTGGTGGATCTCGACGTTCGCAACGCCGGCGCCACTCACCGCGTCGGCGACGCATTGCGTGCACAGGATGCGCCCGCCGGTCGCCTGCGCGGCCACGCGTGCGGCGAGATTCACCGTCGTGCCGAAGTGCCGGTCGTTGCGCACCAGCGCTGGCCCGTGATGAAGGCCGGTGCGAATGATGGGGAAATTCGCGCGATCGGCGATCGACGCGTAGAGGGACGACAGCGCCTCGATCGCGGCGACCGGATCCGGGAACACGAGAAACGCGCAATCGCCGATCAGCGATTGCAGATGGCCGCGCGGCTCGATCGATTGGCGCACGAGCTTAGTGAAACCGTCGACGAGATCCGCGGCCGCGAGCTCGCCGTGCGTGTCGGTGAGCGCCGTGAAGCCGGCGATGTCGACGAAGCAGAACGTCGCTTCGATGGTCTCGCCGCGGCTCATGGCGTAGGGCGCAGCAGCGCGCGCGGCCGATCCGCGCGGAAGGGCACAGGCATCGCGAGGCGGGGTCCAACAGCGTACAAGCGGGTGATCTCCGCGGCCGCAAGGCGCAATATCGACCTGGGTGAGTCCATCTTCGACGATCCGCGCGCCGAATTCTAGAGGAGAAGCACATGGAGCGATTCACGGGCGGGTGCCTGTGCGGCAATGTCCGCATCGTGGCCACTGGACAGCCGTATCGGGTCGGCCTTTGCCACTGTCTCGATTGCCGCAAGCACCACGGCGCGCTGTTTCACGCGTCCGCGATATTCCCG
>JAICUU010000062.1 GCA_025935675.1 Burkholderiales bacterium
CGTCATCCCCGCAAAGGCACGTCATCCCCGCAAAGGCACGTCATCCCCGCAAAGGCACGTCATCCCCGCAAAGGCACGTCATCCCCGCAAAGGCACGTCATCCCCGCAAAGGCACGTCATCCCCGCGAAAGCGGGGATCCAGCTGTGACGCGCGCAATGGGCTCGTTGCGCCCCGATCGGACCGTCAACCCTGGATTCCCGCTTTCGCGGGAATGACGGAGGGAGCAGTTTCGCTTTCACGGGAATGACGAAGGGGGCGCTTTCGCTTTCGCGGGGATGACGAAGGGAGCAGTTTCGCTTTCACGGGAATGACGAAGGGAGCGCTTTCGCTTTCGCGGGAATGACGAAGTGAAGCGTTTTCGCTACCTGCGCGCCGGAAACACGCGAGCGTAGCGCGCGAGCGCCGGATTGGGCGCCGAGTACGCCTCGAACGTCGCCGGCATCGCCGTCTCCAGCGCGGCGATCCGGTCGGCGGGTGCCGGATGCGTCTTGAGGAAGAAGCCGAGCGCCGCGTCGCCCTGCGGCTCGGCGGCGAGCGTCTGCAGCACGGCGACCAGACCGTAGGGCTCGTAGCCGGCGCGCGCGGCGATCACCACGCCCATCCGGTCGGCGGCGAGCTCGTCCTCGCGCGACAGGCCGCGCACGTAGCCTTCGAGCCCGACGCGCGCCACCGCACGCGCCGCTTCGCCAGCGAGGCCGCCGCTCTTCACGGACGCGAGGTCGAGCGCGAGGTTCTTCTGCGCGTTCTTCTGGATGTCGCTCAAGTGATGCTTGAGCGCGACGTGCGAGATCTCGTGCGCGAGGATGCCGGCGAGCTCGCTCTCGCCGTGTACGCGCGCGAGCAAGCCCCGCGAGACGAACACGTTGCCGCCAGGTGTCGCGAACGCGTTCACCGTGTCGACGTCGAGGATGCCGAAGTGCCACGGCAGGTCGGGCCGGCTCGAATGCAGCGCGAGCCAGCGGCCGACGTCGTTGACGTAGATCTCCTGCGCGTTGGTCTTGACGAGCGGCGCCGCGCCGAGGAGTCCCGCCGCGATGTCCTTGCCCATCGCGATCTCCTCGTCCTCGGGGATGTCGCGCATCGCCTCGTGCGCGTGCTGCGCGGCGCTCGCCGCGGCACCCACGTTGATGCCGCCGACGGAGTAGCCGCCCAGCACCGACTTCATGATGTCGGTCGAGCTCGCGGGCTGCGTCGATCCCGGCGTGCCGCAGCCGGCCAGCGCGAGCGCAGCGAGCGCGAGCGCGGCAGCGACCTTCTGCAGCGGCGTCGTCGGCGGAAGCACGATGCGTCGCGGTGCGCTCATTGCGATCCTCCCTGTGCGGTCTTCGCGCCGCCGATCTCGGCGACCTCGCGCGTGGCGAGCTTGCCCGTCTTCGCGAACGCGCTCGCCTGCTCCTTGCTCCGCGCATACGTGACGAGCGTCGCGTACTCGGCGGCGTTCGGCGACGCCTTCTGCAGCATGTCTGCGTCGAGGCCGCGCACCCCCGTGGTCACGCTCGAGCCGCGCGTGCCCATCGCAAGGCTGAGCGTGTCGGCGACGCCGCTGCCGCCCTTCTTCGTTGGCGCGCCGGCGGCCATCTCCGCACGGATGTCGAAGAGCTTCGCCCAGCCGGTCGTGCGCCCCGACTTGAGCTGCACCCACGCGCCCTGGCGCGCGATCACATCGACCTTCGTGTCGGCGGCGATCGGCGCGACGCTCTTTGCGTCGGCGTGCGGCGTGGCCTTCAACTCGACGGCCCGCACGGTGACGGCCGGCTCCGCCGATGTCGCCGTGGCGGCTGCCAGCAGCACGGCCGCGACCAGCGCATGGATTCTCGTCATGACGTTCCTTCCACGGTGAACAGGCGCACCGGCTGCGCGCGCCCCTTGACGCTGACGACACCGACCTCGACGCAGGCGCGCGCATGCACACCGTCGCGCGTCGCCGCCGACATCAGGATCCTCGAGCGCCCCTTCGTCTCCCCTTCGATCCGGCTCGCGAGGTTGACCGTGTCGCCGATCGCCGTGTACTCGAGCTTGCGCTCGGAGCCGACGAAGCCGACCACCGCGGGTCCGGTATTGACGCCGATGCCGATGTCGAGCGGCGCTGCGAGCCCGCGTCGGGCCATCGTCTCGGCGTTGAAGCGCGCCAGCGTCGCCAGCATGTCGACGGCGCACGCGATGGCGTGCTCGGCATGATGCGCGTCCGCGGTCGGCGCGTTCCAGAAAGCCATGATCGCATCGCCGATGAACTTGTCAAGCGTGCCGCCGTGGCGGAATACCGTCTCGGCCTGGCGCGACAGGTAGTCGTTGAGCAGCACGACGACGTCCTCGGCGGCGAGCGACTCGGATAGCGTCGTGAAGCCGCGGATGTCGGAGAACAGCACGGTGATCGTGCGCGACTCGTTGCGGAAGTCCTCGAGGCGCACGCCTTCGCCGACCAGCCGCTTGACGAGCCGCGGGTCGAGAAAGCGCGACAGCACGCGCTCGCGCTGCTCCTTGGCGCGCTTCTCGGCGACGAACGCGCGGGCCGCCGCCAGCGCAAACCACAGCCACGCGAACACGAGCGGCGTGCCGGCGGCGACGTACGTGCGGGCGCCGGCGAGCGCCGCATACGCACCGCCGGCGACGCCGAGCGACAGCACCGCGAGCAACGCGAGGAGCGTGCCGATGTGCGCGCGGCGGCGCTGCGCGACGAGGAGCGGCACGAACAGGAGCAGGACGACGAGCGGCTCGGCCCAGGCGGGCGCTTCGCGCACCCAGCGGCCGTTCTTCAGGTCGTCGAGCGCCGTGGCGAGGATCTCCACGCCGGGCGTGACGGTCGACAGCGGCGTGGGCCGGAAATCGCCGAGGTGCGTCGCCGACGCGCCGACGACGACGATCTTGCCGGTGAACTCGTCGCGCGGACGCTCGCGCTTGCCCCGCTGGATGTCCTCGTAGAGGTCGACGAACGCGACGCGCGGGTGCGGAAACTCGCCGCCGCTCATCCATGCAAGCCGCGCCGACTCGGCGTCCGGTACCGCGTAGCCGAGGTCGAGCGCGACGCGCGCCGGCAGCGACGGGATGACGAAGCCGCCGATGGTGCGCGCGATCCAGTAGCGGCGGCCGACGCCGTCGACGTCCGGCAGGAAGTCGATGAGACCGGTGCGCGGCCACGCCGAGCGGTCGATCGCGAACGGCAGCTGCAGCGTCGCCCGCGCGTCGGCGTCGACGGAACCTCGCTTGGCGAGTCCGAGCGCGGGCGCGACGCGCGCGAGGAACACGCCCTCGTCGCGCGCGATCCGCGGCAGCATCTTGATCGGGAAGTACGTGTTGTCGCTGGCCTTCAGCGCCTCGTTCAGCACCGCGTCGCTCGCCGGGTTGGCGAGGTCCTGCTCGTAGAGCTCGATGTCGAACACCACCGCACGCGCCTTCTGGCGCTGCATCTCGTCGACGAGCTCGCCGTAGACGGCACGCGGCCACGGAAAGCGGCCGACGCCGAACGCGTCGCTTGCCATCTGCTCGAGCGAGCGGTCGTCGATGTCGACGACGATGATGTCGCGGTCGGCGCGCGCCTGCGCGGCGGTGGCGCGCGCGAGCCCGTCGCCGAGCGCGCGGTCGGCGAACGCGAAGACATGGAACGCGCTCGTGTCGGCCAGCGCGAGCGCGAGGAGCACGAGCCCCGGCAGGATCGACGACGACGGCGGCAGGCGGAAGAGATCCATCGCGCCGTGGCGCAAGGCTAGCTGGGACGCTTGGCGCGCCGGCGCAGCAGCGACAGCGCGATCACCCCGATGACGGCGAGAATCGCGAACGCGATCTCCTCGTAATGGCGCGCACGGTGCAGCACCGTCGTGAACGCCTCGCCGAACACATAGCCCGCGACGCTGAAGATCGCCGACCACGTGATCGCGCCGAACAGGTTCGCCGGCGAGAATTTCCACGGCGGCATCCGGGCCGCGCCCATCGCGATCGGGCCCGCGACGCGCAGGCCTACCAGGAAGCGCACGCCGTACGCCGCATAGGCGCCGTAGCGCGCGACCAGCCGGCGCACCTTGTGCTCGCCGGGCCTCAGGATCGGGAAGCGCCGGAAGATCTCGTCGCCGTAGTGGCGTCCCAGCGCGAAGAACGTCTCGTCGCCGAGGAACCCCGCGGCCGCGGCGGTCGTCGCGACCCAGGGCAGCGACAGGTAGCCCATGTGCGCGGCGAAGCCCGCCAGCACGAGCACCGTCTCGCCTTCGAAAAAGCAGCCGATGAAGACGGCGGCGTAGCCGTAGTTCTCGATGAACGCTTGCAGGGTCGACACGATGCGCGCGGAAACGACCGGTGAACAAAAGCCGGCGGGGCGAGCGCCGGTGCGGCGACGGCGCCGCGAGACTAGCACGCGTCGCGCGTTCGCGCGGCATCGGCCGGGCATGCGGCGCGCCGGGCGCCGCACGCCGGGCGTCGCACGCCATGGGCCGCGTGCTGGTCTTGTCGGCGCGTGTATTGACGTTTACGTAAACGGCATATAACCTGCCGGCCGAAGCCGGGTTTAAGCTCGACCTCCGGCCCGCCCGCTCGTGCCGCCAGGCGCGGCGCGAGCGCGCCCGGGTTTGCCGCCTCGAGGAAACGCCATGAACGACTTGTCGGCCGCCGCCAGGGCGCTCGTCTACAAGCCCGCGAACAAGGTGCGGTTCGTCACCGCGGCGAGCCTGTTCGACGGCCACGACGCGTCGATCAACATCATGCGCCGCATCCTGCAGGCGACCGGCTGCGAGGTGATCCACCTCGGCCACAACCGATCCGTCGACGAGATCGTCACCTGCGCACTGCAGGAGGACGCCAACGGCATCGCGATCTCGTCGTACCAGGGCGGGCACGTCGAGTTCTTCAAGTACATGCTCGACCTCTTGCGCGAGCGCGGCGGCGGCCACATCAAGGTGTTCGGCGGCGGCGGCGGCGTGATCGTGCCGGCCGAGATCCGCGCGCTGCACGAGTACGGCGTCGCGCGGATCTTCTCGCCCGAGGACGGCCAGCGCCTCGGCCTGCAGGGCATGATCAACGACATCGTCGCCGCGTGCGACGTCGACCTCTCGCGCGAGGCGCCCTCGCTCGATGCGCTCGACGCCACCGACCCGCATGCGCGCGTCGCCGCGCTGGCGCGGCTCATCACGGTGCTCGAGGCTGGCCGCGCGAAGGCGCCGCTGCGCGAAGCGCTCGCCAAGCGCGCGGCGGCATCGAAAGCGCCGGTGATCGGCATCACCGGCACGGGCGGCGCCGGCAAGAGCTCGCTCACCGACGAGCTGATCCGCCGCTTCCGGCTCGACCAGCAAGACCGTCTCGCGATCGCGGTCGTGTCGATCGACCCGTCGCGGCGCAAGTCCGGCGGGGCGCTGCTCGGCGACCGGATCCGGATGAACGCGATCGACCCGCTCGGCAAGCCGGGCCGCGTGTACATGCGCTCGCTTGCCACGCGCGATGCCGGCAGCGAGATCAGCAAGGCGCTGCCGGACGCGATCATTGCATGCAAGGCGGCCGGTTACGACCTCGTGCTGGTCGAGACCTCGGGCATCGGCCAAGGGGACGCTGCGATCGTCCCGCACGTCGACCTGTCGCTCTACGTGATGACGCCCGAATTCGGCGCGGCGAGCCAGCTCGAGAAGATCGACATGCTCGACTTCGCCGACTTCGTCGCGATCAACAAGTACGATCGCAAGGGCGCGGCCGACGCGCTGCGCGACGTGCGCAAGCAGTACCAGCGCAACCGCGAGCGCTTCCGCGACCGTCCCGAGTCGATGCCGGTCTACGGCACGATCGCCTCGCGCTTCAACGACGACGGCGTCACCGCGCTCTACCAGGGCGTCGCCGCGGCGCTCGCGGAGCGCGGCATGGCGTTCGCCGCGCATCGCCTCGCGCCGGTCGACGGCCGCACGTCGACACGCCAGCACGCGATCGTGCCGGCGGCGCGCGTGCGCTATCTCGCCGACGTCGCCGCCACCGTGCGCCACTATCGCGGGTGGGCCGAGGCGCAGTCGCGCATCGCCCGCGAGCGGCAGCAGCTCGCGGCGACGCGCGCGATGCTGAAGGAGGGCTGCAAGCCGATCGTCACGTCTACGCCGCTTGCCGAGCGCGGCGCGCTCGCGCAGGACTGCAAGGCCGAGACCGGCGTCGTCGACCGGCTCATCGCCGAGCGCGACGCCGCGCTCGATCCCGCGGCGAAAAAGCTCATCGACATGTGGCCGCAGACGCGCGCGGCGTACGCCGGCGACGAGTACGTCGTGAAGATCCGCGACCGCGAGATCCGCACGAGCCTCGTCCACACCACACTCTCCGGCACGCGCGTGCCGAAGGTCGCCTTGCCGCGCTGGCCGGACGAGGGCGAGGTGCTGCGCTGGCAGCTCCTCGAGAACGTTCCCGGCAGCTTTCCCTACACCGCGGGCGTGTTCGCGTTCAAGCGCGAGAACGAGGACCCGACGCGGATGTTCGCAGGCGAGGGCGACGCGTTCCGCACCAACAAGCGCTTCCACCTCCTCGCCGACGGCATGCCGGCCAAGCGGCTGTCGACGGCGTTCGACTCGGTGACGCTGTACGGCTTCGATCCCGACCGGCGGCCCGACATCTACGGCAAGGTCGGCAACTCGGGCGTGTCGGTCGCCACGCTCGACGACATGAAGGCGCTGTATGCCGGCTTCGACCTCGTCAGCCCGCAGACCTCGGTGTCGATGACGATCAACGGCCCGGCGCCGACGATTCTCGCCTTTTTCATGAACGCCGCGATCGATCAGCAGCTCGAGAAGTTCCATGCCGACAACGGCCGCGAGCCGACCGCCGACGAGGCGGCGAAGATCCGCGCGTGGACGCTCTCGACGGTGCGCGGCACCGTGCAGGCCGACATCCTCAAGGAGGACCAGGGCCAGAACACCTGCATCTTCTCGACCGAGTTCTCGCTCAAGGTCATGGGCGACATCCAGCAGTACTTCGTCGACCACGACGTGCGCAACTTCTACTCGGTGTCGATCTCCGGCTATCACATCGCCGAGGCGGGCGCCAACCCGATCTCGCAGCTCGCGTTCACGCTCGCCAATGGCTTCACGTTCGTCGAGGCGTACCTTGCGCGCGGCATGCACATCGACGACTTCGCACCCAACCTGTCGTTCTTCTTCTCCAACGGCATGGACGCCGAGTACGCGGTGCTGGGACGTGTGGCGCGGCGCATCTGGGCCGTGGCGATGAAGGAGCGCTACGGCGCCAACGAGCGCTCGCAGAAGCTCAAGTACCACTGCCAGACGTCGGGACGCAGCCTGCATGCGCAGGAGATCGCTTTCAACGACATCCGCACGACGCTTCAGGCGCTGATCGCCACCTACGACAACGCCAACTCGCTGCACACCAACGCCTACGACGAGGCGATCACCACGCCCACCGAGGAGAGCGTGCGCCGCGCGATGGCGATCCAGCTCGTCATCAACCGCGAATGGGGGCTCGCCAAGAACGAGAATCCCAACCAGGGCGCGTTCATCGTCGACGAGCTCACCGACCTCGTCGAGGAGGCGGTGATGAAGGAGTTCGAGGCGATCGCCGAGCGCGGCGGCGTGCTGGGCGCGATGGAGACCGGGTACCAGCGCGGCAAGATCCAGGAGGAGTCGCTCTACTACGAGCACCGCAAGCACGACGGCAGCTACCCGATCGTCGGCGTCAACATGTTCCGCAATCCGCACGGCGATGCCGTGCCGCAGAAGCTCGAGCTCGCGCGCTCGACCGACGACGAGAAGCAGAGCCAGTTGCAGCGGCTCGCCGATTTCCACGCGCGCCACGCGAGCCACGCGCCGGCGGCGCTCGCGCGCCTCAAGCAGGTCGTCATCGACGACGGCAACGTGTTCGCGGAGCTGATGCAGGCGGCGCGCGTGTGCTCGCTCGGCCAGATCACGCAGGCGCTGTTCGAGGTCGGCGGGCAGTACCGCCGCAGCATGTAGCGCTGCCTGCCGTCATCCCCGCGAAAGCGCCACCCCCCGTCATCCCCGCGAATGCGGGGATCCAGATCGGGCGCTGACTTGCACGCAACGTTCACCCATGCCGGCGTCACGGCTGGATCCCCGCTTTCGCGGGGATGACGAAAGCGCTTTCGCGGGGATGACGAAAACGCTAGAACGGCACCGAGAACAGCGCGGTGAGGAAGACGAGGCAGAAGGTCGCCAGGATCAGCGTGTGACCGGCGTCGTCGAGGAAGGGGCGCTTGCGCATCGTTGCTCCGGGATTGCGTTTGGGATGGGACTGGTGCGGGTTACGCCGCCGGCCGCCCGGGCGCGATGGGCCTGTCGGGGGAGGTACGCCAGGAACGACCGGCAGCGTAAGGGTTGCGCGCCCGATCAGGCGCGATAGAAATACGGGTCGAGCACCGACACCTCGGTCACCGAATCGACCGGCAGGCTGTTGCGCGTCGCCGCGCGGCGAATCGCGTCGGGTGACGGGCCGTCGTAGATGCACCAGGTCTTGTTCTTGTCGAGGCTGACGTACGAGTGGACCCAGGTGACGCCGTCGGCGGCGTTGTTGTCCACGACCGAACGGCACACCTTGGCGCCCGCGGCGGTCTGCGGAATCGTCAGGCCGCTCGGGAACGTGCGCTGGATGACATAGCGAGGCATCGGGATCTCCCTAATTCGTTTTGCGACCCGCGGAAGCGGGCCGTTGGGCGAATCATGGGAGCGCCGCGCCCGGCGCGAATCGGCAGCCGCTGCCTATTTTGGCGAGAGCGCCTGCCCAACTTGCGGCAGGATGCCGAGCTTGCGCGCCTCGACGACGGCGTCGCCGCGCGTCGCGGTATCGAGCTTGGCGAGGATCGACGCGAGGTGATGGTCGACGGTGCGCGGCGAGCGCGACAGGCGCGCCGCGATCTGCGCGTTCTGGCGGCCCTCGGCGATGAGCTCGAGCACCTCGAGCTCGCGCGTCGTCAAGCCCGCGACGTTCTGGCGCGTCGACGGCCGCGGCCCGCGCGGCACGGCCTTGACGCCGGCCTCGCGCATCTGCCGCCGCAGCCGCTCGGCGAGGGGCTTGGCATCGAGCGCATCGAGGATCGCGAGCGCCGCGCGCTGCGCGGCTGCGTCGCCTTCGCCGAGCGCGCGCGCCTGCTCGTAGGGGCAGCCGAGGCGCTCCCACGCCGCGGCGGCGTCCTGCCAGCAGCCGGCGATCTGCAGCGCGAACGGCTCCGCGCAAGGCGTGGGCAGCGTGTCGAGCTCGCCCGCCTTCCACAGCCAGTACGCGCTCTCGCCGATGAACCAGGGATGGCGCTTCCCGCAGGCAAGCGTGAACGCGGCGCGCGCCTGGTGCGCCGTGCATTCGGCATCGCCGGCGAGCCATGCGGCCTCGGCGCGCGCGGAACGCACCGGCGCGACGCGCTGCAGCGTTCCCGAGCGCGTGGCGAGCGCGAGCGCCTCGTCGAGGATGTCCCAGACGCCGCCTTCGCCGCGGCGCGTGCGCGCCCGGCCGAGCGCGCAGAGCGCGACGACGCGGTTGGTCGAGCCGGTGGGCTCGCGGGCGAGCACGCCATGCGCGCGGCTGGCGGCCGCGTCGTAGCGGCCGCGCAGGAGGTCGCACAGTGCGAGCCACGCCTCCATGTAGCCGGCGAGGCGGTCCAGGTCGCGCGAGCGCGCGAACGCGATGCCGTCGGCGAGATGGCGCTCGGCGGCGTCGAGCGCGTAGAGCTCGCCGGAGGCGGCGCCGAGCATCGAGTACGCGTTCGCCTTGGCGGCGCCGCCGTCCTCGACGTCGTCGGCAATCGCGAGCGCTTTGGCGAGGTGCATGCATCCGCGCGCGTGGTCGACGAACATCAATGCAGCGCCGATCGAGCTGTGCGCCGAGGCGAGGATCGCGCGGTCGGCCAGCGCCGTCGCCAGCGCGATCGCCTTGTCGCCCTGCGCGACCGCGTTCTCGTAGTCGCGGTCGAGCATGCGCAGGTACGCGGCGATCGCGTACGCCTGGGCGAGCTCCGGGCCCGGCGGCAGCGATTGCGCCAGGGCGATCGCGCGGTCGCTGGCGGCGTCCGCGTCGGCGTTGCGCAGCGCGCGCACGAGCGGCATCGCGTGCGCGGCCAGCGCGGCGCACTGGCGGCGCAGGTCGCGCGTGCTCGCGAAGAGCTCGATCGCCGTCTCGCGCGCCGGGATCGCCGCGGCGAGGTCGTTGACCTCGAACGCGTACGACGCGAAGTCGTCGAGGAGCTCCGCATGGCGGTGCGGCGCGAGGCCGTCGGCGTAGGCGAGCGCCGTGCGGCAATGCGCAGCTGCCTCGCGCAGGGCGCCGCGCGCTGCCGCCTCGGCCGCGGCACGCGGCGCGTAGTCGAGCACCGCGGCGGCATCGGCGGCCTTGTGCGCGTGATGGACGATGCGCGCAAGGCCCGCGCCGCGCGCCGCCAGCGCGGCGAGCAGCCGCGCATGCAGCGCGCGTGCCCGCAACGGCGGGATCGCCTGCTCGACGGCGGCGCGCGCGAGCTCGTGACGGAACCGCAGCGCATCCCCGTCGACCTGCAGCAGGCTGCATTCGATGCAGCGCTCGATCGCCGCCGGCGCGGGTTTCAGTACGACGTCGACGAGCGAGAGCTCGATCGCGCGCGGCACGATCGCAGTGAGGTCGAGGACATCGCGCTCGGCGTCGGCGAGGTCGACGGCCTTGCCGAGCACGGCGTCCCGCACCGTCGACGGCAGGCTGTCGCCGCCGTGGCGGAGGAGCTCGCTGACGAAGAACGGGTTGCCGCCGGTGATGTCGTGCAGCCCGGCGATGCTGCGCATCGCGCGCGCGGCGAGCGCGGCGACGCCGTCGGGCGAGAGCCGCGGCAGCGCGATGCGCGTCACGTGGCGCGCGGGGATCTCGCCGAGCAGCGCAGTCAGCTCCTGGCACGCGGCGTCGTCGCGGCAGGTGACCACCATCAGCGCCGGCACGCGGTGGATGCGCCGCGACAGGAACTTGACGAGGTCGAGCGTCGCGCAGTCGGCCCAGTGGATGTCCTCGAGCACCAGCAGCGCCGGCGACGGCGCGGTGGCGAGCTCGTCGATCACCGCGGTGAAGAGCGCCGCGCGATCGCCGCCGCCGGCGAGCCGCGCCTTGAGCGGGCCGGCCGCGGTGCGCGCGAGATCGTGCAGCGGGCCGAGCGGATGCGGCGTCGACAGCGCCTCGCACCCGCCCCACAGCACGCGCGCGACGCCGCCCGACGCAGCGAACGCCTCGACGAGGCTCGTCTTGCCGATGCCGGCCTCGCCGCTGACGACGACCGTGCGGCCGTCGCCGGCCGCGGCCGCGGCGAGATCGTCGCGGAGCGTCGTCAGGAAGTGATCGCGTTCGAGGAGTTGCAACGGGTGTGCGCTGGCCATCGAGGCACCTCGGCGAAACGTGCTTCGCGTCGCATCGCCGGTGGCCGGATTCGCAGGACGTGCCGAAACCCCGGTCTACAGGCGGCAATCCGCCATTATTCCCAACCGCCGCCCATGCGTCACGCGCCGTGCCGCCGCTACTGCGGCCAGTCGCGCAACCAGTGCGGATCGGCCGCCGCCGGGATGTCGCCGAGGCTGACGCCGATGTCGCGGAGCTCGCGCTCGGTCATGTGCGCGAGGTCGCGCAGGTCGCGGCGCTCGCGCGTGCGTGCCGCATGCCAGTCGGCGAGCGCATGCCACGCCCAGCGCGCGAGGTCGCGCCATGCGCCGTCGCCGCGCGGCGACGTCAGCGCCGCGGTCGCGCCGATCGTTCCGGACTCGTCTCGCATGAAGTCTCCTTGGGGCCGGCAGCGTCAAACTGCGCCGGCAACGATCGTCAGCACGAAGGTGAAGGCGGTGGCGGCGAACGCCAGCGAGTAGCCGACGTCGTCGAGCCAGGTTCGAAGGTCCATTTCGCATCTCCAGGTTCTTTTCCGACGCTGGTAAGATTAGTCGCCCAGCCTTGCCAGCGGAATCGATTTGTTCGAACCATTTTGGTAAGAAAAGGCGACCAGCGAACCGACCGAGTGCCTCCCAAGCGATGCCCCGCCTTCCCCTCAACACCCTCCACGCGTTCCGCAGCGTCGCCGAGCTCGAGAACCTGCGTGCCGCCGGCGACGCGCTGCACCTGACGCACAGTGCGATCAGCCAGCAGATCAAGAGCCTCGAGTCGCAATTGGGCTTCGAGCTCTTCGAGCGGCGCGGGCGCCGCGTCGTGCTCAACCCGGCGGGCCAGGCGCTGTTGCGCAGCGTGCAGGCCGCGCTCGCACAGCTCGACGTCGGCGCCGAGGCGGCCGCCGCCGCGGCGAGCGGCGGCGCGCAACGCCTTCGCATCACCACGCTGCCGTCGTTCGCCAATCGCTGGCTGTTGCCGCGCATCGGCCGCTGGCGCGAGCGCCATCCGGCGCTGCCGCTCGAGATCGATGCCTCGATGCATCCGCTCGACCTCGTGCGCGACGGCTTCCATGCGGCGATTCGCCAGGGCCGCGGCCCGTGGCCCGGACTCGAGTCCGAGCGACTGTTCGACAAGCCGCCGATGATCGTCGTCGCCTCGCCGGTGGCGGCGCGAAGGCTCGCGGGCGCGCAGCCCGAGGCGTTCGCGCGCGAGCCGCTGCTCGGCGACAATGACCTGTGGCGGGCGTGGTTCGGCGCCACCGGCGTCGACGCCGCGGTCAACACGGTGGCGGTGTTCAACGACGCGGGGCTCATGCTGCAGGCCGCCGAGCAGAACCTGGGGCTCGCGCTGTCGCGCGAGATCCTGGCCGCCGACGCGCTGTGCGACGGGCGGCTCGTGCAACTTTCGCCGGTCGCGATCACGCACGACGACGCGCAGCCGTATCACTTCGCCTACCCGCCGGGGCTGCGCGACTTCGCGCCGCTGGCGTCGCTGCGCACGTGGGTGCGTGCCGAGCTCGACGCGTCGTATCGCGCGCTCAACGCGCTGCGCCGTTCACGTGTCGCACGGCGGCGCAACGACGCGGGCGTAAGATCGGCGTGACACACGAACGCATACGCCGCGCACGATGACCGAATCCTCCGCCTGGGCCTTTCCCGACGCATTGCAGCCGCAGCCCGGCGACGTCGCGTTCGACGTCGAGGCGCTGTCGGCGTCGATGGTGCGGGTGCGCGCGGCGATCCCCGACGACGCGTTCACCGCACCCGTGCTCGGCACCGAGCGCGAGGGCAATGGCATCGTCATCCGCGACGACGGCCTCGTGCTGACGATCGGCTACCTGATCACCGAGGCGGCGACGACGTGGCTCACCACGCGCCGCGGCGAGGTCGTGCCCGCGCATCCGATCGTCTACGACTACGCGAGCGGGTTCGGGCTCTTGCATCCGCTCGGCCGGCTCGACGTGCCATCGATGCCGATCGGCGATCCCGCGCGCGTCGCCGCCGGCGACGACGTATGCGTCATCGGCTACGGCGGCCGGCGCCACGCGCTCAAGGCGAAGGTGTTCGCCAAGCGCGAGTTCGCGGGCTACTGGGAATACGTGCTCGACGAGGCGTTCTTCACCACGCCCGCGCATCCCGAGTGGAGCGGTGCCGCGCTCGTCGACGCGAAGGGGCGGCTGGTCGGCGTCGGCTCGCTGTTCGTGCAGGAGCAGCAGGACGGCGAGCCCACGCAGGGCAACATGTTCGTGCCGATCGACCTCGTGAAGCCGCTCGTCGCCGGCCTCGCCGATCGCGGGGCAGCGCCCGCCAGGCCGCGGCCGTGGCTCGGCATGTACACGGCCGACGTCGGCGACGGCCTCGTCGTCAACGGCGTCGCGGTCAACGCGCCGGCGGACGTTGCGGGCATCGAGCCCGGCGACGTCGTCGTCGCAATCGGCGGCGAGCCGGTGCACGGCCTCGCCGACCTCTTTCGCCGCATCTGGCGCACCGGCCCGGCCGGCGTCGAGATCGCGCTGACGCTGCTGCGCAAGGGCACGCGGCTCGAGGTCCGCGTCAAATCGGCGGGCCGCGAGGATTTCCTCAAGAAGCCGACGCTCCAGTAGCGCGCCGCCGCGCTGTTGCGCGCGCGTCGCGCGACGGTGGTCTGATCGCGCAGCGGCGTGTCCCGCCATTGCGTCGCGGTTGGGGGAAACGTAGACTCCTGCGACCGGCAGCGCGCCTTGCGTGTCGCCGCGAATGACCGAGGGAGGCGTGCGTGGACGACGACGTGAAGCGCAGTGATGGGGACGGCGATGCGCGGGGCGGGGACGCGCGCGAGGTCGACACGCGCGGGAGCGACACGCGCGAGGGCGGCACTCGCGCGGGCGTCCGCCTTCCGCTTCCTGCGGTGCTGATGGGCCTCGGGCTGATGGCCTCGCCGCCGGCCGCGGCGCAGGGCGTGGCCGTCGACGACCATTACACGACGCCGTTCAACACGGTCCTCTCCGGCGTCAACGTCACCACCAACGACCTGTTGGTAGGCAACTCCTCCGTGCAGGTGTTCCAGCTCGATTCGCCCGCGCACGGCAGCGTCGTCATGCAGCAGAGCGGGGCGTTCCAGTACACGCCGCAGCCGGGCTTCCAGGGCGTGGATTCGTTCCGCTACGACCTCGTCAACGACGGCAACTCGATCGCGCAGGTGTTCATCAGTGTCGGCGCGCAAAGCGTGCCGGGTCTCGGCGTGGCTGGCCTCGCGGCGCTCTCCGCCGGCATCGCCGCGCTGGCGATGCGTCGCCGCCGCAAGACGTAGCGCGCCCCGGGGTCGCGTCGCCGGCGCGGCCCATCCGAACGACTTCAGCGGTCGCGCGCGCGGCCCACGCGCGTTGCCAACCGGCATCAAGTTCTTCTCGTACCTCGAGCCCTCGGGCTACGGCCTCGCGGCGCTCGCCGCGCTGCGCGCGCTCGTCAACGCCGGCGTGCCGGTGCAATGGCATGTGCTGGCGCGCGCCGGCGCGGGCGTGACGGCCGCGCCGGTCGCGCTGACGTCGATGCCGGCGTTCGCGGCCGGCGATGCCGCGCTCGACGACCTTGCCGCGCTTGCAGCCGCGACCGCGCTGCCGGTCGACCACGATCGCGTCGTCGCATTCTGTGTGCCCGAGCACTGGCCGGGCCTCTTCGAGCCGCGCCACCTCAACATCGGCTGCACCGTGTGGGAGACGGACCGCCTGCCGCCGCATTGGCGCGGGCTCCTCGCGCGCGCCGATCGCATCGTCGTGCCGAGCGCGCACAACGCCAGCGTGTTCGCGGACGCGGCAGTCGGCGTGCCGGTGCACGTCGTGCCGCACCTGCGCCGGCACGCGTTCAATGAACTCGGTGCGCCCGAGCGCGCGACGCTGCGCCGTGAGCTCGGCGTCGAGCATGCGCGCACGGTGTTCTACACGATCAACTCCTGGGAACCGCGCAAGGACCTGCCGACGTTGCTGCGCGCGTTCGTGCGCGCGTTCACCGCGGAAGATCCCGTCGCGCTGGTGGTGAAGACGACGCCGCAGGGGTTCGGCGCGCCGCCGCTGTATCCGCGCGAGCCGGCCGCCGCGCTCGCGCAAAACGTGATCGACGATGCCGTGCGCGCCGAGGGCCGTGCGCCGCCGGCGATCACGCTGCTGCCCTACGAGATGTCCGGGCGCGGCGTCGACGCATTGCACCGGATCGGCGACGCCTACGTGTCGACGACGCATGGCGAGGGCTTCGGCCTCGGCGCCTTCGACGCTGCGACGCTCGGACGGCCGGTGCTGATGACCGGCTGGGGCGGCCATCGCGATTATCTCGGTGACGACGCCGGATGGCCGGGCGCGCTCCCGTATCGGCTGACGTCGGTGCCGCCGTTCCCGCCGGATGCGCCGTCGTACTGGCGCACGCAGCGCTGGGCGAGCGTCGGCGTCGACGCGGTGGCGTCGGCGCTGCGCGCGTTCGTCGCCGATCCCGAACCGCA
>JAICUU010000096.1 GCA_025935675.1 Burkholderiales bacterium
GCCGGGGACGTCGATCGGCGCGTGCGTCGACACGACGGCGACGCCGCCTTGCGCGAGGTGGCCGGCGAGCCGCGCGCCGAGCCAGCGCACGCCGGCCGCATCGAGCGCGGCCGCGGGCTCGTCGAGGATCCACAACGGCCGTGATGTCGACGCGAGGCGCGCGAGGGGGACGCGTCGGCGCTGGCCTTCGGACAGCACGCGCGCCGGCAGCGATGCCTGCGCAGCGAGGTCGACGGCCGCGAGCGCGTCGCTGCACGCACCTGCCGTCATCGGCTCGGCGGCGAGCGCGGCGAGCGAGGTGAGATTCTCCGCGGCGGTGAGCTCGTCGCGCAATGCCGGCGCGTGGCCGATGAAGAGAACGTCGTCGCGCAGCGCCTGCGCGTGCGGCGCGACGATCGCGCCGCGCCAGCGCACGCTGCCGTGTTCGGCATGCGCGAGGCCCGCGAGCACGCGCAGCAGCGTCGTCTTGCCCACGCCGTTGGCGCCGCGCACGACGAGCGCGTCGCCTGCGCTCAACGTGAGATTCACGCCCTGCCACAGCAGGCGCGTGCCACGGCGCGCGGCGAGGTCCTGCGCGGCGAGCGTCACGGAGGCGGGCAAGGGTGGAGGCGGCGCGTGTTCGCGGGCGCGCGAGGCAGCGGACGCACGGGGACGGAGCGTCATTCTAGCCGGACCGCGCGTGCGAGGCGCGGAGGTCGGGGGCGCGCCGTCGATGCACGTCCTCGCGAGGCGGACGGCGCGAATATTCACGCGGGCGCGGCGATCGGCGCGCTCCCGTTATCGCGCGCGCCAGATTATGATGTGCGCGGCCGCTCCCGGCCTCCGCCCGCCCGAGACCGAGATGACCGACGTTCGCACGCCGGACCCGTTGTGCATGCCAGCCGGCCTGCCCACTCGACTGCCGATTGCGCGACGCCTGGTGCGCGCTGCCGCGCGCGCGCTCGCGCCGCTCGCCGCGATCGCATGCCTCGCCGCCGCCGCGCCCGCGCTGGGGCAGTCCGCCTTCAGCGCCAACATCACGTTCGACCAGGCGCCGCCGCAGTACGTGGCCAACCAGGAGGTCGTCGCGACGATCAACCTCGTCGGCGGCTCGCTGCCGGTCACCGGCATCTCGTTCAACGCGACGCTGCCGACGGGCGTGACCTTCGTCACGCCGACGCTTGGCAACACCTGCGGCGGCACGGCATCGACGAGCGGGACGGGCTTCCAGCTCAACGGCGGCGCGGTCGCCGCGGACACGACCTGCACCGTGCGGCTGCACGTGCAGGCGGGCCCGGCGACGCCGACGTCGTACACGATCGACCTGCCGCTGATCGACTACGTCGAGGGCGTGACGCCGCGCAACACCAAGACGTCGGGCACGTTCAGTGTCGACGCCGGCATACCGCCGACGTTCTCCGATTCGCTGCCGGACGACGGCTACGTCGGCGTGCCGTACGAGTACTTCGTCTTCCTGGACGGCACGCAGCCGATGACGATTACCGTCACCGGATTGCCGCCGGGGCTCTCGTTCGATTCCGGCTTGCAGGAGATCGTCGGCACGCCGACCACGGCGGGGACGTTCTCCAACGTTCACGTGCATGCGTCGAACGGCTTCGCGCCCGACGCCGATGCCACGTACACGATCGTCGTCCACCCGGCGCCGCTCGGCGGCAGCAAGACGTTCTCGCCGGCGACCGTGTCGCCCGGCGCGTCGTCGACGCTCACGATCGAACTCGCCTCGATCGTTTCCACGACGCTCACCAACGTGTCGTTCACCGACACGTACCCGGGCGGCATGACGGGCACGACGCCCGGCACGACGACGCAATGCGGCGGGACCGTCGTCGCGACCGCCACGGGCCTGACGTTCAGCGCGCCGACGTTCGATCCCAATGCAACATGCACGATCAGGACGACGGTGCGCGCCGACACCGCGGCGACGACGCTCGTCAACCGCACGTCCGACATCTCCGCGCGCATCCCGATCGGCGACGGCAGCTTCGCGCTGACGCTGCCGCCGCTCGTCGGCCGTCTCGCCGTCGCCGGCACGCCGCCGAAGATCACCAGTGCGCCGCCGCCCGATTCCACGGTGGGCTTCGTGTACTCCCATACGATCACCGTCGCCGGCACGGCGCCGATCTCGGTGAGCGTGAGCGGGCTGCCGCCGGGGTTGTCGTTCGACGCGGGAACGCGCACGATCAGCGGCACGCCGACGGCTGCCGGCAGCTACCCGGGCACGATCACCGCGAGCAACGGCATCTCACCGAACGACCGGCAGAGCTTCACGATCGTCATCCGCACGCCGCCGCTCGCCATCGTGACCGTCGCGCTGCCGCCGATCCACGGCGGCGACGACGTCAGCGTGCCGATCGTCGCGCAGGGCGGAATCCCGCCCTACCGGTTCGACGTGCTCTCGGGCGCGCTGCCGCCCGGGCTCGGCTTCGACCCGCAGGGCTTGCTCACCGGCGTGCCGACGCTGCCGGGCACGTACACGTTCACCGTGCGCGTCACCGATTCGGCCGGCACCGTCGCCACGCGGAGCTACACGATCGTCATCGCCAAGAGCACGCCGGTGTTCACGTTCGGCCTCGCGCCCAATCCGTCGGTGATCGGCCAGCCGGTCGTCGCCACGGCGACGCTGACCGGCGCGAGCGGCGTCGCCGCGGGCGACGTGCAGGTGTGGATCGCGGCCAGCAACGAGCGCTGCCCGCTGACGAGTGGCGAGCAGCCGGTCGCGACGAAGACGTCGACGGCGTCGCTCGCGTCCGGACAGGTGAAGTTCACGTTCGCCGACCTGGGCATCGACCACTTCGAGGTGTGCGCGACCTACGCGGGCGACGCTCGCTACAACCCCGTCAGCGTCGGGCCGTTCGACCTGTTCGTCATCAAGGGCGCGCTCTTGTCGCCGCCGAGCGTCGCGCTGTCGGCGCCCGCGGAAGTGAAGGCGGCCGGCGTCGTGTCGGCGCAGGTGTCGGTCACGGCGCCGCAAGCGCCGGCGATCGCACCCTCGGGCAAGGTGTTGCTGCGCGCGGATGGCGTCGTCGTCGGCACCGCCTCGCTGGCGGGCGGCGGTGCGACGTTCAGCGCGACGGCGCCCGCGCGGCGCGGCGCGATGACGCTGACCGCGACCTACCTCGGCGACGGCGCATTCCCGCCGGCGGTGTCGGCGCCGGTCGTCGTCGCGGTGAAGGCGGGGGATCCGTCGTCGGTGGCGCCGATCCCGGCGCTATCGCCTGCGACACTCGCGGGGCTCGCGGGGCTCGTCGCGCTGATCGGCCTCCTGTCGCGGCGCCGTCGCCGCCGCTGATCGCCGCGTGCGCCTGACGCCCGGCAAGCTCCTCAACTGGCTGGCCGGCGCGCCGCGCTGGCTGGTCGGCGGCGTCATCGTCGCCATCTTCGCGGCCGACGCGCTGTCGCCGCGCTTCGGGCTGCCGTTGCTCCCGAAGCTCGAGGCGATCGCCTACGACGCGCGGCTCGCCGCGGTGAGCCCGCACAGCGCCGACCCGCAGGTCGTCATCGTCGACATCGACGAGCGGAGCCTCGCGCGCGAAGGCCGCTGGCCGTGGTCGCGCGACAAGCTCGCCAAGCTCGTCACGCAGCTATTCGATCGCTATCGCGCGCACGCGATCGGCTTCGACGTCGTGTTCCCGGAACCCGACACGTCGAGCGGCGCCGGCGTCATCGATCGCCTCGCCGAGACGACGTTCGCGTCGACACCCGGCTTTCGCGAGCGCTGGAGCGCGCTGCGGCCGACGCTCGACTACGACGCGGCGTTCGCCGCCGCGCTCGCCGGCAAGCCTGTCGTGCTGGGCTACGGCTTCAACGTCACCGACCAGGAGAGCGGCGCGCTGCCGCCGCCTGCGTTCACCGTCGCCGACCTGCACGACCACGCGATCCCGCTCGCGCAGGAGCGCGGCTACACGGCGAACTACCCGACGCTCGCGCACGCGGCGGCAGGATCGGGGCACATCGATCCCGCGTTCGACGTCGACAACGTCGTGCGGCGCGTGCCGATGGTCAAGCGCTACGGCGACGGCTTCTACGCGGCACTGTCGCTCGAGCTCGCCGCGGTCGCGGTCGAGGCGCGCTCGATCCGGCCGGTGTTCGACACGAACGGCGATCTTTCCGCGCTCGACGCCGGCGGCCTCGTCGTGCCGGTCTCGGGCGACGGCCTCGCGCTGATCCCGTATCGCGGCGCGAGCCGCACGTACCACTACGAATCGGCGACCGACGTGCTCGCGGGCAGCCCGTCGGTCAAGGGCATCGAGGGCGCGATCGTACTGGTCGGCACCACCGCCAAGGGGCTGCAGGACCTGCGCTCGACGCCGTTCGGCCCGGATTTTCCCGGCGTCGAGCTGCACGCCAACCTCGTGTCGGCGATGCTGAACGGCGACATGACCTCGGTGCCGCGCGGCGCGCGCGAGGTCGAGATGCTGATCCTCGTCGTCGCGGGCCTTCTCGTGGTGTTCGTCATCCCGTGGCGCCGGCCGTTCGTCACGTCGATGGGCATCAGCGCGCTCGCCGCCGTGGTGATCGCGATCAACTTCTGGTTCTGGGTCCACGACAAGTCGGTGATCCCGCTCGCGCGCACGCTGGCGATGCTGCTGGTGCTGTGGCTCTACAACCTCCTCACGGGCTTCGTCAAGGAAGCGAGCGAGACGCGCCAGCTCACGCACCTCTTCGGCGAGTACGTGCCGCCCGAGCGCGTCGCCGAGATGCGCGAAAGCGGCCAGAGCTACTCGCTCGACGGCGAGAGCCGCGACCTCACCGTGATGTTCTCCGACGTGCGCCAGTTCACCGCGGTGTCGGAGCGCCTGCCCGCGCGCGAGCTCAAGGCGATGATGAACGCGTACCTGACGGCGATGACCGAGGAGATCCAGCGCACGCGCGGCACCGTCGACAAGTACATCGGCGACGCGATCATGGCGTTCTGGGGGGCGCCGATGCAGACGCCGACGCACGCGCGCGACGCGGTGACGACGGCGCTGGCGATGCGCGCGGCGATGCCGCTGCTCGGTCCCGCGTTCGCGGCACGCGGCTGGCCCCAGCTCGCGATCGGCATCGGCATCAACACCGGCACGATGAACGTCGGCGACATGGGCTCGCGCTTCCGCAAGGCGTACACGGTGCTCGGCGACGCGGTGAACCTCGCCTCGCGGATCGAGGGCCTCACCAAGCTCTACGGCGTCACGGTCCTGTGCGGGCAGGCGACGCGCGACGCGGCGCCCGAGTTCGCCTGGCGCGAGATCGACCGCGTGCGCGTCGTCAACCGCAGCGAGCCGATCGCGATCTTCGAGCCGATGACGGCGGAGGTCGCGACGGGCGCGCGTGCGCGGCTCGAGTGCTGGGACGAGGCGCTCGCCCTGTATCGCGCCCGCGATTTCGAGGGCGCGCTCGGCCACTTCGCGGACCTGGGCGAGCAGGACGTGTCGACGACGCTCTACGCGCTCTTCGCCGCGCGCTGCCGGGTGTACATCGCGGCGCCGCCGCCCGAGGACTGGGACGGCGCGACCAACATGACGCAGAAGTGACGGCGCGAAGCGCCGTCATCCCCGCGAATGCGGGGATCCAGTTGTAACGCCGCGCCTGCGCGCGCCGCTGCCTCAGTGAACGGTACGGCTGGATTCCCGCATTCGCGGGAATGACCGGTCAGCAGCTCGGCGCGCAGCGGTGATAACCGACGTTGCCTTCGATGACGCTGCCCGGCCGCGTGTTGAAGTAGTAGTCGAGGCCGACGCCGGTGACGCCCGGACCCGCCAGGAAGCCGGCGAAGTTGCCCTGCACCAGCGGCTGGCAGCCGGCGCCCGCGCATGACGCGTTGGCGCCGATGCCCGCGGTCGAGAAGAGCGGTCCGACGAGGCGCGTGCTGCCGCTCATCGAGTACGTCGCATCGGCGCCCATGCCGACCGCGAGGCCCGACAGCGCGAGATTGCCTTGCGTGAAGTCGACGGTCACGAGGCCGCCGGAGATCAGCGTGCCCACTGCGCCGCTCGCCGAATCGGTGGGCCGCGTGCCGCCCACCGGCGAGAAGCTCACGGTGCCCGACGTCGGGATCGACGTCGCGGCGGCGCCGTAAATGTAGTGCAGGTTGCCGCCGTCGTTGTGCACGGTGTCGCCGTTGGGCAGCGTCTGCGCGATCGTCGAGCCCGCGCCGTTCCAGCGGCCCCAGTTGAGGCTGCCGGCATCCGCCGCCGCCCCGGTGTCGACGAGGCTTGCGCCGCCGAGGCTCGCGTGCAGCGTGGGCGTGTCGATCGCGACGACGCGGTTCGCGGCATCGACGGTGAACGGGTTGGCCGCGGCGTCGACGCTGGCGAGCTCCAGCGTGTACACGTCCGATCCGACGACGTAGTCGATGCCGACGTCGAACAGCGAGCCGAGGTCCAGGTCCTCGGTGGCCATGTAGACGAACGGCGCGCCGGGCGCGGCGAAGCCCTGCGGGAACGCCGGCACCTTCGGGAAGTGCAGGTCGGCGGGCGCGTTGCGCGCGACGAGCACGCGGCCCTTCAGGTTGTCGGCGAGGAACGTCGGCGGCGCGATCAGCCGCAGCGGCGCGGCGCCCGTCGGCACGAAGAAATACTCGCGCAGGCCGTACTCGGCGTTGCCGTAGGGCGTGAGCGCGGCGACGCGGCCGTCGAGCACGCCGCAGTAGGCGCCGGGCGGGTACGGGTCGGACGCCGGCGTCTCGCGGCACTCGTCGGCGACGCACTCCTGCAGCACGAAGTGCGTGCCGCGGATGCCGATCGTCGCCTGCGTGGTCACCACGCTGTAGCGATCGTGGTCGACTTTGCCGATCTGGCCCGTCACCGTGCGAAAGCCGCCGCGCACGAGCCGGAATACCGCGCGCTCGTTGCCGTCGACGCGGCCGTTGTAGACGTACGTCTCGATGCGGAACTCGGTGTCGGGCTTGAGCGCGACGAGCGCGTCGTCGGCGAAGCGGATCTGCGCGTGGCTCGATGCGCCGGTGACGACCGCGTCGCCGGCCAGCACGCTGGTGCCGGCGGCGAGCCTGACGCGGTCGGCGCCCCGCACGGCGACGACGTCGCCGACCGCGAGCACGACGCGCCCGGCTTGCGCGGACGCCACGCCCGCGGCGAGCGCGAGCATGAGCGCGAGGATCGCGCGGGCGACGGTGACGAAGGCGGCGTGGCGTGGCATCGGCGTTCTTTCGCTACTTGAACTCATAGCGCAGCTTGACCGTCACGAGGTTGCGCGAGTAGTCGTAGAGCGCGAGGTTCGAGCTGTTGCGCTGGTACTGGTATTCGAGGCGCGCGCTCCAGTTGCGGTCGATGAGGTAGAGCGCGCCGAGCGATGCGACGAAGTTGTCGTCGCGGCGCGTGGTGTCGAGGAGCGGGATGTCGCCGTTGTAGTCGCTGCGCAGGTATGCGAAGCCGGCGTTGAGCGCCCACAATGCCGATGGCGAGACGGTGACGTCGGCGTTCGCGCCGTAGAGGTCGCGACCCAGGTCGGGACGGTCGCGGCGGTCGCGCTCGCGGCCGCCGTAGACCGACGCATTGAGCACCGGCTGCCACGCGCCGAGCCACGCGTGGCGCACGCCGACGCCGAGCGCCGCGAAATCGGAGTCGCGCACGTCGTTCGCGCCCGAATAGTCGATGCGCGCGACCTGCGGCGTCACGCTGACCGTCGTCGTCGGGTCGACCTGGCGCCGCCACTCGAGGGCGAGGCCGTTGCTGCTGCGGTAGTTGTCGCCGTCGAGCAGGATCTCGCCGTACTGCCAGGTGAGCGCGAACGTGTTGGCGTCGCTGCGGAACGTGCCGCCCGTGTTGAGCGCGACCTGCGCGAGGTTGAACTCGGTCTCGCTGAAGTAGAAGTTGCCGGTGCCGGCGGCGCCGACGAACAGCGCCGCGCCCGGCGCGACCGGATGCGTGTACTGGACCGATCCGGCGAGGTAGCCGAAGCCGTCGCCCTTCCGCACGCCGACGTCGGCGACGGTGACGCGGCCGAGCACCGGCAGCGCGATGTCGGCCTGCGACACGCCGGCGTTGGCGTTGCTGTCGTAGCCCACGCCCGCCTCGACGAACGCGGCGAGATGCGGCGAGTACTGCGCCTCGCGCGAGGTCAGCGCGTCGAGGTAGCGCTGGATGCCCGCGCGCACGTCGGCGGGCGGGTCGAGTGCGCGCACCGCCTCGAATTCCTCGCGCGCGCGGCGATCGTCGCCGGCGTAGAAATAGGCGCGCGCGAGCTCTAGGCGGCCGCGCGCGTCGTCGGGATTGAGCAGCGTGTAGCGCTCGAGCGCGAGCACGCCCTCGCCGACGTGACCGGTGTCGACGGCGGCGATGCCGCACCACAGGTCGGCGGCTTGCGTCGTGTCGCGATCGATCGTCGCGCACAACGACCATGCGTCGGCGGAGCGGTTGGCTTCGACCGCGGCGTGGATGTCGTCAAGGGTGGTTGCCGCCGAGGGTGCGGAGGACGCTGCCGCCGCGCACAACGCGAATGAGATTAACGCTGGCCGAAACCGCATCCCCGCTCCCCTGGAAGGCGCGGGCATCATAGCATCGAATCAAGGGTTTACGGCGTCGATCCGGACGTGAATATTCGCGCTTCCCGGCGTCACCGGCGGCGATTTGCCGACGAGGTCGCCGCTCGCCGGATCGGCGCTGCCATGCTTCGACACGCGCGCCTCGATGACCAACTTGCTCGCCGACGAGATCGTCACGCCGGACGCCATCGCCATCGAATCATCGAGCGTGAATGCCTTCGGCAGCGCGCTCACCGTCGTGCGCATGACCGCGAGCGGCATCCGCGGGCCGGCGACGGCGCGCGCGAAAATGAACACGGTGTCGCCGGGCGAGGCGCGCGCCGCGAGCTCGGGCGCGAGCGAGACCTCGCCGCTGACGGCGCGGCCGGCGGCCGCGCTCGCGACGCCGCGCTGCGCGCCGCCGGGTGCCGCGGCTGGGGATGCCGCCGCGCCGGATGCCGCGCCACCGGGTGCGGCCGTTGCGGATGCCGTGCGCGCCGCATCGCGCTCGCGCTCGACGTCCGCGATCGCCTGTGCGACCTCGCGCGCGGAATCACTGTTCGGCGGCATCACGGCGGCGAGCGCGCGCCAGTGCATGAGTGCCACGTCGAAATCGCGGCGCTCGGTGGCGGCGGTCGCGGCGAGCGCGAGCGCCTTGCGGTTGTGCGGGTCGATCGCGAGCGCCTGCGCGATGAGCTCGCCCGCCTTGCCCTGCAGCGTGCCCTGCGCCATCGCAATCGTGTCGGCGTAATCGGCAAGGATCGTCGCATCGCCGGGCGCGCGCGCGGCGGCTTGCGCGAACGCGCGTGCCGAATCCTCGTAGCGCCCGAGCGCCGCGTACGAGCGGCCGAGCAGCGCCCAGCCGCGCGGGTCGGCGGGATCGGCGCGCATGCGCTTCGCGAGCGAATCGATGAGCGCGACGACCTCGGCCTCGCTGGTCGGCCGCTCGCCCGGCGCCGGCAGCGACACGACGCTCTGCGGGCGTCCGATCGCGAGATAGGTGACGGCGATCGCGACCGGCACGAGCACGGCGAGCACGATCGCCGTAACGAGCCGTACGCGTCGCGCCGGCGGGCCCGGCGCGGTAGCGGCATCGCCCGGCGTCGCGGCGACCTCGCGGCCGAGGCGCCCGGCGAGCTCGTCGACGAGCCGCGCATGCGTGCTGGCGTCGATCGCGCCGGCGGCGAGGTCGTCGTCGAGCTCGCGCCGCTCGTCGCGGAAGATCGCGATCGACGCGCGATCGGGGCCGGGCGCAGCCGCATCGGCCCGCCGCGCGAGCAGCGCGCGCAGCAGCACGCCGACCGTGACGAGCACGATCAGCGCGGCGATGAGCCAGAACACGAGGGCGGCGGACATGGAAGCGGCGTGAAGGCGGGCGGCGAGCCGACGCCGCGCGCAGGAGGCGACCGCGATTATATCGGCCGCGCGGTTCTCGTTTATCATTGATGGCTCGACGCCGCGAGGCCCGCCAATGTCCGATCACGATATCCGCGAAGCCTCGCTCGAATACCATCGCAAGGCGCCAGCCGGCAAGATATCCATCGCGCCGACCAAGAAGCTCACCAACCAGCGCGACCTGTCGCTCGCGTACACGCCGGGCGTCGCCGCCGTGTGCGACGCGATCGTCAAGGACCCGGCCGAGGCGCGCGCGCTGACCGCGCGCGGCAACCTGATCGGCGTCGTCACCAACGGCACCGCCGTGCTGGGCCTTGGCGCGATCGGGCCACTTGCGGGCAAGCCGGTGATGGAAGGCAAGTCGGTGCTGTTCCGCAAGTTCGCGGGCATCGACTGCTTCGACATCGAGGTCGACGAGCGCGACCCCGACAAGCTCGTCGACATCATCTGCGCGCTCGAGCCCACGTTCGGCGGCATCAACCTCGAGGACATCAAGGCGCCGGAGTGCTTCATCGTCGAGCGCAAGTGCCGCGAGCGCATGAAGATCCCGGTGTTCCATGACGACCAGCACGGCACGGCGATCATCGTGGGTGCGGCGATCCTCAACGGCCTGCGCGTCGTCGGCAAGGACATCGGCGCAGTGAAGCTCGTGTGCTCGGGCGCGGGCGCCGCGGCGCTCGCGTGCCTCGACCTCCTCGTGTCGCTGGGCATCAAGCGCGAGAACATCTACGTCGCGGACATCGCCGGCGTCGTCTACGAGGGTCGTGCCGAGCTGATGGACGACCACAAGATCGTCTACGCGCAGCGCACGCCGCTGCGCACGCTCGGCCAGTTGATGGACGGCGCCGACGTGTTCCTCGGCCTGTCCGCCGGCGGCGTGCTGAAGCCCGAGTTCCTCGCCAAGATGGCGGAGCGGCCACTCATCATGGCGCTCGCCAATCCCGAGCCCGAGATCATGCCCGACCTCGCGAAGTCGGTGCGTCCCGACGCGGTGATCGCGACCGGCCGCTCCGACTTCCCCAACCAGGTCAACAACGTCCTGTGCTTCCCGTTCATCTTCCGCGGCGCGCTCGACGTCGGCGCCACGCAGATCAACGAGGCGATGAAGCTCGCGTGCGTGCGCGCGCTCGCCGACCTCGCGATGGCGGAGCAGTCGGACATCGTCGCGGCGGCCTACAAGATCGACAACGTCCGCTTCGGCCCCGAATACCTGATCCCCAAGCCGTTCGACCCGCGCCTCATCGTGCAGATCGCGCCGGCCGTGGCCAAGGCGGCGATGGAATCGGGCGTGGCGACGCGCCCGATCGAGGACTTCGGCGCGTACCGCGACCGGCTGCAGCAGCTCGTCTACCACTCCGGCCTCTTGATGAAGCCGATCTTCGACGCCGCCAAGAAGGCGTCGAAGCGCATCGTGTTCGCCGAAGGCGAGGACGAGCGGGTGCTGCGCGCCGTGCAGGTGATCGTCGACGAGAAGATCGCCAAGCCGATCCTGGTGGGACGCCCCGCGGTGCTCGAGCAGCGCATCGAGCGCTACGGTTTGCGGCTCAAGGCCGGCGTCGACTTCGAGATGATCAATCCCGAGTACGACGAGCGCTACCGGCGCTACTGGAGCGAGTACTACCGGTTGACCGCACGGCGCGGCGTGTCGCAGCAGTACGCCAAGATCGAGATGCGCCGGCGGCTCACGCTGATCGGCGCGATGATGATCCACCTCGGCGAGGCCGACGGCATGATCTGCGGCACGTTCGGCACGCACGGCTTGCACCTGCGCTTCGTCGACCAGGTGATCGGCAAGCGCGTCGGCGTGCGCACGTACGCGGCGATGAACGCGGTGATGCTGCCGACGCGCACGGTCTTCATCGCCGATACGTATGTCAATGCCGATCCCACCGCCGAGGAGCTCGCCGAGATCACGCTGCTCGCCGCCGACGAGATCCGTCGCTTCGGCATCGAGCCCAAGGTTGCGCTGCTGTCGCATTCGAGCTTCGGCTCGAGCGACTATCCTTCGGCGCGCAAGATGCAGGCGGCGCTCGGCCTCGTCAACGCGCTCGATCCCGAGCTCGAGGTCGAGGGAGAGATGCACGGCGACGCGGCGCTCGACGAGGAG
This sequence comes from Burkholderiales bacterium, assembly GCA_025935675.1. GTDB lineage: Bacteria > Pseudomonadota > Gammaproteobacteria > Burkholderiales > Casimicrobiaceae > VBCG01. The sequence continues at coordinate 11,964 of JAICUU010000096.1, forward strand.
GTCCGCCTCGCGACGTTCCCCGGCTCGCGCCTCAAGGGCGTTGCCAACCTCCTCATCATGCCGACGCTCGACGCCGCGAACATCGCGTTCAACCTCCTCAAGACCGCGATCGGCAGCGGTGTCACGCTCGGGCCGATGCTGCTCGGCGTCGCCAAGCCGGTGCACATCCTGACGCCCTCGGCGACGGTGCGCCGCATCGTCAACATGACGGCGCTGACGGTGGTGGACGCGGTGGACGCGCGCCAGTCGACGCTGCTCTAGCGCTCGCCTACAGAGTCCTCGGTGTCCGGCTGACAGCCGCGAAACATCGCTCGCGGCAGGATGTAGCCTTCATTGGAGGCTCCATGACCGACGATCTCGCCACGACCCCCGAGCGCAAGGACGCCTGGCAGCACATCGAGCACACGCGCATCGCGTTCTTCGCGACGCTGTCCGAGGCCAACGGCTTTCGCGCGCGGCCATTGACGACGCAGAAAGTCGAGGCCGAGTCGCGGCTGTGGTTTTTCATCGCCAGGGACAGCGACCTCGCCCACGAGGTCGCGACCAACCCTCGCGTGCTGGTCACCTATACCAACGAGGACGATGCCTTCTACGCCGCGCTCACCGGCACGGCACGCGTCGTCGTCGACGCCGAGCGCGCGCGTGCGATGTGGTCGGCGCTCAACGAGGCGTGGTTTCCAGGCGGCCCCGACGATCCCAGCCTCGCGATGGTCCGCGTCGACGTCGACCACGGCGAGACCTGGGAGCCCACGACCAACAAGATGATCCAGTTCCTGTCGATCGCGGCCGCCGCGGTCACGCATTCGGCACCCAAGAACGA
>JAICUU010000314.1 GCA_025935675.1 Burkholderiales bacterium
GAGGCTGGCGCGCGATCGCGCGAGGGGCCGGGGGCGGCAACGTCATGCGGTCACGATAAGATCGAGGTCCCCGCGGATTGTAGAGGATCGGTGATGGCGGTCTCGTCGCGCGACGAAGGCAGTGCAGGCGAATCCGAACCGGCGCTCGACGAGCTCCTCGCCGGGCAGGTCGCGTACTACCGTGCGCGGGCCGGCGAATACGACGCCTGGTGGCTTCGCCAGGGACGCTTCGATCGGGGTGCCGCGACGAACGCCGAATGGTTCGCCGACGTCGCCGCCGCCGAAGCAGCGCTCGCCGACTGGCTCGCCGCGCGACGACCGCGCAGCGCCGTCGAGCTCGCCTGCGGCACGGGCCTTTTCACGCGCCGCGTCGCTCCCGCGGTCGAGATGCTCGATGCGATCGACGCGTCACCCGAGGTGATCGCGCGCAACCGCGCGCGCCTCGCCAGCCTCGGCATCGGCAACGTGACGTTCCACGAGGCGGACGTGTTCGCGTGGCGACCGTCGCGGCGCTACGACCTCGTGTTCATGAGCTTCTGGCTGTCGCACGTGCCGAGGTCGCGCTTTGCGGCGTTTTTTGCGACGCTGCGCGACGCGCTGGCACCTGGAGGCGCCGTCTACATCATCGATTCGGCGCACGACGCGACGTCGACCGCCACCGACCATGTGCTGCCCGAGCGCGGCAGCGAGGTGGCGACGCGCAAGCTCGACGACGGCTCGATGTGGCAGGTGGTGAAGGTGTTCTGGACGCCGGACGGGCTCGACGCCGCGCTGGCGGCGATCGGCTGGCGGAGCGCGATGACGCAGACGCCGCGCTACTTCGTCTTGGGGTCCACCGAGCCGGCGACCGGCGAGGTCGGGCCGTCGACCATGTAATAAACGTACGGCTTCTGGCGCACCCGGTTCTTGTCCATCACGCGCTGCGAGGCGAGCTCGCGCGGGGTCTTGTCCCACCAGATCGCGCGGCCCTCGCGCTGGTCGTCGACGATCGCCGGCTTCTTCGCGAGCAGGTCGCGGATGAACGTCGTGTGCTCGGACACGTAGTCGCGGGCAGGCAGCATTCCCATGGGGGGGTCCAATAACGCTTGGATGAACGAAGGCAAAGGGACTGAAGCGGAATCTCGACCCTCTCGAAAGCCATAGTCTACCGGTATTTCGCCACGCCCCGAACAAGGATGCGTTCTTGTAGACGCGATGCTCCCGAATGTCACTGCCCGCCGCGGGCTCGCGCATTGCCTGGCCCATCCATCCGTCCCTCGTGCATCCGGTACTCGTAAAGCCGGCATTCGAGCGCACCGTTGAAAAGCGGCGTGCGGCTCGCCGTCTTCAGGTGCAAGAGCTTCGGCAGCGCCGTGTCGGCCGACAGTAGCCACGCGCTCCACCCGGCGTAGCGCTGCTTCAGCGTGTCGCCGATGCGCGGATACATCGCCGCCATCTTCTCGCGGTCGGCGAGGCGCACGCCATACGGCGGGTTCGCGACCAGCGTGCCCGATGCGGCTGGCGCTTCGCGCGCGAGGAAGTCCGCGCGCTCGATCGCGACAAAGCCATCGACGCCCGCGGCGCGCGCGTTGACGAGCGCCTTGCCCACGGCGCCTTGCGCGATGTCGCTCGCGAAGATCGCCGGCGACGAAGGCGCCGTGCGGATGCGATCGCGCGCCGCCTGCTTCATCCGCTGCCATGCGGGCCCGTCGAACCACGCGAGCTTCTGGAAGCCGAAGGTCCGCGAAAGTCCGGGCGCGCGATCGGCGGCGATCAGCGCGGCCTCGATGGCGATCGTGCCGCTGCCGCACATCGGGTCGAGGAACGCCGAGCCAGGCGTCCAACCCGCGAGCACGCACAAGCCGGCCGCGAGGTTCTCGCGCAACGGCGCCTCCTCGGCATCGCGCCGCCAGCCGCGCTTGAAGAGCGGCTCGCCCGACGTGTCGAGGTAGAACGTCGACTCGCTCGCGGTCAGGTGGACGTGCACGCGCACGTCGGGCGCGCGCTTGTCGACCGAAGGCCGCTTGCCGACGTCGTCGCGGAAGCGGTCGCAAACGGCGTCCTTGACCGTCAGCGCGGCGAACTCGAGGCTCGCCAGCGGCGAGCGCGTCGCGGCGACGTCGACGCGCAGCGTGCGGTCGACGCGGAAGTGACGCTTCCAGTCGATCGCCTTCGCCAGCGCGTGCACGTCGCGCTCGTTGCGGTAGCGGCCGCCGCCGACGCGCCACAGGATGCGGCTCGCGAGCCGCGACTCGAGGTTGGCGCGCCACGCGAGGTCGAAGCCGCCGCCGAAGCCGACGCCGCCGTCGACGTCGCCGACATCCGCGGCGCCGAGCGCGCGAAGCTCGGCGGCAAGCGCGGCCTCGAGGCCGCGCGGGCAGGACGCGAAGTAGCGCTCCGCCATCTCAGCGGGCGGTTGGCGACGCCGCGGCCATCAGAACGGCTTCATCACGACGAGGAACACGATCGCGACGAGGATCGGCAGCGCGGGAATCTCGTTCAACCAGCGGTAGAAGACGTGGCCGTGGCGGTTGCGGCCCTCGCGGAAATCGGTGACGAGCTTGCCGAGATAGACGTGGAACACGACGAGGAGCGCGACCAGCGCGAGCTTCGCGTGCAGCCACCCGCCGTCGATGCCGTAGCCTTTCCACAGCCAGACCCCGAACACGATCGTCAGCACCGCGCCCGGCGTGGTGATGCCCCAGTAGAGCTTGCGCTCCATCACGCAGAAGCGCGCGATGCCCACGCGATCGTCGGGGCTTGCCATCGCGTGGTAGACGAAGAGGCGCGGCAAATAGAAGAGCCCGGCGAACCACGTCACCATGAAGATGATGTGCAGCGACTTGACGATCAGCATGGCTAATCGTCATCCCCGCGAAGGAGGGGATCCAGCGGTGGCGCAACCGTGGGCGTCAAGGACACGTCGTCATCCCCGCGAAAGATTCTATGGTTGTTGTCAAGTAGGTTTGATTTCCGGCGCGAAGAAGTCGTTGCCGGATTTGTAGAGGGCGAAGGCGACCCGCAGCATCTTGCGCGCGAGGATGACGTGTACGGCTGTTGAGGGCAGTCCTTTGTTTTTGTGGCCCAGGACATAGTCGCCCC
>JAICUU010000373.1 GCA_025935675.1 Burkholderiales bacterium
CGTGCCGGCGTTCGTCATCTTCAACGATCGCACGCTGGCGGAGATCGCGCGGGTGAAGCCGGCGGGCCTTCGTGAATTGCGTGCGATCAGTGGTGTGGGCGAAGCGAAGCTCGCGCGGTACGGCGAAGTGCTGCTGGCGGAGATCGGCGCCGCCTAGTCCTGCGAGCGGCGCCTCACCCGCGCGGCGTCGGCCCGAACTTCCGCATCGACGCCACCACCGTCGCGGGCACGCCCAACAGCTTGTCGCCGGCCGCCGCGTCGCGAACGACGATGCTGCCGCCCGCGACCATCGCGCGCTCGCCGATCACGACGTTGTCGACCACGACGCTGCCGATGCCGAGCAGCGTGTCGGCGGCAATCGTCGCGTGGCCGGCGACGAGCGTGCCGGCCGACAGCCACGCGCGCTCGCCCACGGTGACGCCATGGCTCACGTAGACGAGGCTGCCGATCTTCGCATCGTCGGCGATCGCGGTGTGCGACAGCATGCCGCGACAGATCGTCGCCTGCGCACCCACGTCGACGCGGTCGCCGATCCGCACGCCGGCGAGATGCGGGAAGAACGCGCGCCGGCCGTCGGCGCGATCGTGATAGGCGAGCCCGACCCAGCCGATCGACGCAGCGGGTCCGATCGTGCAGTCGTCGCCGATCGTCGTGTCGTCGTAGATGACGGCGCCGCTCGCGACGACCGTGCGGGCGCCGATCGTGACGTCGTCGCCGATCGTCGCGTTCGCGGCGATCGATGCCGACGCATCGATGCGGGCACGCGGCGAGATGGCCGACGGCTGCGCCGGCCGCGCGCTGCCCGGCAGGAGCCGCTCGACGAGGTCGATGAACGCGGCGCGCGCATCCGCCAAGGCGATGAGCACGGCGCCGTCGCGCGGACGGACTGCCAATGTCGACGGCACGACGACCACGCTCGCCTCGGTGGCGTCGAGCGCGTCGCCGCGCGCGTCGTCGCAGAATGCGAGCGCACCCGGCGTCGCCTGCGACAGCGAAGCGATGCCGTTGGCCATCACATCCGCGGCGCCGACGAGCGTGGCGCCCGGCAGCATGGCCGCGAGCTCACGCGCCGCGAAGGGACGCGATAACGCGCGTGCGAATGGGCGTTTCACCCCGCTCACGGCGCCATCGCCTTCACTGCTCGCCGGCCACCAGCAGCGCAGACGTCGCCGAGCGCCGCTCGAACGCGATGCAGCGCTGCCACACGTCGTCGCCCGGAATGTCGGCCGCCGCCATGAAGCTCGCGAGATCGACGCCCGCGCATTTCATCCGCCACAACTGGTAGAAGTGCTGCTTCGCGAGGCGGATCCGGTAGTGCACGGTCGGCGCGTTGTTGGTGCCCCACGGCCGGTCGCGCAGCTTCTCGAACACCTGCCGGTCGGCGCCGGTTCCGCCGGGATAGCGCGGCACCGCCCAATCGGGAAACACGTCGTGGCAGGCGAGCTTGTCGAGCACGTAGCAGTTGGTGTCGACGAAGCCGCCGTGCGCGCCGGTGTAGACGCCGCGGCCGGGTCCCACCGATTCCCAGCTGTCGACGCAGACGTGGCGGTCGCTGTTGTCGTCGACGAAGTTGCGCAACGCGAATCCCCAGGCCTTGCCGGCGACCGCCGGCAGCATCGTCGCGACGTGGTCGGGTGCGTACCAGTTGTCGTCGTCGAGATAGGCGACGGCGCGGCTGTTCGCGGCGTAGGACAGGATCGTCTTGAGCGCGCCGCCGTAATGGCTCGGGTAGAGGCCGCCGTTGCGCACCGACGTCGAGTAGCCGAGGTCGATGACGGTCACCGCCATGTGCGACGGGCATTCGGCGGCGAGGCGATCGAGGATCGCGCGGTCGCCGACGCAGCGGTCGATGCCGATCACCACCTGGATGCGCCCGCCGAAGCGCTGCGCGAACACCGAATGCACGGCCTGCACGAGCGACGGCCGCACGAGCGTCGGGATGACGACCGCGATGTCGAACGGCGTTTGCAGCGATTGCGTCATGCAGGCACCCCGCGCCCAAAGGCGGGCCGGC
>JAICUU010000142.1 GCA_025935675.1 Burkholderiales bacterium
CGTCGGGCGCAGCCCCGAGGAGGTGCTGCGGATCCTCGACGGCCTGCAGACCGACGAGCTCTGCCCGTGCAACCGCGGCGTCGGCGGCGACACCCTGGCGATCGCGGCCTGACGGCTCGCCGTTGCCCCCGCGCGGCCCGCCAGCCGCGCGGGCCACGCCGACCCACCTTGAATTGAAGGACATCGCCATGGAACTCATGAACGAACTGAAGGCGCGGATCCCCGACTACGCCAAGGACATCCGCCTCAACCTCGACGCGGCGATCCTGCGCTCGAGCCTCGAGCCGCGTCACGCGCACGGCGCGGCGCTCGCCGCCGCGTTCGCGGCGCGCTCGAAGACGCTCGTCGACGCGCTGCGCGACGCGCCCGCGCTCGATGGCGGCCATGGCAATGCCGCGCTGACCGCCGCCGCGCTGATGGGCATGAACAACACGTGGTACCCGTACGTCGAAATGGCCGGCGACGCCGAGCTCGCGACGGTCAAGCCCGAGCTCAGGATGAACGCGTATGCGACGCACGGCGGCGTCGACCGCGCGAGCTTCGAGCTCTACGCGCTCGCCGCGTCGATCGTCGGCAAGTGCCATTTCTGCGTGGCCTCGCACTACAAGCTGCTGCGCGAATCGGGCCTGACGCTGCAGCAGCTGCGCGATGTCGGCCGCATCGCCGCGGTGGTCAACGCCGCGGCGCAGGTGCTCGCGATCGCGGAAGCCACGCCGGGTACGCTGGCCGCGGCGGCCTGACACGCCGGGCGCCGCGGCGCGACTTCGCCACGCCATGACGCGCGGCGCGCCGACAGCGCGGGGCCACGCCGCCGTGCGCGCCTGCGCGCCCGTTGCGTGCAAGCGCAGGCGCGCCGCGGTCGATGCCTTACCATCGCGGCTCGATCGACACGGCACGCGCAAAGGCGATCCATGGCACGCAAGCTCAACTCGTTCCCGCAGGGACGGCTCGTTGTCGTCGAGCACGTCTCGAAAGTCCTCGCCGGCAATCCGCTCGGCGACCCGCACGTGCGCAGGCTCGCCGCGTGGCTGCCGCCGCAGTACGACGAGGCGCGCGGCCGCGGACGCGGACGGCGCTTCCCGGTGCTCTACGACCTCGTCGGCTTCACGGGCTCGGGCCTCGCGCACCTCAACTGGCGGCCGTTCGACGAGAACGTCGCGGAGCGCGCCGCGCGGCTCGTGCACGAGCACCGGATGGCGCCGGCGATCATCGTGTTCCCGGACTGCTTCACGTCGCTCGGCGGCAACCAGTACATCAACTCGTCGGCGATCGGCCGCTACGCCGATTACTTGACGCGCGAGATCATCCCGTTCGTCGACCGCGAGTTCCGCACGCTCGCCTCGCGCGACCATCGCGGCTGCTTCGGCAAGAGCTCGGGCGGCTACGGTTCCATCATCCACGCGATGCGCTATCCGCAGTACTGGGGCGCGATCGCCGACCATTCCGGCGACGCCAACTTCAACCTCTGCTACCTCACCGACTGGCCGCGCACGCTGAACGAGCTCGATCACTACCGCTCACGGCGGCGCAGGCCGGGCCGCGTCGACGCCGCACGCGACGCGAAGCTCGCAGCGGACGGCCGCGACGACGGCCGCGTGCGGCGCTTCCTCGCCGCCATGTGGGAGAAGGAGAAGCTCAACGACGCCGAGATGCACGCGATCATGGAGATCGCGATGGCGGCGAGCTACGACCCGGATCCGCGCGCGCCCAACGGGTTCCGGCTGCCGTTCAACCTCGAGACCGGCGAGCTCATTCCGGACCGCTGGCGACGCTGGCTCGAGCACGACCCGGTGCTGCTCGTCGGCCGCTACGCCGCCAACCTGCGCACGCTGCGCGGCATCTACATCGACTGCGGCTGGCGCGACCAGTACCACCTGCACTACGGCGCGCGGCTGCTGTCGAAACGGCTCGCCGAGCATCGCGTGCCGCACGTCTACGAGGAATTCGACGACACGCATTCGTCGATCGACTACCGGATGGACGTGAGCCTGCCATTCCTCACGCGCGCGTTGCGCGGCTAGGCGCTTGTCGCGCCGCTCAACAGCGGCGTCCCCCGGCGCGCTGCGGCGACCCTATAATCGCCGCGAGGCGCCGGATCCGGCGCGCTGCGGGGAGCGACGATGCGCTGGGGCGATTTCCGGCAGAGCGACAACATCGAGGACCGCACCGGCGGCGGCTTCGGCGGCGGCGGCATCCGCCTCGGGCTGGGCGGGATCATCATCGCGATCATCGCGAGCGTGCTGTTCGGCGTCAACCCGCTCGAGTTCCTCGGCATGATGGAAGGCGCGAGCCCCGGCCCCGCGCCGAGCACCGCGCCGCCGGGCTATGGCCCGCAGACGTCCTCCCCAGGTGGTGCATCGACCGCGCAGCCGATGTCCGAGGAGCGGCGACTCGTGGGCGGCGTGCTCGGCGACACCGAGGACGTCTGGACGGCGGTGTTCCGTACGATGAACCGCACGTACACCGCGCCCACGCTCGTGCTCTTCAACGGCATCACGCAATCGGCGTGCGGCCGCGCGACGGCGGCCGTCGGGCCGTTCTACTGCCCGGGCGATCGCAAGCTCTACCTCGACACGGCGTTCTTCCGCGACCTTGCGCAGCGCTTCGGCGCGCCCGGCGAATTCGCTCAGGGCTACGTCATCGCGCACGAGGTCGGCCACCACGTGCAGAACCTGCTCGGCACGATGGACCAGTTCGACGCGCAGTCGCAAAGGCTCGACGCGCGCGGACGCAACGCGCTGTCGGTGCGCCTCGAGCTGCAGGCCGACTGCTACGCCGGGGTGTGGGGCTTCTACGCGAAGAAGCGCAACCTGCTCGACCCCGGCGATGCCGAGCAGGGGCTAACCGCCGCCGCCGCGGTCGGCGACGACCGGTTGCAGAAGCAGACGCAAGGGACGGTGGTGCCGGAGTCGTTCACGCACGGCTCGTCGTCGCAACGGATGACGTGGTTCAAGCGCGGCTTCGACACTGGCGATCTCGCCAACTGCGACACGTTCAACGCGCGGTGACGCCGACCCTGCGGTCGCAGGCACCCGCGTGCCTCCGGCACGGCGCCGCCGGGCCGGGCCCGCTCGCGGCACGCCCCTTGACTTGGCCGGGACCCCGCCGATAATGGCCCGGGAAGGAGGGAGCGCCATGAGAACGCTCGTCTTGTCAGCCGTCGTCGTGTCGTTGGCGGGTCTCGCCGGCTGTGCCGCGCCGTACACGCGAGACCAGCTCGAGGGCCGTTACGTGTGCAACGCCGATTACATGGACCAGGTGGAGCGCAGCGCGCACAAGCATTTCGCCGAGGTGCGCTGGATCAACTGCCCGACGGCGCGGGTGCACGTGGTCAGCGGCTGACGCTCGCAGTCTCGTGACGGCGCGCGGCGCGGCAAGCGTCGCGGTGCCGTCGTGGCGACGATCCCGCTGCGGCGCTCGCCGCAGCGCACGTTCGGGTGTTTTCGCGATGCACGCGGGGCCCGCGCCGAGGGCCGGGGTTACAATGGCGCGTGATCCAACTTTTCGCGGACCGCCCATGAAATCGATCGTCATCGCCTCCCTTGCCGCAGGCGCGCTGTGCGCGCTGCCGGCGTTGTCGGCTCATGCGCAGGGATTCACCGTCCCGAAGAACACCTGCGCCAAGCCGGAGGAATATCCGGGCCATCTCGCCAGCCAGTCGCGCGTCAAGGCCTGGCAGAAGCAGATGGACGACTATGGCACGTGCATCAAGAAATACACGGCCGACCAGCGCTCGATCGCCGACGCGGCGGTGAAGGCCGGCAACGACGCGGTCGAGGAATACAACCAGGTCGCGAACAAGGCCAAGGAAGCGATCGAGAAGTCGAAGAACTGACGCGGCGCGCGTCGGCACGCCCCGCGCGCGCCGGTTCGCGGCAGCGTCCGACGATGCGCGCAGCCTCGACCGACCGCTCGCATGACGCCGCCGCGATCGCGGCGGCGCTGGTCGACGGCTTCGACCATCACTACGCGCTGTTCCGCGAGTGCGCGCGAGCCGCGCGCCGCCATTTCGAGGACGGCAACTGGCTCGCGATCGGCCATCTCGTCCGCGATCGCATCGACTTCTACGACCGACGTGTCGCCGAGACGGTGGCGCGCATCGAGCGCGGCTTCGCGCCCGCGGCGCTCGCGCCCGACGCGCTCGACGCGCTGTGGTCGGCGGTCAAGCGCGACTACATCGCGCGCCTCGTCGACCACAAGCAGCCCGAGTGCGCCGAGACGTTCTTCAACACGGTGACGTGCAAGATCCTGCACCGCCGCTACTTCAACAACCGCTTCATCTTCGTGCGCCCGGCGATCGCCACCGCGCACATCGAGTCGGAGCCGCCGTCGTACCGCAGCTACTACCCGATGCAGCACGGCCTGCGCCGCGCCATCGTCGACATCGTGCTCGACGCCGGCTTCACGCGCCGCTTCGCCGACTTCCGCGGCGACGTCGCCCATGTCGTCGCACGGCTGCGGCGCCTGCTGCCGCGGCCGTTCCGCCTCGAGGCCAATCACCAGGTGCAGGTGCTCGCGACGCCCTTCTTCCGCAACCGCACCGCGTACGTCGCCGGCCGCATCGTCAACGGCAGCCTCCACCACCCGTTCGTCGTGGCGATCCGCCACGACCCGGCAGGACGGCTGTACGTCGACGCGCTGCTGGTCGAGCCGCAGGAGATCGCGCTGCTGTTCTCGGCGAACCGCGCGTACTTCCTCGTCGACATGGACGTGCCGAGCGCGTACGTCGAGTTCCTGCACGACCTCTGCCCCGAGCGCACGACCTCCGAGCTCTACACGATGCTCGGCCTGCAGAAGCACGGCAAGGCGCTCTTCTACCGCGACCTCCTGCACCACCTGCGCCACTCGACCGACAGCTTCGTCGCGGCGCCCGGCATCCCCGGCCTGGTGATGATGGTGTTCACGCTGCCGTCGTTCCCGTGGGTGTTCAAGGTGATCCGCGACGACATCGCGCCGTCCAAGGACACCGACCGCGCGCGCGTTCGCGACAAGTACGCGCTGGTCAAGCGCCACGATCGCGCGGGACGGATGGCCGACATCCTCGAATACTCGAATGTCGCGTTCCCGCGCGCACGCTTCGCGCCCGAGCTCCTCGCCGAGCTCGCGCGCTCGGTACCGTCGATGCTCGACGTCGATGGCGAGCACGTCGTCGTCCGCCACCTCTACATCGAGCGACGGCTGGCGCCGTTCAACCTGTGGCTCGCCACGGCCAGCGCGGATGAGCGCGCCCGGGGGCTGCGCGAGTACGGCGATGCGATCCGCGAGCTCGCGGCCGTCGACATCTTCTGCGGCGACCTCCTCTTCAAGAACTTCGGCGTCACTCGCTATGGACGCGTTGTGTTCTACGACTACGACGAGATCGAGTACCTGACCGACTGCCGCTTCCGCCGCATTCCGCCGCCCCCCGACGGGCATGACGAGATGTCCGGCGAGATCTGGTACGACGTCGGGCCGCGCGACGTGTTTCCTGAGGAATTCGTCACGTTTCTGCTGACGGACGGCGCGATCCGCGACGATTTCCTGCGCTATCATCGCGACCTCGTCGACGCCAGCTGGTGGCAGCGCATGCAGGCGGCGGTGCGCGCGGACGCCGCGTTGCCGGAGGTGCTGTCGTACCCCGACACGGTCCGCTTCGCGCATCCGGGGGATGCCGCCGCCCAAGAGCGCCGGCAGGAGGATCAGTCCGCATGGTCGTGAGCGTGTTCGAGGTGCTGCGCGCCGGTCCCGGGCCGTCGTCGGTGCAGACCGTCGGCCCGCTCGCCGCGGCGCGCCAGTTCGTGCACACGCTCGAGGCCGACGGCGTCGCGCGCGCCGCCGCGCGGATCGACGTCGAGCTCTACGGCGGCCTCGCCTGCGCGAGCCGCGACAGCGCTACCGCCGAGGCCATCGTCTCCGGTCTCGCCGGCGCATCCCCCGATACCTGCGACGTCGCGACGATGCGGTCGCGGGCGCGCTCCATCAAGACCACCGGCACACTGCCGCTCAACGGCCGCCAGCCGGTGTCGTTCGACGCCGACCGCGACATCGCGTTTCGCGTCGATCGATCGATTCCCGGCGCCAGCAACGCGATGCGCTTCGTCGCACGCGGCGCGCGCGGCGACGTGCTCGCCGAGCGCGACTTCTATTCGATCGGCGACGGCGAGGTCGTCGATCCCGCGCAGCACCGGCGCGTGCGCGAAGGCCCGCGCGTGCCCTACCCGTTCGTCACCGCCGCGGCGCTGGTCGACGCCGGCGACGTCGTCAACAAGAAGCTCGCCGCGATCGGCTTCGCCAACGAGACGACGTTCCGCAGCCCGGGCGACGTGAAGGCGTCGATGCTCGCGTTCGGCGACGCGATGCGCGCCTCGGTGCATCGCGGGCTCGCCGCCGACACGCCGCTGCCGGGCGGTCGCCAGCGTCGCGCGCCCGCGCAGGCGCTCGCGCTGCGCAGCACCGAAGGCACGCCGGCGCAATGGTGCTCGGTGATGGCGCTCGCGGTCGCCGAGGACAACGCCGCCGGCGGCCGCGTCGTCGCCGCGCCGACCGCGGGCTCGGCAGGACCCGTCGCTGCACTGCTTGCGCACTGGCTCAAGGCGCGGCCGCTCGCCGAGGAAGTCGGCACGATCGAGTTCCTGATGACGGCGGGCGTGGTGGGCTCGCTGTTGCGCGGCATGGGCTTGCGCCAGGCCGGATGCCAGGGCGTCGTCGGCGTCGCGTCGGCGATGGCCGCCGCCGGCTACGCGGCCGTGCTCGGCGGCACCAACGCGCAGATGCTGCACGCTGCCGAGCTCGCGCTCGCCCCGCACCTCGGCCAGGCCTGCGATCCGGACGGCGGGCACATCCAGCAGCCCTGCATCGGCCGCAACGCCGCCGCCGCCGCGCACGCGCACGCGTCGGCGCAGGCGGCGCTCGCCAAGCCCACGCCGCCACGCGGGCTCGACAGCGTCGTCGCGGCGATGATCGAGTCGGGCCGCGCGATGTCGGGGCGCTACAAGCAGGCGTCGCTCGGCGGCGCCGCGATCAACGTCACCGAGTGCTAGCGCGCCGCGGCGCGAGCCGCACGCGTGCTATCCTCGGCCAATGCGGCTTCGCCTCCACGCGCATCGTCGCGCATCCCGTCGATGTGCACTTCCGGTCGCACTGATCGCGACAGCCGCGCTGTGCGCCGGCTGCGCGACGTCGGGCGGCGAGATGGAGACGTCGAAGGACACGTTCGGCTGCAAGCTCGACGGCCAGCGCATCGTCGTGCGCTTCACCGAGCAGGAGGCGCGCATCCTGATGCCGCCCGACGAGCGCCTCGTCACGCTGTACCAGGTGTCGACGCAAAACGGCGTGCGCTACACCAACGGCATGATGGATCTGCGCGGCAGCACCAGCGACCTGACGCTGATCCGCGACAACACGGCAACCGCGCTCACCGACTGCGAGCCGCTCAAGGTGCCGAAGAAGTCGTCGAACCCGTTCCTGCGCGAGTAGTCGCGGCGCCGCGGGTCGCGCCGTTCGGGCAATTCCGATCTTTGCCGCACGCGCATCACTTTGCCGTCGTACCCGGCCTCGCCGGGCTCGGCGATCGCAGGTGAGCGCATGGACATCCACCTCGTCGACGGCACCTACGAGCTCTTCCGTCACTTCTACGGACTGAGACGTTTCACGAAGGGCAAGGACCGCCCTTTTGGCGGCGTGGTCGGCGTGTTGCAAACGATCGTGCAGATGCTCGAGAAGGGTGCGACCCACATCGGGGTCGCCACCGATCACGTCATCGAATCGTTTCGTAACGAGCTCTGGCCCGGTTACAAGACGGGCGAGGGAATCGATCCCGCGTTATCGGCGCAGTTCCATCCGCTCGAAGAGGCATTGGCCGCGATGGGCGTGGCGGTCTGGCCGATGGTCGAGCTGGAAGCGGATGATGCACTTGCATCGGCGGCAACGATTGCGTCGCGATCGCGTCGCGTCGCCAGGATCTGCATCTGGACGGTCGACAAGGATCTTGCGCAATGTGTGCGCGGCGATCGCATCGTGCAGATGGATCGCCGGGCCAACAGGATGCTCGACGCCGACGCCGTGCGCGCCAAATATGGCGTCGCTCCGGCGCTGATTCCCGACTACCTCGCGCTCGTCGGCGATGCGGCGGATGGTTACCCGGGCATTGCGGGGATCGGCGCAGTGACGGCCGCGCGCATGCTTAACCGGTACGGGCCGATCGAGACGTTTCCCGACGATGTGCTCGGGGCCCGGCGAAAACAGGCATTGTTGTTCAAGCGACTCGCGACGCTCGACACCGGCGCCGCGCTGTTCCGCGACGTTGACGACCTGCGCTGGCGAGGGCCCACCACCGCGTTCAAGGCGTGGGCCGATCGCCTGGCGGCACCCCGCCTCCTTGAGCGTTGCCTGAAGGTCCAAGCGTCCGCGCAGCGATGACCCTTTGCGCGCGGCGCGGGCAACTAACGCGCCCCGCCATGCGCATCGACGCTCACATACTTCCACGTTTGCGTCGTGATCGGGTGCGGCACATAGTCGTGCACCCACGGCTGCGCGATCGGGTCCTCGAGGCGGTGATACGTCATCCGGAAAGGCGCATAGGCGAGCACGAGGTCGGTCATCCGCGCGAATAGCGCGGTGCGCGCCGGGCCGTCGGGCATCGTGCGCGCCTCGTCGTAGAGCGCGTCGAACGCCGGCAGCTTGAATCGCGAGTCGTTCGCCTGGCCGATGTTGGGGCCGTACAGCACCTGCATGAAATTCTCGGCGTCGGGA
>JAICUU010000341.1 GCA_025935675.1 Burkholderiales bacterium
CCCATCGAATAGCCGCTGCTGACGGCGACCGCGACGATGCCGAACGTGACGAACAGAATCCCCGCCCAGAAATCCTTCGGGCTCCGCACCCAACCCATCTCGCGCCTCCACCGCGATCCGCTCGCGCGGCCGCTTGCGAAGATACCATCGAATGGCGCAAAAAAAGAACGCCGCATCGCTGCGGCGTTCCGGTATCGCGAAAGGCGCGGCGGTCAGACGCCGTTCTTCGCGCGGAGCTCCTTGAAGTACTTGTCGAGGTACTGCGGCTGCATCCGCTGGACGAGCTGCGGCTTCACCTCCTCGAACGTCGGCACCTTGGCCGGGCGCACGTCCTCGACGTAGATCACGTGCCAGCCGAACTGCGTCTGCACGGGCGTGGGCGTGAACTTGCCCTTCGGCGTGGCGATGATCGCGTCGGCGAACGGCTTGACGAAGTTCGCGGGCGCGTTCCAGTCGAGGTCGCCGCCCTTGTCCTTCGAGCCCGGGTCCTTCGAATGCTGCTTCGCGAGGTCGGCGAATTTCTGCCCCTTCTGCAGGTCGGCGATGATCTGCTTCGCCTCGTCTTCCTTGTCGACGAGGATGTGCGAGACCTTGTATTCCTTGTCGCCGATCTGCGCCTTGATCGCGTCGTATTCCTTGTGCAGGTCGGCATCGGGAATCGGGTTGGCCTTCACCCAATCCTGCACGTAGCTGCGCACCAGCACCGTCTGCGCGGCGAGGTCCATCTGCGTCTTGATGTCGGCGTTCTTGTCGAGGCCCTTCTTCTTCGCCTCGCGCGCGAGCAATTCGCGCGTGTTGAGCTCCTCGCGCACCGCGTTGCGGAGCTCGGGCGAATCGGGCGTGCCCTGGGCGAGGCGCTCCTTCAGCATCAGGTCGTACTGCGCCTGCGGGTAGAGCGCCTTGCCGGCCGGCGCGGCGGGTGCAGCCGGCGCGGCCGCGGGCGCGGCGGCCTTCGCGGGCGCCGCCGGCGACTTCGGGGCGGGCGTTTGCGCAACGGCGGTCGCGGCGAACATCGCCAGCACGGCGCCGAGCGCGAATGGTTTGAGGTTCATGCGAGGGTTCCTTTTAGGACGGGATGGATTCTTCGGGTGCGTACGCCTTCACGGCGAGCGCATGAAGCGGGTGGGGGATGAGGTCGCCTACACGGTCCATGACCGCGCGGTGGCGGGCAAGGCGGCCAAGGCCTGCGAAGCGATGGGACACGATGAGGAGCGAAAAGTGCCCGGCGCCGCCGGCCGCGCCGGGATGGCCGCGGTGCAGGTCGCCGTCGTCGCGCAGCTCGACACGCGTCGGGTCGAGCGTCGCGAGGCGCGCGCGGAGTAGGGCGTCGAGGTCCATCAGTTGCGCGAGGCGCCGGCGTCGGTCACGTGCCGCGCGAGGAACAACGCCTGCACGAGGGCGAACAGCAGGCAGAGGCCGGTCGCGCCCCAGACCTTGAAGTTCACCCACGTCGCCGTCGGGAAATTGAACGCGACGTAGAGATTGAGGACGCCCATGACGGCGAGGAACGCCGCCCAGCCCCACGTGACGCGCGTCCACGCCGCCGGGGGCATATCGATGCCGCGCAGCACCGCCGCGATGAGATCCCGGCGGAACGCGAGCTTGCCGACCGCGAGGATCAGCGCGAACGCCCAGTACAGCACCGTGGGTTTCCACTTGATGAACGTCTCGTCGTGCAGGACGAGCGTCGCGCCGCCGAACACGGCGATGATGCCGAACGACAGCCAGTGGGTCGCGGTGAGCTTGCGCTTCCACCGGAACCACAGGATCTGCACGATCGAAGCCGCGATCGCGACGCCCGTGGCGAAGAAGATGCCTTGCCATTTGAACGCCACGAAAAAAAGGATCAGCGGAAAGAAGTCGGCCAGCAGCTGCATAACCCGCCATTCTATCAGACGGTTGGCCGCGGACCGGCCGCGCGATCCGGGGCGGTGCTAGCGCCGGCGGCCCGCGGCCAGGCGCCGAAACCGCGTCCACTCGAACGCGGGCCCCGGGTCGGTCTTACGGCCCGGGGCGACGTCGCTGTGGCCGGCGATGTCGACGATCGGATAGCGCCGTCGCAATGCCTTCGTCAGGCGCGCGAGCGTCGTGTATTGCCGCGGCGCATACGCAATGTCGTCGGTGCCTTCGAGCTCGATGCCGATCGAGAAATCGTTGCAGCGCTCGCGGCCCCGCCACGTCGACACGCCTGCGTGCCATGCACGGCGCGCGCAGGGGACGAATTGGACGAGCGTGCCGTCGCGGCGGATCAGGAAATGCGAAGACACGCGCAATGCGGCGACCTCGGCGAACCCCGGATGCGCAGCGGGATCGAGCGTGTTGGTGAACAGCCGCGCGATCGCGTCACCGCCGAACTCGCCAGGCGGCAACGAGATGCCGTGGATGACGACGAGCGTGATCGGCGTCGCCGGCGGGCGGTCGTCGCAGTTGGGCGACGCGACATGCGCCGCGCACGATGCGCGGCCGCCAGCATCGATGACGAGGCGCCGCCGGCGGATCGCGATCGCTGCGCGGCGCTTCACTTGATGCCGAGCCGCTCCATTCGATAGCGCATCGCGCGAAACGTGATGCCGAGCAGCTTCGCCGC
>JAICUU010000235.1 GCA_025935675.1 Burkholderiales bacterium
CGTCGCCCGCCGTCGTCGCGCGCGCCGGCGCGTGCGTGATGGGCACGCCGACCACGCGGCGCTCGTGCGTGGGCAGCGGCTCGTCGGCGTTGCGGGTCGCCACGACGATCGTCCACACGGATCCGGCCACCGACGCGGCGAACACCGCCGTCGCGAGCCAGGCGAGCGGCTCGCGCCGCCACGCGCCGCGCTTGCCGTCGCGCGTCACGTCATGGCTGCGTGACCGCCGGATGCGAGAGTCCATGGACATAGCCGGCGAGGAGCTTCATCTCGTCGTCCGACAGCCGCCCGCGCCACGCCGGCATCACGCCGCTGCGCCCGTTGCGGACCGTCTCGACCAGCGTCGCGTGCTGGCGACCGTACAGCCAGACGGCATCGGTCAAGTCCGGCGCGCCGAGCGCCTTGTTGCCCTTGGCATCGGCGCCATGGCACGCGGCGCAGGTCGAGAACGAGCGCTTGCCGATTTGCGCGCGCAGCGGGTCGTGCGGCAGCCCCGACAGGCTCTCGACGTAGTTGACGACGTCGATGATGGCGTCGTCCGGCATCGCGCCGGCGAACGAGGGCATGCCGCCGCGGCGGCCGTCGGCGATCGACGCGAGGATCGTCGCGCCGTCGCCACCGTGGAGCCAGATGCCGTTGGCGAGGTTCGGCGCGCCGAGGCGCTGATTGCCCCGCGCGTCGCGGCCGTGGCAGGGCGCGCAGTTGTCGACGAAGAGCCGCTCGCCCGCGGCCATCGCCTGCCGGTCGCCCGCCAGCGATTCGATCGACGTCGCGCGCACGCGTTCGGTGAGCGGCGCCAAGCGCGCGTCGTTGACGGCATGCGCACGCGCGAGCTGGTCGTGCGACGTCCAGCCGAGCAGGCCCTTGAACGCGCCGAACCCCGGATACAGCGCGAGGTAGGCAAAGCCCACGACGAACATCGCCGCGGAAAGCACGAGCCACCAGACCGGCAGCGGGCGGATCCCTTCGCGCAGCACGCCGTGCGCCCACACGTGGCCGCTGGTGCCGTCGGCCAGCGTGGGAATGTGGACGCGCGGCGCCCAGAGGAACAGGAACAGCGTAATGCCGAGGTTGAGGACGATGAGCGCCATCACGAACGCCGACCAGAATGGGCTCACGTGTTCTCCTCGAAGCGCGCTTCGCGCGCCTCCCCCCGATCGGGGGCAGCGCCTTGGGGCGGGCCGGCGGCGCTTCGCCGGTCCCATTCCCGCGCGGCGGCGTCGGCGGTTTCCGCCGAATCGTCGTCACCGTCCTGCATCGGGATCGCCGCGAGCGCGTCGAACGCGCGCTTGTGGAACGGCAGCCAAGCCCAGATCCAGACGCCGATGAACGCCGCCATGACGACGACGGTGAAGACGCCGACGACATGTCCCCAGAACGGGCTCATTTCGGTGCCGCCTCGCTGGCCTTCGCATCGGGGCGCGGCTCGTTGTCGACGCCAAGCCCCTGCAGGTACGCGACCAGCGCGTCCATTTCGGTCTTGCCGGCGACCGCCTTGGCGGCGCCGTCGATGTCGGCGTCGGTGTACGGATCGCCGAGCGTGCGCAGCGCGCGCATCCGCGCCGCGATGTCGGCACCGTCGATCGACGCCGCCGCGAGCCACGGGTAGCCGGGCATGTTCGACTCGGGCTCGACGCCGCGGGGATCGACGAGATGCTGGACGTGCCAGGCATCCGAATACTTGCCACCCACGCGTGCAAGGTCCGGACCGGTGCGCTTCGAGCCCCATTGGAACGGCCGGTCGTACACCGACTCGCTCGCCACGGAGAATTGCCCGTAACGCTGCGTCTCGGCGCGCAGCGCGCGGATCATCTGCGAATGGCACAGGTAGCAGCCTTCGCGCACGTAGATGTCCTTGCCGGCGAGCCGCAACGCGTCGTACGGCTCGACGCCGGGCGCCGGCGCGACCGTGTGCGCCTCGACGAACAATGGCGTGATCTCGGAGAGCCCGCCGAGCGACACCATGACGAGCGTCAGCACGCCGAGCAGCGCGGCGTTCTTCTCGATCGCCTCGAAGTAGCGGTATCCGCGCGCCATCGCGTCCTCAGGCGTAGGCCGGCAGCGGCGCCGGCACCTGGCGCGGCTCCGGCTCGGGGATCGGCACGGGGATCGGCTTGATGAGATGGGCGCGCGCCGCCGCCGCCGTGTGCCATAGATTCCACGCCATCACCACCATCCCGCAGAGGATCAGCACGCCGCCGAACCAGCGGAACACGTAGAGCGGCTTGACGGCGATCAGGCTGTCGATGAAAGGATAGGCGAGCGAGCCGTCCGGCCGCGTCGCGCGCCACATCAGTCCCTCGGTGACGCCAGCCGCCCACATCGAGATCACGTACAGCAGCGTGCCGGCGGTGTGCAGCCAGAAATGCGCTTCCATCGCGCGGCGCGAGTGCATCTCCGGCTGGCCGAGCGCGCGCGGCGCCATCGCGTACAGCGAGCCGATCGTGATCATCGCCACCCACCCGAGCGCGCCCGAGTGGACGTGCGCGATCGTCCAGTCGGTGTAGTGCGACAGCGAGTTGACCGTCTTGATCGCCATCATCGAGCCTTCGAGCGTCGCCGCCGCGTAGAACACCAGCGCGAGCACCATGAACTTGGCCGCGGGATCCTCGCGCAGCCGGTGCCAGGAGCCGTTGAAAGTGAGGAGGCCGTTCGCCGCCGAGCCCCAGCTCGGCATCAGCAGGACCAGCGAGAACGCCATGCCGACCGACTGCACCCAGTCGGGCAGCGCCGTGTACATGAGGTGATGGGGTCCTGCCCACATGTACACCGAGATGAGCGCCCAGAAATTGACGATCGAGAAGCGGTAGCTCCACAACGGCTGCTGCGCCTGTCGCGGCACGAAGTAGTACATCATCCCGAGGAAGCCCGCGGTAAGGAAGAACGCGACCGCGTTGTGGCCGTACCACCATTGCACCATCGCGTCGACGGCGCCGGACTAGACCGGGTACGACTTGGTCAGCGACACCGGGATCGCGATGTTGTTGACGATGTGCAGGAGGCCCACGGCGATGATGAACGCGCCGTAGTACCAGTTGGCGACGTAGATGTGGCGGATGCGCCGGCGCGCGAGCGTGCCGAAGAACACCACGCCGAAGCTCACCCACACGACGGCAACGGCGATGTCGATGAACCATTCGGGCTCGGCGTACTCCTTGCCCTGCGTGAGGCCGAACGGCATCGTCGCCATCGCCAGCAGGCAGCCGACTTGCCAGCCCCAGAACGTGAAATTGGCGAGCGCGGTGAAGGCGAGGCGCGTGTGGCCCGTGCGCTGCACGACGTAGTAGCAGGTGCCGATCAGCGCCGAGCCGCCGAACGCGAAGATGACGCCGAACGTGTGATCGGGGCGGATGCGGCTGAACGTCAGCCACGGCACGTCGAAGTTGAGCGCGGGCCACGCCATCTCGGCGGCGGCGTAGACACCGATCGACATGCCGACGATGCCCCATACGGCCGCCGCGAGCAGGAACAGGCGCACGACCTGGTCGTTGTAGGTTTCGCGGGGTTGCATCGACGACTCTCCGGTGCGGCGATCCGGCGGATTCTCGGCGTTTCGCCGATCGATTTCAATCGGATCCGGATCGCCGCGAATGTAGCCGATTGAGCGCGCGTCCATCGTCGGAAAAGGCAAGGACCTGCGCGCGATTCCGCGCTAGAATCGAGCGCCGGCGTTGCGCCGCAGCGTCATCCTGCGATTCGCCCGCCGGACATCTCGCGATGTCCCGGTGCAACGCGCGAAACGCGCGGCGACCCTAATCCGCGACGGCGCCGACGATCGCCCGCCGCTGCTCCCGCCATTCGAAGACCGCCATCCCGGCGAGCATCGCCGCGACGAACGCCACCGCCTTGGCATTGCCCATGCCGAGCACGACGAGCGCGGGTGCGGGACAGAATCCAGCGAGCCCCCAGCCGATGCCGAACAGCGTGCTGCCTGCGACGAGGCGGCGGTCGACGTCGCGCGAGGCGGGAAGCGCGATCGGCATGCGCATGATCGACACGCGGCGCCGGCGCGCGATCGCGAACGCCGGCGCGGCCACGACCAGCGCGCCCGCCATCACGAACGCAAGCGACGGATCCCACGCGCCAGCGAGGTCGAGGAAGCCCTGCACCTTCGCCGGATCCGCCATCCGCGACACGATGAGGCCGATCCCGAACACGAGGCCGGCGAGGAACGGTGTGATCGTGGCCATCGCGGTCATGCTCCGAGCACGTGGCGCACGATGAACACGGTCGCGAAACCCGCCGCCATGAACGTCGCCGTGGCGACGAGCGAGCGCGGCGACAGCCGCGCGACGCCGCAGATGCCGTGCCCGCTCGTGCAGCCGGCACCGTAGCGCGTGCCGATCCCGACCGCGACACCGGCGAGCGCGACGATGACGAAGCTCGCATCGATATGCGGCACCATCGATTGCCCGGCGAGCGCCGCGACGAGCGGCGCGACGACGAGGCCGGCGACGAACGCGATCCGCCAGCCCACATCGCCGGCGCGCGGGCGAAGGAGCCCGCCGACGACGCCGCTGATGCCGGCAATGCGTCCGTCGACGAGCAGCAGCATGGCGACGCCGATGCCGATCAGGAGGCCGCCACCCAGCGCGCTCCAGGGCGTGAATGCGTTCCAGTCGATCGTCATCGTGAGCTCCCCGCGAGCCATCGCCCGATGCCGGGAAGTATCGCGCGAATCGGCGCACACCGGCGAAGCGGCGATGGATGCGCGGCGCGCCGATTGCCTATACTTCGCCGAAAACGGGGGGCGACCATGGCCGCGTGCACCACGCAGGGATTCTTCGATGCGAAGACCGGCACCGTCTCGTACGTCGTCCACGACGCGGCGACCCGCCGCGCGGCGATCATCGACCCGGTGCTCGACTTCGACGCGAAATCGGGGCGCACGTCGACCGCATCGGCCGACGCGCTCGTGCGCCACGTCGCCGAGCATGCGCTAAACGTCGACTGGATCCTCGAGACGCACGTCCACGCCGACCACCTCTCCGCCGCGCAGTACCTGAAGGCGCGCGTGGGCGGCCGCGTCGCCACGGGCGAGCGCGTCCGCGACGTGCAGGCGACGTTCGCGCGGCTGTTCGACTTCGGTGCGGGCTTCGTCGCCGACGGCGCGGCGTTCGA
>JAICUU010000170.1 GCA_025935675.1 Burkholderiales bacterium
ACCGAGTCCGGCTTCCGCGGGGTGGTCTTCATCACGTCGTCGTACGGCCTCGGCGAGACGGTCGTGCAGGGCATCGTCAATCCCGACGAGTTCTATGTCTGGAAGCCCAACCTCGCGAAGAACCGCCCGGCGATCCTGCGCAAGAGCCTCGGCGCCAAGGCGACGAAGATGGTGTTCGGCGACGCCGCGGCGGCGGGTCGCTCGACGCGGATGGAGGAGGTCACTTCGGCGGATCGCGTGCGCTTCTCGCTGTCCGACGCCGACGTCGAGGCGCTCGCACGAATCGCGGTGGCGATCGAGGCGCATTACAAGCGCCCGATGGACATCGAGTGGGGACGCGACGGCGACGATGGCGAGCTGTACGTGTTGCAGGCGCGGCCCGAGACGGTTCGCTCGCGAGAGGCCGACAACACGCTGCGCCGCTACCGGCTCAAGGCGACGTCGAAGGTACTGGCGAGCGGCCGCGCGATCGGCCAGAAGATCGGGCAGGGCACGGTACGCCTCGTGCGCTCGGCCGACGAGATGGACCGCGTCCAGGCCGGCGACGTGCTGGTCACCGAGATGACCGATCCCGACTGGGAGCCGGTGATGAAGCGCGCGGGCGCGATCGTCACCAACCGCGGCGGGCGCACCTGCCATGCGGCGATCATCGCGCGCGAGCTCGGGATCCCCGCGGTCGTCGGCTGCGGCGACGCGACCAGCGCGTTGCGCGAGGGCGGCGAGGTGACGGTGTCCTGCGCCGAGGGCGACACCGGCAACGTCTACGAGGGCCGCCTCGCGATCGACATCGACGACATCGCGCTCGACCGGATGCCGCCGTCGCCGACCAAGATCATGATGAACGTCGGCAACCCGGAGCTCGCGTTCGCGTTCCAGCGGCTGCCCAACGAGGGCGTGGGCCTCGCCCGCCTCGAGTTCATCATCAACAAGAACGTCGGCGTGCACCCCAAGGCACTGATCGAGTTCGAGCGTCAGAGCGCGGAACTGAAGCGCGAGATTGCGCCGAGGATCGCAGCGTATCCGAGCCCCACCGAGTACTACATCGCCAAGGTCACCGAGGGCGTCGCGACGATCGCAGCCGCGTTCTGGCCCAAGAAGGTGATCGTGCGGCTGTCGGACTTCAAGTCCAACGAGTATTCGAACCTCGTCGGCGGCAGCGCGCACGAGCCGCACGAGGAGAACCCGATGCTGGGGTTCCGCGGCGCGTCGCGCTACCTGTCGCCTGCGTTCTACGATTGCTTCGCGCTCGAATGCGCGGCGATGAAGCGTGTGCGCGACGACATGGGCCTCGTCAACGTCGAGCTGATGGTGCCGTTCGTGCGCACGATTGCCGAGGCGGAGGAGGTGATCGCGCTCCTCGCGAAGAACGGCCTGAAGCGTGGCGAGAACGGGCTGCGCATCATCATGATGTGCGAGCTGCCGTCGAACGCCGTGCTCGCCGATCGCTTCCTCGAGCACTTCGACGGCTTCTCGATCGGCTCCAACGACATGACGCAGCTGACGCTCGGCGTCGACCGCGATTCGGGCGGGTCGATCGCGGCGACGTTCGACGAGCGCGACGATGCGGTGAAGGCGATGCTGGCGATGGCGATCGCGGCCTGCAACCGCAAGGGTGTGTACTGCGGCATCTGCGGCCAGGGGCCCTCCGACTATCCCGATCTCGCGCAGTGGCTCGTCGAGCAGAAGATCGAGAGCATGTCGCTCAACCCGGACACCGTCGTCGAGACCTGGCTCGCGCTCGCCGAGCACGGCACGGGCAAAGACGCGCGGTGACGCCGTGCCCGTCGGCCGTCCGGCCGATGGCGCGGTGAGACTCAACGCGGCTTCAATGGGCGGATGCGCGATCCGCCACCGCTCCGCGTCGACCTCGTGCCGTCCCGGCTGCGGCGCGCGTTCATCGTTGCGGCTTATGGCGCGGCCGCGGCAGTGCTGATCATCCTGCCGCTGGGCGTCGCGTTGCGGGCATGGTCGGTAGCGCTCGTCGTGGCGCTCGCGCTCAAGGCCTGGCGCGACGAGCCGCCGACGACGCTGCTCGTCCGGCTCGACGGCACGCTCGCGATGATCCTGCGCGACGGCGCCGCGTGCGAGGCGGCCCTCGTCGGCGGTTACTGCGGCGTTCGCCTCGTCACGATCGTGTATCGGCGCGCCGGCCAGCGCCGCTGCGAGTCGCTGGCGATCGTGCCCGACATGCTCGCCGCCGACGACCTGCGGCGGCTGCGCGTGCGGCTCGCTTATTCGAGGAGCGACGACGTTGCCGGTGCGCCGGCGAGCCACGCGCGCGCGTCGACGAGCGCACCGCTGTCGGCCTTGCGCTGGTGGCCGACCAGGTCGACATAGAGCTCGACGAGCCGCGCCGGGTCGGGCAGCGCGAGACGGTCCTCGGCAGGATGCGACTGGCCTCGCAGCGGCGAGCGAATCGGCCCGGGAATCACCGCGTTGACGCGCAGGTTCGCGCGGTTCTCCCATTCGTCGGCAAGCTCGCGCGACAGCGCGGCGAGCCCCGCCTTGGTGACCGCGTAGCCACCCCAGTAGGCGCGCGGCTCGAGGCCGCGATCGTCGAGCGTGAACACGACGCAGGCATCCGGCGCACGCACGAGGAGCGGCATGAGGGCGCGCGTGAGCCCCATCGGCGCGGCCAAGTTGACGCGCAGGAGGTTGAGCCAGCCGTCGAACGACTGGTGCTCGATGGGCCCGAGCGATCCCAGCATTGCCGCGGTATGCACGATCGCATCGAGCCGCTTGAACTGCGACTCGAGCGCGCTCGCGACGTTGGCGAAGTCGCTCGCCTCGGCCCTGGCGAAATCGAGCGGCAGGATCACGGGCTCCGGATGGCCGGCGGCGACGATCTCGTCGTAGAGCGCCTCGAGCTTCGCCACGACGCGCGCATGCAGCACGACGGTCGCGCCTTCTGCGGCGAAGCCGCGCGCGAGTGGTGCGCCCAAGCCGCCGGTCGCACCGGTGACGAGGACGACGCGGTCGGCGAGCAGGCGGGGCGAGGCCGAGGTCATATGCGTGTGAAACGGAGAAGGGCGCGAGCGCGGAAGCCGCCGATGATAGCCGCCGTGAGCGCGAGTCGTCGCGAGCGTGCGACTGACGGCCTGCGATGCGGCCAATTGCGCGGCCCTCGCGCGTTCCCGTATAATCTGCGGCTCGCCGTGGGGGTATAGCTCAGCTGGGAGAGCGCTTGCATGGCATGCAAGAGGTCAGCGGTTCGATCCCGCTTACCTCCACCACACGACACGCAGTACCCGTTCCCGCACGGGTTCAAGTACGCGCGGTCCCCATCGTCTAGAGGCCTAGGACATCGCCCTTTCACGGCGGTAACAGGGGTTCGAATCCCCTTGGGGACGCCAACCGGATCAGGCGGTTGGATGTCGCCGCCGGCGCGCGAGCACCCCGCGCGCGCTTGCGAAATCGGCGCTCGAGCACGCACCTGCAGTTTCGTGAATGTCCGGCCTGGCAGACTTTCCGGCGCGATCGAGTCCTGCTATCGGGGTCACATCGATTCGGGTTGCAGCTCGATGCGCGGGGTGCCGCCCGCCCATGACGTGACGTGCTGGCCCGTTACGCTCCATCTTCCTTGGCGCCGGCGCGTTTCGCCGCCGCGTGGGCAACCGCGAATGCACGGTGCTCGTCGCCATGGTATTCGTCAAAGGCATGATTGAATGCCTCGAGGAACGCCTTCTTCTGGTGCTCGTCGTATTGGTCGGTCTGCGCCTTCGGCAAGTCGGTGACGGATTGGTAAGGCATCGCAAAATCCTTTCGTTGGCGAATGTGCGGCGCGGCGGCGTGTCGGTGCGGCGCCGTCGGCCGGCGGGATCGAGTGCGGCGGGCGATGTCGGAGAATCGCCGAGTCGCGAATGGGGCGATGACGGGTCGATCGCCAGTGCCAGTGCGATCAGCATGGCACCATGCGTCACGCGCTTGAAACTATCGTTCGCCGCTTCGCCGGCACCTCGTGCTCGTGCTGTGAAAACCAGCCGCAGCCCGACCTGCAACGCTGGACGACGCTGGTCGACCGAATGCCCGACGAGTTCGTCGACGTCCTGGCCCGAGGAGACGCAGGAACCGCGCCCCGCCCGGCCGCGCAGAACGACGCGCGGCATGGCCTCAACGGCGACCCGCCAGGCGTCGAATAGCCGTCGGACGGCCAACCGCCGGATCGTCTTCCAGCAACGAATGCACGATCCACGAACTGTTGACACGTACAACACCGAGGTGGTCGGGGGTCATCGTAGGATCCGCCGAGCGCTTGCGGCTCGCCGCGGAACCCGTCACTGCCGGTCGACTGAAGAGGTGGGTGGTGGCTCCCATGGTCGTTTCTCCTTTCCAGCATTCACATTAGGACGTTCGTCGCCCCCCGGGCATCAGGCATCCGGCCGACTGGCTGTAGGCCGCCAGACTGGCGTCACGCAAGAGCAGCCGCTACAGTCGATCCCATGCCAGCGCCGTTGAGCGACCCTCCCGCGAACGCCCCTCCCGACGCCGCATCGACGAAGCCAACCGCCGGCGGCGGGTTGCACACCGAGCCGGCGCCGGCCCCGGAAGGCAACGTCGCCGACCAGGCGATCTACCTCCTCGACGTCGACGGCAACGTCGCGCGCTGGAACGATGACGCCGGTCGTCTCGACGGCTATACGTTGCGCGAGGTGGTGGGCACGCCGTTCCGGCAATTCTTCAGCGCCGAGGACCGCGAGCAAGGCACGTCCGACCGGGCGCTCGACGCGGCGGTGCGCGAAGGCCATGCCAGCGTCGAAGCCTGGCGCGTGCGCAAGGACGGCAGCGCCTATCGCGCTCGGGTACTCGTCAGCACGGTGCGCGCGCCCGACGACCGGCTCTCGGGATTCGCCGTCATCGTGCGCGACCTGACCGAGCAGCGCCGGGCCGACGAGCGGATCCGCCGCACCGAGGAGCAATTCCGCCGGCTGGTGCAGGGCGTGACCGACTACGCGATCTTCATGCTCGACCGCTCGGGGCGCATCGCGAGCTGGAACGCCGGTGCGCAGCGCATCAAGGGCTATCTTCCCCACGAGATCATCGGCCAGCATTTCTCGCGCTTCTACACGCCCGAGGACCTCGCGGAAGGCGAGCCGGCGCGCGCGCTCGAGACCGCGATCCGCACCGGCGCCTACGAGAAAGAAGGATGGCGCGTGCGCAAGGACGGCTCGCGGTTCTTCGCGAGCGTCGTCATCGAGCCGGTGCGCGACGACTTGGGCGACATCGTCGGCTTCGCCAAGATCACGCGCGACATCAGCGAGCGCCGCGAGGCGCAGGCCGCGCTCGACGCCGCGCGCGATGCGCTGATGCAGTCGCAGAAGATGGAAGCGATCGGCCAGTTGACGGGCGGCATCGCCCACGACTTCAACAACCTGCTGATGGCGGTGCAGGGGAGCCTCGAGCTGCTGCGGCGGCGCCTGGCCGACGATCCGCGCGCGCTGGCGCTTGTCGACAACGCGATCCATGGCGCGCAGCGCGGCGCGGCGCTGACGCAGCGCATGCTGGCGTTCGCGCGACGCCAGGACCTGCACCTCGACGCCGTCGACGTGTCGCAGCTCGTGCGCGGCATGACCGTGCTCCTGGAGCGCACGCTCGGCCCGTCGATCGCCATCGACATGCGCTTTCCCGCGAAGCTCGAGCGCGTCCGCGCCGATGCGAACCAGTTCGAGCTCGCGCTGCTCAACCTCGCGCTCAACGCGCGCGACGCGATGCCGCAAGGCGGGCCGCTGATCTTCGGCGCGCATGAGGCGACGCTGCTCGAGGGCAACGAGCTGCGCCTTCCCCCCGGTCGCTATGTCTGCGTCGCCACGATCGACGCCGGTACCGGCATGGACGAGCAGACGCTGCAGCGCGCCGCCGAGCCGTTCTTCACCACCAAGGGCGTCGGCAAGGGCACTGGCCTCGGGTTGTCGATGGTGCATGGCGTCGTCGAGCAATCCGGTGGCAAGCTCGTCCTGAAGAGCGAAGTGGGCGTCGGCACCACGGCCGAGATGTGGCTGCCGGTCGCCGACGAGCACGCGGTCGGCGGCGATCGTGAAGTTACGCCGACGGTGGCGCCGCCGGACAGCCGGTGGCGTCTTGTCGTGGTCGCGGTCGACGACGACGACCTCGTGCTCAAGAACACGGTGATGATGGTCGAGGAGCTCGGCCACCGGGCGCTGGGCGCGCGCTCGGGCAGCGAAGCGCTGGAGATCCTCGGTCGCGAGGCGCGCGTCGACCTCGTGATCACCGACCAGGCGATGCCCGGCATGACCGGCGTCGAGCTCGCCGAGGCGGTGCGCGAACGCTGGCCGCATGTCCGCCTGTTGATCGCCACGGGGTTCGCCGAGTTGCCGGGCGGCTCGGGCCGCACGTTCGCGAAGCTCGACAAGCCATTCCGGCTCGCCGACCTTGCGCGCGCCATCGGCGCCCTGACGTCGGGCTGACGCCGGACGCTCCGCGGCCTTGCCCGCCGCACGGGCGGCGCGTCATCATTCGCCGTCGACCCGGGGAGATGTCAATGCCGAGCAAGGAAGAAGCGGAAGCGATGGCCGATGCCATCCTCGCCGCGCATCGCACGAAGCCGGGCGCCGGCGCGCCCGCGCGCGCGCCGGGCAAGGGTCTTCTCAAGTATTTCCTGATCGCCGGCTTCGCGTCCGGCGCCATCGCCGCGGCATTGCCCGCGCACAACTTCCTGATCGGCGGCGTCGTCGGGCTCGCGATCGCGGGTTGCGTCGGCGCGATCGTCGCTCGCCGCGCGGACTGACGCCCGGTCGCGTCGCGCCGCCGCATCCGCGGCGGCCAGCGGCGTTTGGGTAGAATCCGCGCCGTGATCCCACATTCGAATTTCGCGCCGGGCGCCGGCGCGCGCGGGCCGCGCGGCACGCCGGCGATCGGCACCGCGCGATGAGCGAGGCGCTCGCCGCGGACGTCGCCACGGACTCGATCAAGGCGGCCTACGACGCGGTCGACTACGACTGCACCGCGTATCCGCTGACGCATCCCGATCGCCTGCGCACCATCGCGCAGCTGTTCGGCGTCGACGCGCCCGCGCTCGACGGGGCACGCGTGCTCGAGGTCGGTTGCGGCGACGGCACCAACTTGCTGCCGCTCGCCGATTCATATGCACAGACGACGTTCATCGGCTGCGACCTCGCGCCGCGCGCGATTGCTCGCGGCAATGCGCTCATCGCCGAGGCGGGCCTCGGCAACGCGACGCTGCTGAACGTCGACCTGCGCGAGCTGCCGGCTTCGCTGGGCTCTTTCGACTACGTCGTCGC
>JAICUU010000301.1 GCA_025935675.1 Burkholderiales bacterium
ACGCGCGCGACGGTGCGCAGCGCCGTCGCGGGCGGGATGCGGGGTGCGGGCTCGAGCCGCGTGTCGAAGCGGGCCATGCGGGGCTTGTGGGGACCGGATGCGGGTAAAATACAGGGTTTGTCCGACCCACCGGATTGCAATGCGCAATCGACGCCAATGAACGCTCCCCTCGCCCCCACCTCCACCTTCCTCGCGGCGATCGAGATGGCGCCGCGCGACCCCATCCTCGGCGTCACCGACGCGTTCAACGCCGACACCCGTCCCGGCAAGGTGAACCTCGGCGTCGGCGTCTACACCGACGACGCCGGCAAGATCCCGCTGCTCGAATGCGTGAAGCGCGCCGAGCGCGAGATCGCCGACAAGTCGGCGCCGCGCGGCTACCTGCCGATCGACGGGATTCCCGCGTACGACAAGGGCGCGCAGGCGCTGCTGTTCGGCGCGGACAGCGAGGTCGTCACGAGCGGACGGGCGATCACCGTGCAGGCGCTCGGCGGCACCGGCGCGCTGCGCGTCGGCGCCGATTTCCTGAAGCGGTTCGCGCCCGGCGCCGGCGTGTGGATCAGCGACCCGAGCTGGGAGAACCATCGCGCGCTGTTCGAAGGCGCCGGGTTCAAGGTCGGCACGTACCGCTACTACGACGCCGCGACACGCGGCCTCGACTTCGACGGCCTGCTGGCGTCGCTCGGCGCCATCCCGTCCGGCGACGTCGTCGTGCTGCACGCGTGCTGCCACAACCCTACCGGCGTCGACCCGACACCGGCGCAATGGCAGAAGATCCGCGAGGTCGTGCGTGCGCGCCAGTTGATCCCGTTCCTCGACATCGCGTATCAAGGCTTCGCCGAAGGCCTCGACGCCGACGCGGCGGTGGTGCGCGAATTCGCGGCAACGCCCGGCCCGATGCTGGTTGCGAGCTCGTTCTCGAAGTCGTTCTCGCTGTACGGCGAGCGCGTCGGCGCGCTGACGATCGTCGCGTCGAGCAAGGACGAGGCCGCGCGCGTGTTGTCGCAGGTCAAGCGCGTCGCGCGCGTCTTGTGGTCGAACCCGCCGACGCACGGCGGCCAGACCGTGGCGATCGTGCTCGGCAACCCGACGCTGCGCGAGCAATGGGAGAACGAGCTCGGCGGCATGCGCGCGCGCATCCGCGAGATGCGCACGATGCTGCACGCCAAGCTCGACGTGCTGAGCCCCGGCGGCCGCTTCGACTTCGTCATCTCGCAGCGCGGCATGTTCTCGTACACCGGGCTCGGCAA
This sequence comes from Burkholderiales bacterium, assembly GCA_025935675.1. Lineage (GTDB taxonomy): Bacteria > Pseudomonadota > Gammaproteobacteria > Burkholderiales > Casimicrobiaceae > VBCG01. Next base: position 1,251 of record JAICUU010000301.1, read on the forward strand.
GGCGCAGGTCGACCGGCTGCGCAACGAATTCGGCGTGTACGCGGTCGATTCCGGGCGCATCTGCGTCGCCGCACTCAACACGCGGAATATCGACCACGTGGCGAGCGCGGTGGCGAGCGTCGCCAAGGCCTGAGCAATGACTGCGGGTGGTCCCAACTCTTTGACGAGGCGAAGAATTCCTCTATAATGTCGGACTCATTACCGCGGGAATAGCTCAGTTGGTAGAGCGCAACCTTGCCAAGGTTGAGGTCGCGAGTTCGAGACTCGTTTCCCGCTCCAGATCCGCGAGGGAGAGCCGTCGCCACGCAGCACCGGCTCTCCCTTTTCGTTGGCGGTCCACTCCTGGCGGGGTGGCAGAGTGGTCATGCAGCGGCCTGCAAAGCCGTGTACGCCGGTTCGATTCCGACCCCCGCCTCCAGACGCTCGTTGCCATGACGCGCCGCACGTCGCTCGCGCGGGCGACGCCGCGTCGATCGGCGCTCGCGCGCCAGGAGTGACGCGGCGATGGCGATGCGAGGCAGCGCCGCCCTCGCGATGTGGTGGACGATGGCCGCGACGATGCGGCGGGAGTTCGAGCACTGGCATTCGCACGAGCATTTCCCCGAGCGGCTGCGAATTCCGGGATTCCTGCGCGCGTCGCGCTGGCTCGACGTCGACGGTGGCGATGGCGTGTTCGTGCTTTACGAGCTCGCGAGCCACGACGTGCTTGCGTCGCCCGCCTATGTCGCGCGCCTGAACGCGCCGACGCCATGGTCGACGGCGCTGATGCCGCATCATCGCGGGATGCTGCGCGCGCAATGCCACGTCGACGCGAGCTTCGGCGGCGTGATCGCACGCCATGCGATGACGCTGCGCTTCACGCTCGATGCCGATCGCATCGATGCGTTCATCGAGTCGCTGCTGCCGCGGATGAAGCAGGCTTCCACCGAAGCCGGCGTGGCGGGTGCGCATCTGTTGCGCCATCAAGCACCGGCGATCGCGCCGACGACCGAGCAGGCGATTCGCGGCGGCACCGATCGCTCCGCCGATCGCGTGCTGATCGTATGCGGCTACGCGCGCGACGCGCTGCGCGACGTCGCGCGCGCGCTGATCGCCGACGCGGATTCGAACGACGCCTGCATCCGCGACGGCGACTGGCAGGCGTTCACGCTGTCCGCCTCCGCCATCGGCGACGACGTCGCCTGACCGCACGACGGTTTCCTCGAATGGCGTGGACCGTGTCGACCCCGCCATTGATCTGGTGGCATTTCTGCCACTTTCCTGGTATTCTGGATGCCATGGAAACCACCATCGACGCCGCAGGGCGCATCGTCGTTCCGAAAGCGCTTCGTCAGGCGCTCGGATTGCAGCCGGGACAACCGCTCGAGATTCGCGCCTCCGAGGGCGTGATCGAGATCAGCGTCGCGCCGACGCCGATGCAGCTCAGGAAGCGCGGCAAGGGCGTCGTTGCCGTTCCTGAAGCGACGCTGCCAGCCCTGACCTCCGACATCGTCCGCGAGACGCTGGAGCGCACGCGGCGTTGATCGCCGCCGACACCAGCGTGGTGGTGGCGGCGTTCGCGTCCTGGCACGACCGCCACGACGACGCGCGCCGCGCACTCGACGCGGGCCTGCGGCTGATCGAGCATTGCGCGCTCGAGACCTATTCGGTGCTCACGCGGCTGCCTCCGCCGCACCGTAGCGCCGAAGCCGTCGTGCGCGATTTCCTGGCGACCCGTTTCACGCAGCCGTACCTGCGCCTCACGGCGCGCCGCTATCGCGCATTCATGCTGGGTCTTGCCGAGCACGGCATTGCCGGTGGCGCTGCCTACGACGCGCTGGTTGCCGCAACCGCGGCCGGAACGGGTGCCGAGCTCTGCACGTGCGACCGGCGTGCGCTGCCGATCTACGAGCGTTACGGCGTGCGGGTGCGGCTCCTCGGCTGATCGCCCCGATATGGCCGCCGGCGCGACGCCCGGCGCTAGAATGGCGCTGACGGCGCTGACCGGCCTCCTTTTTTTCGCTTCGCATGCAACTTTCCGCGCCCTTTTTCAAGCTTCCGCTGCGCTTCGATGCG
>JAICUU010000275.1 GCA_025935675.1 Burkholderiales bacterium
AGATCGTCGGCCACTGGCGCTCGGACGAGAAGAACTTCGTGTAGTTGGCGAGCATCCCGCCCTCGGTCGGGTGGAACGACAGCCACAGCCCGTACAGGCACGGGTAGATGAACAGCACGAGCAGGAAGATCGCCGACGGTGCGGCGAGCCACGGCGTGCGATCCGCTCCGGCGAGGCCCGGTGACGAGGTCATGCCGCCGCTTCGCGATAGACGAGGAGCCGCGATTCGGGAATGCCGACGCGCAGCGGCGCACCAACCTCCGCCGCCGCCGCGCTGCGCACATGCAAGCGCGCACCGCCTTGCGTCACGACGTCGATCAGCGACTCGCGACCGCCGTATTCGATCGCGTCGACGACGCCGTCGATGGCGTTCGGCACTGCTGCGCCCGCGTCGGCGACGACGATATCGTCGGGCCGCAGCATGGCCCGCGCACGCGTGCCGGGCGCTAGCTCGCCCTTGGCGGTACCGGTGAGCGTCAGGCCCTCGCCTTCGACGACCACCCGCTCGCCGTCGCGGCGCTTGACCGTCAGCGCGAGCTCGTTGCGATAACCCATGAAGCGCGCGACGTCGAGATCGGCCGGATTCGCGTAGACCTCCGCCGGCGCCGCCACCTGGCGCGCGGTGCCGTCCTTCATGACGACGATGCGGTCGGCGAGCGACAGCGCCTCGTCCTGGTCGTGCGTCACGTAGATCGTCGAGCGGCCGAGGTTGCGATGGATGCGGCGGATCTCCGAGCGCATCTCGAGTCGCAGCTTGGCGTCGAGGTTGGACAGCGGCTCGTCCATCAGCACGAGCGGCGGCTCGACGACGATCGCGCGCGCGATCGCCACGCGCTGCTGCTGGCCGCCCGAGAGCTGGCCCGGCAGCTTGTCCGCGTGGCCGGCGAGTTGCACGAGCTTCAGCGCCGCGTCGACGCGCCGCGCGGCCTCGGCGTCGGCGACACCGCGCATTCGCAAGCCGAAGCCGATGTTGCGCCGCACGCTCATGTGCGGGAACAGCGCGTAGTTCTGGAACACCATGCCGAACCCGCGCGCCTCGGGCGGCAGCACGTCGATGCGCATGTCGTCGAGGTGGATGCTGCCGTCGGACAGCGCGAGAAGTCCCGCGATGCAGTTGAGCGCGGTCGACTTGCCGCAGCCCGAGGGCCCCAGCAGCGCGACGAACTCGCCGCGCGGAATCGTGATCGACAGCCCGTCGAGCGCGGCGACGGCTCGCCCGCCGGCGTGCGCGAAGCGACGCGTCACGCGGTCGAGCTTGAGCTCCTTGAAATCGTGCTTCATGCGCGCACCGTGCGGGGAAAGATCAGAGCCTGACTGCGAGGAAGAACGCAGGCCCGGCCGGCCCGACGGCCGGCACGGGCATGCGCGATGACACCGCTACTTCTTGATCTTGGCGCCGACCTTCTCGTCCCAGATCGCGAACGCCTTCACCTGCGCGTCCGGCGGCAGCGACTGGGTTTGCGGGAACTCCTTCAGCCACTGGTCGTACTCGGGGCGGCCGAATTCGTTGATCGCGTCCTGGCTCGCCTTCGGCGCCATCGACAGTGGCACGTCCTTGACCGCCGGGCCCGGGTAGAAGTAGCCCTTGTCGTACGAGAATGCCTGCGCCGGCTTGGTCAGCATGAACTTCATCAGGTCGAGGACGACGGCGACCTTGTCGGCCGGCACGCCCTTCGGAATCGCCATGTAGTGCGCGTCGTTGACCCACGTCATGCCCTTGAACGGCACGACCTTGTACGACTTCGGCACGATGCCCATGATCCGCGGGTTCAGGTCCCAGCCCGTCATCGTCACCGTCATGTCGCGCGAGCCTTCGCCGAGCTCCTTCATCACCGCGCCCGTGCCCGTCGGGTAGTACTCGATGCACGCGTTGAGCTCCTGCAGGTACGCCCAGGTCTTGTCCCAGCCATGCACGGGATCCTTCGGATCCTTGTCGCCGAGGATGTACGGCAATCCCATGATGAACGTGCGCCCCGGTCCCGAATTCGCCGGCCGCGCGTAGATCAGGCGGTTGGGATTCGCCTTGCACCATGCGAGGAGCTCCGCGGGCGTCGTCGGCGGGTTCTTCACCTTGTCGGGGTTGTATTCGACGAGCGGACCGGCCGGCATGAAGTTGACGACCAGCGCCTGGTTCGACGCGAGCTCCTGCATCTTCGCGGCGGCCGGCAGGTAGTTGTTCATGAGGCCGGGGAATTCCGCGGCGTGCTGCGGAAGGATCGGCATCCACAGGTTCTGCTCGATGCCGGCGGCCAGCGCGTCGGTCCCGGTCAGCACGAGATCGATGTCGCTGCGCCCGGCCGCCTGCATCGCCTTCAGCTTGCCCGGCAGCTCCGGCGCCGTCGCCTTCGTGAAATTCACCTTGGCGACGAGGTTCGGGTGCTGGTCGCGGTACATCTCGATCGCGGGCTGCGTCAGGATCAGGTTGCCGGCCACGTCGACGATGTTGAGCGTCACGGGGCTCGATACCTTCGGCTGCGCGAGCGCCGGCGGGGTCGCCGTAAGCGCGAGTGCGGCCGCGACGGCGCCTGCGAGTTGCCATGTCGTGCGTTTCATCGCAATTCTCCTCCGTTGAACCGGCTCGCGACGCAAAGGTCGTCCGCCGGCGTTGTCGATCGGGTGCTTCACGTACGTATCCTGCCGCCGCTTGCAACGCGTGCCCGTTTCGCCCGTGGCGCCGGCGCGTCGGGCCGCTCGCGCTGGAACTCGCGCGCGACGCGCGCGAGGTGCCGGTGCATCGCCGCGCGCGCCGCCGCCGGATCGTGCGCGGCGACCGCCTTGGCGATCGCGCGGTGATCGCGGATCGTCGTCAGCGCGAGCTCGGGCGTGTGATAGTGGTATTGCATCCGTCCCCACAGCTCGGCGCGCTGGCCCCACAGGCCGTCGACGACGAGCTCGAGCGCGCCGTTGCGCGTCGCCGACGCGAGTGCCAAATGGAACGCCTTGTCGGTTTCCTCGCGGATCGCGAAATCGTCGACGTTCGCCTCCATCGTCTCGATCGCGGCGTCGAGCGCGTCGATGTCGGCGCGCTTCGCGTCGCGCGCGGCGAGCGCCGCGATCTCGCCTTCGACGAGGCTGCGCGCAGCGAGAAGCTCGAACGGACCGGGACCGGCGTCGGCGCCCACGCTCACGCCGCGCGCGGGCTGGCGGACGACGAAGATGCCGGTGCCCACGCGCACCTCGATGAGCCCCGCCACCTCGAGCGAGATGATCGCCTCGCGCACCGAAGCCCGCGACACGCCCATCGCCGCCGCCAGGTCGCGCTCGGCTGGCAAGCGCGCGCCGGGCGGGTACTCGCCGCTGGCAATCAGCGTCGAGAGCTGCTCGGCGATCTGGCGATAAAGCCGCGTGTTGCCGACGGCGGTGAGCGGCACGGCGTGGGTCTCCTCCGGCGCGCGGGACGGGCTGCGCGATGGGCAATCGGGTTCGCGAGGCGCTTCGCAACGATCCGGCACCTGCGCTTTTCGCGCATCCTAAAGCGCGGCTATAATCAGGTCAAGTGGTCTGGTGGTCTGTCCACCGGACTGCCTGACATCGATATTATGGAACCGTGATGAAGATCACCGCCGCCCGCGTCATCGTCTGCTGCCCCGGCCGCAACTTCGTGACGCTGAAGATCGAGACCGACGCGGGATTGACCGGCGTCGGCGACGCGACGCTCAACGGCCGCGAGCTCGCGGTAGCGAGCTACCTCGAGGACCATGTCGTGCCTGCGCTGGTCGGCCGCGACCCGATGCGCATCGAGGACACGTGGCAATACCTCTACCGTGGCGCGTACTGGCGGCGCGGCCCGGTGACGATGTCGGCGATCGCCGCCGTCGACACCGCGCTGTGGGACATCAAGGCGAAGGCGGCGAACCTGCCGCTCTACGAGCTCCTCGGCGGCAAGAGCCGCGACGCGGTGATGGTATATGGCCACGCCAACGGCCGCGACCTCGCCGAGACCGTCGACGAGGTCGGCCGCTACATCGAGATGGGCTATCGCGCGATCCGCGCGCAAAGCGGCATCCCGGGACTCGCGTCGACCTACGGCGTCGCCAAGGAC
>JAICUU010000379.1 GCA_025935675.1 Burkholderiales bacterium
CCGATCATGATGTCGATCTGGAAGTCCTCGAGCGCCGGGTAGAGGATCTCCTCGACGACGGGCGACAGCCGGTGGATCTCGTCGATGAAGAGCACGTCGCGCGGCTCGAGGTTGGTCAGGAGCGCCGCGAGGTCGCCCGGCCGCTCGAGCACCGGGCCCGAGGTCTGGCGCAGGTTGACGCCGAGCTCGTGCGCGACGATGTGCGACAGCGTCGTCTTGCCGAGCCCCGGCGGCCCGAACAGCAGCACGTGGTCGAGCGCCTCGGCGCGCTTTTTCGCCGCGGCGATGAAGATGCCGAGCTGGTGGCGAATCTTCTCCTGGCCGACGTACTCCTCGAGCGCGCGCGGGCGCAGCGTGCGCTCGAGCTCCACTTCCTGCACGCCGGCCGCGCGCGGGCCGACGACGCGGTTGAGCGGATCGGTCTCGATGGCCATCGTGCACTCTACCAAGCCGCGCGCGTCATGCCTTCGACAGCGCCTTCAGCGCCTGGCGGATGCCGTCGGCGAGCGCCACGTCCTCCGGCAACCCGCGCACCGCGGCGGTGGCTTCCTTGTCGCTGTAGCCGAGTGCCAGGAGCGCATGCAGCACGTCGGCGGACGCCGGCGCGGCGCGATGCACGCCGACGGCCGTCGCGAGGTCGGCGCCGAGCTTGTCCTTGAGCTCGAGGAGGATGCGCTCGGCGGTCTTCTTGCCGATGCCGGGGATTTTGGTGAGCCGTCCCGATTCCTGCAGCGTCACCGCCTGTGCGAGCTCGCCGACCGACAGGCCGGACAGCACCGCGAGCGCGGTGCGCGCACCGATCCCGTTCACCTTGTTCAACTGGCGGAATGCACGGCGCTCGGCCTCGGTGCCGAAGCCGAACAAAAGGTGCGCGTCCTCGCGCACCACGAGGTGCGTGAACAGCGTGACCGCTGCACCGGTGGCCGGCAGGTTGTAGAACGTCGACATCGGCACGTCGACCTCGTACGCGACGCCGGCGACGTCGACGAGGATCTGCGGCGGGTTCTTCTCGACGAGCATCCCGTGCAGGCGGCCGATCATGGCGTCGCCCGCTCCGGTGGCGGGACGGGATGCGCGCTCATCCGGCGTGCGCGTGGAAGAGCGCGCGCACCTCGGCGAGCGAGTGCACGATGCGCGGCTGCAGCGCGAGGAGCTCGGCGCTCGGCGTGGCGATGTCCGGCACGAGGATCGTCGGCATGCCCGCCGCATGCGCGGCGCGAAAGCCCGGCTCGGAATCCTCGATCGCGAGGCAATGCGGCGGGTCGGTGGCGAGCGCGGCGGCGGCGGCGAGGTAGATGTCGGGCGCGGGCTTGCCGCGGGTGACGTCGTCGCCGCCCACCACCGCGACGAAGCTCGCGAGGAGGCCCGCATGGTCGAGCTTCTCGCGCGCGCGCTCGCGCCGCGTCGACGTGGCGACCGCGGCGGGGATGCCGGCGTCGCGCAGCGCGGAGAGGAGCTCGCGCGCGCCGTCCTTGACGGTCACGCCCTCGCGCTTCGTCAGCGCGTCGAACGTGGCGTGGAAGCGCCCGAGCACCGCGTCGACCGGATAGTCGGTGCCATGGAAGTGGCGGCGCATGTGCGCCGACGAGTCGGCGAAGTTCTTGCCGATGACAGCGCGCCCGACCGCCTCGTCGAAGGCGACGCCCGCGGCGGCCGCCGCCTCGACCCACGCGCGTAGCGCGACGGTCTCGGTGTCGAGCAGCGTGCCGTCCATGTCGAAGATGACGGCGCGCGGACGCACGAGCGGTACGCGCGCGCGCGCCTCCTCGCCGGGCGGACGCGCGCCCGAGGGCTGGCGTTGCGTGCTGCTCATCGCATGCGCCCGGCGCGCAGCCGGTGGCGGCCGGCGAAAATCGCGCCGATGCCGCCGCTGCCGTGCGCGTGGCAGATCGCGCAGGCGAGCGCGTCGGCGGCGTCGCTCGCCGGTA
>JAICUU010000079.1 GCA_025935675.1 Burkholderiales bacterium
AACCCGGCCGATCTCGACGTCGCGCGCTTCATGGGCTATCGCAACGAGCTCGCGCTGACGGTCAAGCGCCGCGACGGCGAGCGGGTGGTCGTCGAAGGCGAGGGCCTGACGCTCACCGGCATCGCCAAGGGTGAGCTCGCGCCGGGCACGCGTGCGCGGGCCATGCTGCGGCCCGACGATATCGTCGTCGCCGACGCGGGCGCGGCGGTGCCGAACGCGATCGACGGCGTCGTCGACGCGATCGAATACGGCGGTCGCGAGTCGCTGATCGACGTCGTGACGCAGGGCGGCGCGCGGCTGCACGTACGCAGCGCCGCGCCGGCGCAAGTCGGCGCGCCGTTGCGCGTCGGCATTCCCGAGTCGCGGCTCCTCGTCTATCGCGAAGCGGCGGCATGACCTCGTCACCGGGCCTCGCCGGCGCCGATCGCACGCCGTGGCTCGCCGCGCCGTCGGCGATATTCCTGCTCGTGCTGTTCATCTACCCGTGCCTGTACGGGCTGTGGCTGTCGTTCCACCCGACCGAGGGCGGGATGCTCGCCAACTACACGAAGTTCTTCTCGTCCGAGCGCCAGTGGCCGACGATCTTCACGACGCTCAAGCTCGCGCTGCCGGCCACGCTCATCAACATCGGCGTCGCGCTGCCGATCGCCTACCGGATGCGTGTCAAGACGCCGGGGCAGAAGTGGGTCACCGCCGCGCTCGTGATCCCGATCACGCTCGGCACCGTGCTCGTCGCGGAGGGGATGCTCACGTATTTCGGGCCGAAGGGCTGGCTCGCGCAGGCGCTCGGCGCGCTGCACCTCTACGACGGCGCGATCCGCCTGACACACAACTACACCGGCGTCCTGATCTCGCTCGTGATCTCGGGCTTCCCCTTCGCGTTCCTGCTGCTCCTGTCGTACGTCACCGGCATCGATCCGGTGCTGGGGCGCGCCGCCGCGACGCTCGGTGCCGGACCGTGGCAGCAGTTCCGCAACATCTACATGCCGTTGCTGATCCCCGGCATCGCGATGTGCTTCTGCCTCGCGTTCGTGCAGGCGTACTCCGTCTTCCCCTCGGCGGTGCTGCTCGGCGCGCCGGCCGGGCCGACGCGCGTCATCTCGATCGCCGCGTACGAGGCGGCGTTCGAGCAATACGACTACCCGATGGCGTCGGCGATCGCGATGATGATGGGGCTCGCGCAGCTCGTCGTCGTCGTCGCCGTGCTGGCGTTGCGGCGGCTCGTCTATCGCGGGCCCGTCACCGGAGGGAAGGGCTGATGGCGTCGTCAACCGATACCCTGCAAGCGCCGGTCCCGCGTCGTACCGGGGCGCGCATCTGGAACCGCACGCTGTCGGTGCTGATGGCGGTGTTCCTCGTCAATGTCGCGCTGATGATCGCGACCGTCGCGATCAATTCTTTCGCCAAGGTATGGCGCGGCACGTGGCTGCCGGACGGCTGGACGGTGAGCTGGTACGCCGATGCGTGGAAGGAGTTCCAGCTCGGCGGGCTCCTGATCGTCACGTTCGAGGTGATGTTCGCGGTCGTCGCGCTCGCGGTGCTGCTCGGCGTGCCCGCGGCGTACGCGCTCGCGCGCCGGGACTTCCGCGGCAAGCGGCTCCTGTTGTTCCTGTTCCTGCTGCCGCTTTTGATCCCGCCGATCACCTACGGCATTCCGCTGGCCACGGTGATGTACCAATGGCACCTCGCCGGCAACCTGTCGGGCGTCATCCTCGCCAACCTGATCCCGGCGCTGCCGTTCGTCATCCTCGTGATGACGCCGTTCATCGAGCAGATCGATCCCAACCTCGAGTCCGCGGCGCGGGTGTTCGGCGCGCGCACACGGCACATCTTCCTGCACGTGCTGGCGCCGCTGCTGGCGCCCGGCATCCTCGCCGCGGCGCTGCTCGTGCTCGTGCGCACCGTCGCGATGTTCGAGCTCACGTTCCTGACCGCGGGCCCCGATTCGCAGACGCTGGTCGTCGCGCTCTACTACGCGATGTTCGCGCCCGGCGTGCGCACGTCGCAGTCGGTCGACGCGATGGCGATGGTGTACATGTGCGTGACGCTGGTATGGCTCCTCATCGCGCTGCAGTTCGTCAATCCGACGCAGCTCGTGAGCCGCGTCAAGGAACATCCGCAGCCCGCGTGACGCGCCGCATCGCCGCCACATCCTCCCACGCAACGCCCATGGGGCCGCGATGACCGCGCTCGCCCTCGCCTCGCTCGCGCGGTTGCCCGCTGGCGTCGCCCGGCCGGCCTTCGATCCTCGCACCGTGCGCGTCGGCATCGTGCACTTGGGACTCGGCGCGTTCCATCGCGCCCACCAGGCGGTGTACACCGACGCGCTGCTCGCGCGCGATCCGCGCTGGGGCATCTGCGGCGTGTCGCTCAAGACGCCGCGCGCGACCGAGGGCCTCGCCGCGCAGGACGGCCTCTACACGGTGCTGTGGAAAGGCGGCGGTGCCACGCGTGCGCAGGTCATCGGCGCGCTGCGCGAGGTGCGCTTCGCGGGTGCCGACCGCGTGGGGACGGTGGCGAGGATCGCCGACCCCGACGTCCACGTCGTGTCGCTGACCGTCACCGAGAAGGGCTATAGCCACGACCCGGCGAGCGGCACGCTCGATCTCGCGCATCCCGACATCGTCGCCGACCTCGCGCATCCGGACGCGCCGGTCTCGGCGGTGGGCACGCTGGTCGCGGCGATCGCCGCGCGGCGCGCGTCGCATGGCGCGCCGCTGACGATCGTCTGCTGCGACAACCTGCCGCACAACGGCCGCACGCTGCAGGGTCTCGTGCAGGCGTTCGCCGCGGCGCGCGACGCGACGCTGCCGCGCTGGATCGACGACCACGTCGCGTTCCCGGACACGATGGTCGACCGCATCGTGCCGGCGACCACACCCGACGACGTCGCCGAGGCAGCCCGGTTGCTCGGCGTCGACGACGCGGCGCCAGTGGCGGCCGAGCCGTTCGGCCAATGGGTGATCGAGGACCGGTTCGCCGGCCCGCGCCCGCCCTGGGACGCGGCAGGCGCGCAGTGGGCGCACGACGTCGGCGTCTACGAGACGATGAAGCTGCGGCTTTTGAACGGCAGCCATTCGGCCATCGCGTATCTCGGCTTCATGCTGGGCCATACGACCGTGTGGCAGGCGGCCGACGACCCGCTCGTCGCGCGCTACGTCGAGTGCATGATGGCCGACGAGATCGTGCCCACGCTCGCGGCGCCACCCGGCGTCGACCTCCACGCGTACCGTCGCGCGCTCCTCGCGAGATTCCGCAACCGCGCGCTGCCGCACCGCACGCAGCAGATCGCGATGGACGGCTCGCAGAAGCTGCCGCAGCGCCTGCTCGGCACGATCCGCGACCGCCGCGCCGCGGGCGCGCCGTACGCGCGGCTCGCGCTCGCGGTCGCCGCGTGGATCCGCTATGCGAGCGGTCGCGACGAGGCAGGTGCGCCGATCGCCGTCGCCGACCCGATGGCGGCGACGTTCGCCCGCCTCGCGGCCGCGCACGCGGGCCATCCCGCCGGCCTTGCCAATGCGTTCGTCGATTTGGCGCCGGTGTTCGGCGACTTGGGCGGCGATGCCGCATTTCGCCGCCTCGTCGTCGACGACGTCGCGGCATTGTTTCGCGACGGCACGCGCGCGACCCTTGCGCGCATCGCCTGAAACCCGAACAATCGCCGACCATGCCCGCCCTGAAGCTTCACCCCGATCGCCTTTTCCCCGCCGGCACCGGCACGCGCAACGTCGCGCGCCGGCTGTACTCGACGATCGAGCGCCTGCCGATCGTGAGCCCGCACGGCCACACCGACCCGCGCTGGTTCGCCGACGACGAGCCGTGGAGCGATGCCTCCGCGCTCTTCATCACGCCCGACCACTACGTGTTCCGGATGCTCTACAGCCAGGGCATCCCGCTCGAGGACCTGGGCATCCCGCGCGCCGACGGCGGCCCCGTCGAGACCGACGCGCGCCGTATCTGGCGCACGTTCGCCGCGAACTACCACCTCTTCCGCGGCACGCCGTCGCGGCTGTGGCTCGACCATGCGTTCGCCACGGTGTTCGACATCGACCGCCGCCTCGACGCGACCACCGCCGACTGGTATTTCGACCACATCAACGCGTGCCTCGCGAAGCCCGAGTTTCGTCCGCGCGCGCTGTTCGAGCGCTTCAACATCGAGGTGATCGCGACCACCGAGTCGCCGCTCGACCAGCTCGGCGCGCATCGCAAGATCCGCGACAGCGGCTGGGCCGGGCGGGTGATCACCGCGTATCGGCCCGACCCGGTCGTCGACCCGGAGTTTCCCGGCTTTCGCGACAACGTCGTGCGCCTTGGCGGCCTCACCGGCGAGAACACGCTGCGCTGGAGCGGCTACCTCAACGCGCACCGCATCCGCCGCGATTACTTCAAGACGATGGGCGCGACGTCGACCGACCACGGCCACCCGACGGCGCGCACGTTCAGCTTCGACGCGGCGCAGTGCCAGCGGCTGCTCGACCGTGCGCTCGACGGCTCGATGACGGCCGACGAAGCCGAGGCGTTTCGCGGCCAGATGCTGACCGAGATGGCGCAGATGAGCCTCGACGACGGCCTCGTCATGCAGATCCACCCGGGCGCGTCGCGCAACCACAATCCCAAGCTGCTGCGCGAGTTCGGGCGTGACAAGGGCGCCGACATCCCCACCCGCACCGACTACGTGCGCTCGCTCGGGCCGTTGCTCGAGCGCGTCGGCAACGAGCGGGGCCTGACGGTCATCCTGTTCACGCTCGACGAGACCACGTACGCTCGCGAGCTCGCGCCGCTGGCCGGGCACTACCCGGCGCTCAAGCTCGGGCCGCCGTGGTGGTTTCACGACAGCGTCGAGGGCATGCAGCGCTACCTCGGCGCGGTGGTCGAGACGGCGGGCTTCTACAACACCGTGGGCTTCAACGACGACACGCGTGCGTTCATGTCGATCCCGGCGCGCCACGACGTCTGGCGGCGTATCGCCTGCCGGGTCCTCGCGAGCGCCGTGCTCGAGCACCGGCTCGACGAGGACGAGGCGTTCGAGCTCGCACCGGAGCTCGCCTACGGGCTCGCGCGGAAGGCGTATTGCCTTTGACCTGTCGAACATAATCCGGCGGGAACGCCCGTCGGGCTGTTGATCGCGCGACAGCCGCGCCCCGGCGCGATCGGGCATCATCGTCTCGGAATGAAACCGTTGCGCGCGCTGTATGTGGACGCAACGACGCTCGTTCATCACCGATGACGGAGACTCACCATGGCCAAGGACTGGCTGCTGTTGCTCGGTCGTATTCTCATTGCGATCCTGTACGTTCCCGGCGGCTTTGCGAAGCTCACGGGCTTCGCCGGCACGGTCGGCTACATCGCCCAATCGCCGCTGCCATTCCCGACGCTGATGGCGATCGGCGCGATCGTTGTCGAACTGGCCGTGGGCCTCGCGTTCCTCGTCGGCTGGAAGGCGCGCTGGGCGGCACTGATACTCGCGCTGTTCACGTTGGCCGCGGGCGTCGTCTTCCACAACTTCTGGGCGTCGCCCGAGGCAGCGATGGCGATGCAGAAGATCAACTTCATGAAGAACCTCGCGATTGCCGGCGGGCTATTCTTCGCGTTCGTGTTCGGCCCGGGCCGCATTTCGGTCGACCGGGGCTGACCGGCGTCGCGGCGGGGCGCGCGGGAGCGTCGCCGCGCGCGTCGCGTGGGGTCGTGCGGTCGATGCCTCGCGCGGCGACGTTATGGACGCAGCTCCGACTGCATGACCTCACTCGCGTGCGTGCGAGTCGAGGACGATCGTGACCGGGCCATCGTTGACGAGCGCGACGGCCATGTCCGCGCCGAAGCGCCCGCGCGCGACAGGCCGGCCGAGTGTCGCTTCGAGCGTCGCGACGAAGCGCTCGAAGGCAGGCGCGGCGACATCGGGCGGCGCCGCACGCGACCACGACGGCCGCGCGCCGGCTTTGGTTGATGCATGCAGCGTGAACTGCGAGATGACGAGGACATTGCCGCCGACGTCGGCGAGCGAGCGGTTCATCGCGCCGGCGTCGTCGTCGAACACGCGCAGCGTGGCGATCTTGCGCGCGAGCCAGCGCGCATCGTCGTCGCCGTCGTCGGCCGCGATGCCGGCGAGGACGAGCAGGCCCTCGCCGATCGCGGCGATCGTCGTGCCGTCCACGTCGACGCTCGCGCGCGAAACGCGCTGCAGCACCGCCCTCATCGCGACGGCGTGCGCTCGATCTGCGTGACCTGGCCCGAATGGAAGCGCAGCGTGGTGATCGTGCCGGGGTCGCCGTCCGTCGGCAGGTACGACCAGCGCGCGCCGCTGCGGCTGTCGGTGTTGCCCGTCTTGATGTCGGGCGGACCGATGCGCGCGAGCACTTCGGCGTCGCTCATGCCCTGGTGCAGGAAGCGGCGCTCGCTCGCCAGTCCGCGCGGCATGGCCGACTTGCCGCGAGGCCGCTCGGATGCCGGCCGCTCGGCGGTCGCCGTCGCGCTCTTGCGCTCACGCTTCGCCTTGCCGGGAGCGGTCGGTGGCGTCGCCTCCGCCGGCGGCTGCGCGAACGGCACGACTGAAACCGTGGCCGGATCGGCCTGGAAATCACGCAACTCGCGGCCCTTGGGGCAGGGGCTGTCCTGGTAGACCGCCTGGCTGTTGTCGCCCAGGCACTTGTAGACGTCGGCGTGCGCGAGCGCCGGCCACGCCAAGGCGGCCGAGGCGGCCGCGGCGGCGACGAACCGCCACGCGAGAAGGGTGGTCGCACGCATGGGATTACGATAACGCTTTTTGGCCGATGGTTCCGCTAGGTCTTTCGATGGAAGCCGCACCGATCGCCCGTCGCAACGCCGCGATCGCGCCATTTCACGTGATGGAGGTGCAGACCGCCGCGCGCGCGCTCGAGGCGCAGGGCGTCGACGTCGTGCACATGGAGATCGGCGAGCCGGACTTCCCGGCGCCCGCACCGGTGCTGGCGGCGGCCAGGGCCGCGCTCGACGACGGCGCGATCTTCTACACGTCGGCGCTCGGGCTGCCGGCGCTGCGGGAGGCGATCGCCGGGCACTATCGCGACCACTACGGGGTTGCCGTCGATCCGGCCCGGATCGTCGTGACGGCCGGCTCCTCCGCAGCGCTTCTGCTGGTGCTCGGCCTCATCGTCGATCGCGACAGCGCGCTCCTGATGGCCGACCCGCACTATCCGTGCAACCGCAACATCGTCGCCACGCTGGAAGGCGTCGCGCAGACGGTGCCCGTCGATGCCGCCACGCGCTACCAGTTGACGGCGGCGCTGGTCGATCGCAACTGGCAGCCGTCGACGCGCGGCGTGCTGGTGGCGACGCCGTCCAATCCGACCAGCACGACGATCGACCACGACGAGCTCGCGCGAATCGCCGCCGTGGTCGCGCGGCGTGGCGGCCACCTCGTCGTCGACGAGATCTACCTGGGGCTCACCTACGGCGCGCCGGCGCGGAGCGCGCTCGACGTCGCCAACGACGCGTTCATCATCTCGAGCTTCTCCAAGCACTTCAACATGACAGGCTGGCGGCTCGGCTGGATCGTCGCGCCGGAGCGCCACGTGCGCGCCATCGAGATGCTCGCGCAGAACCTGTACATCTCGCCGGCGACGCTGTCGCAGCGCGCCGCGCTCGCGTGCTTCGCGCCGGCGACGATGGCGATCGTCGAGGAGCGCCGGCGCGCGTTCGAGGCGCGACGCGACTATCTCGTCGGCGCACTGCGCGGGATCGGCTTCGGCGTCCCGGTGATGCCGGACGGCGGCTTCTTCGTCTACGCCGACTGCTCGCGCTTCTCGCAGGATTCGGCGGCTTTCTGCCGCGACGCGCTCGCGCATACCGGCGTCGCGATCACGCCGGGCATCGACTTCGGAAAGCACCGCGCGCGCTCGCACGTGCGCTTCGCGTACACGGTCGACCAGGCGAAGATCGCAGCCGGCGTCGCGCGCCTGCGCGACTGGCTGCACGCGCGGCCCGTTGCCGCCCATGCGTAGCGGAGTGCGCGGCGCGCTCGCGGTCCAGGTCCAAGTGCATCGCGGGGCGCGCGGTTCACGCGCTCCCCGCGTACGTCGCGCGTCGCGCGTCGCGCTTGCGCTTCTCGCCTTGCTCGCGCTCGCAGGCTGCAGCGCCGTCGACTTCTACTGGCAGGGCCTGCACGGCCAGTACGAGATCCTGTCCGGCGCGAAGCCGATCGACGAGGTGATCGACGGCGCCAGCGACCCGCGCCTCAAGGCGCGGCTCGCGCTGGCTCGCGAGATCCGCGACTTCGCGACGCGCGAGCTCGCGCTGCCGGCCAACGACAGCTACCGCCGCTACACGGACCTCGGCCGCCCGTACGTCCTCTACAACGTCTTCGCGGCGCCGTCGCTGTCGCTGACGCCGCGCGCTTGGTGCTACCCGATCGCCGGCTGCGTCAACTACCGCGGCTATTTCACCGAGGCCGATGCGCGCGCGGAAGCCGCGAAGCTCGCCGCGCAGGGCGACGACGTCTACATCGGCGGCGTACCGGCATACTCGACGCTCGGCTGGTTCGACGACCCGATCCTGTCGACGTTCGTCCGCTATCCGGAGACCGAGTTCGCGCGGCTCATCTTCCACGAGCTCGCGCATCAGCTCATCTACGTCAAGGGCGACACGGTGTTCAACGAGTCCTATGCGACGGCGGTGTCCGACGAGGGCCTCGTGCGCTGGATCGCCGTGCAGCCGCAGGCATCGCGCGCCGCGCTCGACGCCGAGCGGCAGCGCAGCGAGCGGTTGCGCCGCGCGTTCCGCCGGATCGTCGGCGCCGCGCGCGTGAAGCTCGCCGACATCTACGCGAGCGACGCCTCCCCGGCGGCCAAGGAGGCGGAGAAGGGCGCGGCCTTCGCGGCGATGCGCGCCGACTACGCGCGCGTCAAGGCCGGCGAGCCGGGCCTCGCGGGCTTCGATCGCTGGTTCGCCGGCGATGCCGGCAAGGGCCCCAACAACGCGAGCCTCGCCGCGATCGCACTCTACACGGCGCGCGTGCCGGCGTTTCGCGCGCTGATCGCCGAGGAGCACGGCGACATGCCGCGCTTCTACGCCCGTGTGCGCGAGTTGGCGGCGTTGCCCAAGGACGCACGCGACGCTGCGCTCGACCGCCTTGCCGGGGTCGCGCCGACAGGCGTGGGCGTCGACGACTGACGGCAGGCTTCCGGGCGGCCGCATTGCCCGGGCGCGCCGCCGATGGGACACTGCCGGAATCGTCGACTTCCGGAACGATCGAATGCGATTCCTCCGCAATCTTGCGCTCATCGCGCTCCTCGGCGTGCCGCTCGCGGCCGCGGCGCAGTACGGCAGCGTGCAGTACGGCGCCATGCCGTATGGCCAGCCGGGGCAATATGCTTACACGACCCGCGACGTCAACATGCGCGCGGGCCCCGATCCGTCGTACCCGCTGGTCGCGCGCCTGCCCGCAGGCGTCAATCTCGCCGTCGGCGGCTGCCTGCAAAGCTACACGTGGTGCGACGTCTACACCAATGACGTGCGTGGCTGGGTGTATGCGAGCTACCTCGCCTACCCCTACCAGTCGAGCGAGGTGCCGATCTATTCGTTCGGCCCCGCGCTCGGCCTGCCGATCATCTCGTTCTCGATCGGCTCGTACTGGGACAACTACTATCGCGGCCGGCCGTTCTATTCGAATCGCAACTATTGGTACGGGCGGCCGTACCGTGCGCCGCCGCCGCGCTTCCACTCGGACTGGCGTGCGCCGTCGCCACCACCGCCGCATCGGCCGCCGGGCTACCGCCCGCCACCCGGAGGCGGCTATCAATCGGGGGGTGACTATCATCGCCCGCCGCGCGGATCGTCCGCAGACGGCTACCGGCCGCCGCACGGCAACAACGACCGTCCGCCGCCGAGCAGCAGTCGGCCGCCGCCGCAGCAGCGCCCCGACACGCGGCCTGACGGCACGTACCGTGATACGCACCCGAACCGCAACAACGCGAGCGGCGGCGAAGCGGGCGGCTGACGCGCAAGGTTGATCGGCCAGCGCGGCGGCGTACGATGCGACGTGCGCCGCCGCGCATCGCGGGACCCCGTCATTCTCGCGAAAGCGGGAATGCGGAATTCACGTTCGGTCGGGCACGCGGCTCGCACGGATCTGCGCTACGAATGGATCCCCGCATTCGCGGGGATGACGAAAGCGGCGTGTCTGGCATGGCGCGCTTCGCGAAGCCGGCGCGGCGAAAGGAGTTGCATGGGCGATTCCGATCACGACAAGGTCTTCGCGGGCTCCATACCGAAGCTCTACGAGGAGCTCCTCGTGCCGATGATCTTCGCGCCGTACGCGAAGGACATCGCGGGCCGGCTGGCGCGTCGACCGGGCTTGGCCCGGGTGCTCGAGGTCGCCGCAGGGACGGGAGTCGTCACGCGTGCGCTTGCATCGACGCTGCCTGCCACGGTGGACATCGTCGCGACCGACCTCAACGCGCCGATGCTCGACCTCGCGCGCTCGCTCGGCACGCCGAGACCGGTGACCTGGCAGGTCGCCGACGCGATGGCGTTGCCGTTCCCGGACGCCGCGTTCGACGTCGTCGCCTGCCAGTTCGGCGTGATGTTCTTTCCCGATCGCGCGAAGGCATTCGCCGGGATGCGGCGCGTGCTTCGGCCGGGCGGGCTGCTTCTTTTCAACGCCTGGGATCGCATCGAGGACAACGAGTTCGCCGACGTCGTCACCGCGTCGCTCGTCGCGCTCTTTCCCGCCGACCCGCCGCGATTCCTGGCACGCACGCCGCACGGCTATCACGACAAGGCGGCGATCGCGAGCGACGTCGCGCGCGGCGGTTTCGCCGCGGCGCCGCGGATCGACACGCTGGCGGCGCGCAGCCCCGCGAAATCGCCGCGCGAGCCCGCGGTCGCGTACTGCCACGGCACGCCGCTGCGCAACGAGATCGAGGCGCGCGATGCGAAGCGCCTCGACGAGGCCACCGATGCCGCCACGGCGGCGCTCGCCGCACGCTTCGGGCAGGGCGCGATCGACGGCAGGATCCAGGCGCACGTCGTCGCCGTCGAACGCTGACGGCGGACGCGTCTGGTGGCGATCGCCGGGATGCGCGCTATAGCACGCGCTGGTACCACCACATCGACAGGCCGACCGCGCACAGCGTCAGGAACGCCGCGAGCGCGGCGAAGAGCGCGGTGACCTCGGTCTCCTTCTTCTCGAGCACGAGCTTCGAGTTCAAATCCTGGTAGACCTTCTTCAAGTCGGGCCCGCTGCCCGCGAAGAAATAATCGCCGTGCGTCGTCTCGGCGATCGCCTTCAACGCATCCTCGTCGAGGCGCACGCGCATCGACCAGCCCTCGCTGCCGATGATCTCGCCCTGCGTCGTGCCGACGCCGACGGTGAACACGCGCACGCCGCGCTCGGCCGCCATCTTCGCCGCTTCGCGCGGGTCGGGGCCGGTCGTCGTCTGGCCGTCCGTCAGCAGGATGATCGCGCCGGCCCGGTACGTCCCGGGCTCGACCGGCTTCCATGGCACGGCATCGGTCTTCGCCTCGCCGATCGCCGGGCCGCGCCGCGGATCGCCGCGCGGGTTGTAGCTGTTGAGGTTGTACTCGATGTCGGGGAACAGCATCTTGAGCGACACGAGGATGCCGCTTCCCACCGCCGTCGCGCGCTGCAGCTCGAAGCGGTCGATCGCGGCATCGAGGTCCTCGCGCGACAGCGTCGCCGGCTGCACGACGCTCGCGGTGCCGGCGAACGCCACGATGCCGATCCTCGTATTCGCCGGGGCATCGTGGATGAACGACTTGGCCGCCGCCTGCGCCGCCTCGATCCGCGTCGGCTGAACGTCGGTCGCGCGCATGCTGCCTGATACATCCATCGCGAGGATGATGGTCTCGTGCTCGGAGGGCAGCGTCACCGTCGCCGTCGGGCGCGCCGTGGCGACGATGAGCGCGCCGAGCGACAGGAGCATCAGCGCCGGCGGGATGTGGCGGCGCAGCCGGCTCGCCTTGCCGAGCGCCTCGTTGACGATCGCGAGGCTCGCGTAGCGCAGCGCGCGCTTCTGCCGGCGGCGCAGCATCCACACGTACAGCGCGATGAGCACCGGCAGGATCGCGGCGAGCCACAGCCATTGCGGCCAGATGAACTTCACGATGCGGCGCGCAGGTGCGCGGGGAGCGGCTTGCCGGACAGCGCCTGCACGCGGCGCTTGCGCAGCTCGGCGAAGCGCATCAGCGCATCGGCGAGGTCGTCGACCGTGGCGAGCTCGAGCGCGTCGACGCCCGCCGCGGCGAGCGCTGCGCGCAGCTCGCGCTCGCGGCGCTCGGCGATGGCGGCGAAGCGCCGGCGGAAGCCGCGGTCGTGTGTGTCGACGAACACCTGCTCGCCGGTCTCCGCGTCTTCGACGACCATGAGCCCGATGTCGGGCAGCGCCATCTCGAGCGGGTCGTAGAGGCGCACGGCGACGACGTCATGGCGCTGCGCGAGCGCCGCGAGCGGCCGCTGCCAGCCCGGCGCGCTGACGAAATCCGATACGACGAACACCATTACGCGGCGCGTCAGTGCCGATTGCGCGGCGGCGAGGAGGTCGCCCAGGCGAGTGCCTTCGGGCGAGCGCGGCGGCGATGCCGTGCATTGCTCGATCGCGTGCATCAGGTGCAGCACGTGGCGCCGACCGCTGCGCGGCACGAGCACCGTGTCGACGCGGTCGGTGTAGAGCATCGCGCCGACACGGTTGCCGTGGCGCGTCAGCACGCGCGCCAGCACCGCGACGAGGTCGCGCGCCACGCCCGACTTCTGCGCCTTTTCGGAGCCGAAGTGGACCGAGCCCGACAGATCGAGCAGGAACCACGCGGTGAGGTCGCGCTCCTCGTTGAACTCGCGCACGTAGGGCGTGGCAAGACGCGCCGTGACGTTCCAGTCGATATGGCGCACGTCGTCGTGGAACTGGTACTCGCGAAGGTCGGCGAGGTCAAGCCCGCTGCCGCGGAAGTACGTGCGGTAGTCGCCGTGCAGGAGGCCGTCGAGACGGCGGATCACCGTCCACTCGAGCCTGCGCAAGAGCGCGTCAGGCGGGATTGGCGACGTCGACATGGCTCGCGAGCGGCTTGTCGGGCGCACGCACGCTCTGCAGCACGCGCAGCACGATGCGGTCGGGCGTGATGCCTTCCGCCAGCGCCTCGTACGACAGCGAAAGCCGGTGGCGCAGCACGTCGGGCGCGAGGTCGGCGATGTCCTCGGGCAGCGCGTAGCTGCGGCCGCGCAGGTAGGCGAGGGCGCGCGCGCCCTCGACGAGGTTGATCGTCGCGCGCGGGCTCGCGCCGTAGGTGATGTAGGGCGCGAGCTCGGCGAGGCCGAAGCGCGCCGGTTGGCGCGTCGCGGCGACGAGGCGCACCGCGTACTGCATCAGCGACGGGTCGACGTAGCCCTTGCGGCAGGCGCGCTGCGCAGCGGAGAGCTCGTCGGGCGTGCACACCGACACCACGTCGGTGGGCGTGCCCGTGACGCGCTCGACGATGACGAACTCCTCCTCCTCGGTCGGGTAGCCGACCTCGACCTTCATCATGAAGCGGTCGACCTGCGCCTCGGGCAGCGGATACGTGCCCTCGGATTCGATCGGGTTCTGTGTCGCCATCACGAGGAACGGCTCCGGCACGCGGAACGACTCGCCGGCGATCGTCACCTGGTATTCCTGCATCACCTCGAGCAGCGCGCTTTGCACCTTGGCCGGCGCGCGGTTGATCTCGTCGGCAAGGAGCAGGTTCGCGAACACCGGGCCGAGCGCCGTGGTGAACTCGCTGGTGCGCTGGTTGAACACCCGCGTGCCGACCAGGTCGGCCGGCACGAGGTCGGGCGTGAACTGGATGCGCCGGAACGCGCCCCGCATCGTGCGCGCGAGCGTCTTCACCGTCAGCGTCTTGGCGAGCCCCGGCACGCCCTCGACGAGCAGGTGACCCTGCGCAAGCATCGCGACCAGCACGCGCTCGAGGAAATGATCCTGGCCGACGACGATCTTCTTGACCTCGTAGAGGATGCGCTGCATCAGCTCGGCGTGGACCGACGCGCCGGGCGCCCGGGTGGCGGGTTCGTTCATCGAAGCCTTTCAGAACGGTGACAGGCCGACGGCGGCCGCGGCGTTCTCGATCGGCACCGC
>JAICUU010000193.1 GCA_025935675.1 Burkholderiales bacterium
CGCGCCGTCCTCGGGCTCGGCGCGGACCTCGGCGGTCGGGGTGCGCACGATGAGCTCGCGGCGGTCGGCGAGCGAGCCGTTGGCGATCCAGCCGATCGTGCCGTCGACGTCGCGCACCTTGGTCCAGCCCTCGACGGCGACGATCACCTCGAGCGGCACGTCCTTGCCGTAGAGGTAGAGCGCGCGCGCCCGGGCGGACGGCGCGTCGTAGACGACCGTGGGGCTGTCGTTGGTGACGCGGTAATCGACGGCGCGCGCGGGCGCGGCAAGCACGCCGGCCGCCGCGAGCGCGACCGCCGCCCGCACGATGCCGCGCGCGACGCGGATGGCCATCGGCGCGTCAGCCCGCCGCGACGGCGGGCGCCTGCTGCTGTTGCTGCGCGTACAGCGCCTCGAAATTGATCGGCGCGAGGTGGATCGGCGGGAATCCCATCCGCTGCGTCGCGTCGGCGATCGTCTCGCGCACATAGGGAAACAGCACGGCGGGGCATTGCGTCGACAGCACCAGCCCGATCTGCTGCTCGTTGATGCCGCGCAGCGTGAACACCCCCGCCTGCGACGCCTCGACGAGGAACACCGTCTTGCCGCCGGAGCGCGCGGTGACCGTCATCGTCAGCACCGTCTCGTAGACGCCGCCGGCGTCGACCGCCTCCGACGTCGTGCGCAGCCCGACTTCGATCTGCGGCGACTCGGTCATCCGGAACGATTGCGGTGCGCCCGGGTTCTCGATCGAAAGATCCTTGACGTAGATCTTCTCGATGCTCATCTGCGGGACGTCTTGCGCCTGCGCGGGCGGTAGGTTGTCGGCCATGACTTGAAGGATCCTTGCTCGAGGGTGGGGCCGCCGATGCGACGCGCCTGCGGCGCCGGCTCGGCGCGCGACGCGGGCGATCCGCGGGCGCGGGGCCGGGCTTTCGCCCGGCGCGGCGCGGCGTCGCCACAGCTCGATCGCGGCAGGAGCGCGATTCTACCCGATCGCGCGCCGCGTTCCTGCGCGCCCGGCGGAGTTTGCCCGCGCGCCGCGCAGCGTATGCGCGTCAGCCGCCCGCGAGAAGCGGGGCGAGCTTGCCAGCGCGGTCGAGCGCGACGAGATCGTCGTAGCCGCCGACGTGCGTATCGCCGATCCAGATCTGCGGAACGGTGCGCCGACCACTCTTCGCCATCATCTCGGCACGCTGCGCGGGATCCTGGTCGACGCGGATCTTGTCGATGGCGGTCACGCCCTTGGCCCTGAGCAGCCGCTCGGCCTGCACGCAATACGGGCACACGCCCGTCGCGTACATCCTGATCGGCGGCATCGCTTGGTCGCTCATGTCCGGGGTTGCACGCCGTCAGGCGCGCACGACCGGCAATCCCGCTTCCTTCCAGGCGCGGATGCCGCCGGCGAGGTGATACATGTCGCGAAAGCCGAGCGCCGCCAGCGTGGCGACCGCGCCGCGCGTGCGCTGGCCGCGCTCGCAATAGGCGACGAGCGGCCGGCTGGTGAGCTTGCCGAGCTCCCCGGCGCGCTCCTTCAGCTGCGACAGCGGGATGTGCACGGCGTTGGGCAGGCTGCCGCCCTCGTATTCCTTCGCCTCGCGCAGATCGAGCAGCACCGGGTTGGCGCTGTTGATGAGGCGCGTGACGCCGAGCGTCGTGATCGGCTTCATCTTCGACAGCCGCGCGCCGAAGACCTGCCAGGCGAGCATCGCTCCCGACGCGATGAACACGACGACCAGCAGCAGGTTTTCCTGGATGAAGCTCATGGGCGTTCGACAATGCGCATGGAAGTAGAATTCTAGCGCAGCCCTCCCATCGCACGCTTCCCCTGACGATGACCGAACCCGATGCGGCGACCCGCGTGCCGCGCCCGCTCGTCCTCCTGATCCTCGACGGCTTCGGCGAGCGCGCCGCGGCCCCCGACAACGCGATCGCCGTGGCGAACATGCCGCGCTGGCGCGCGCTCCTCGCCACGTCGCCGCATGCCACGCTCGACGCCTCCGAGCGCGCCGTCGGGCTGCCGCCGGGGCAGATGGGCAATTCCGAGGTCGGCCATCTCAACATCGGCGCCGGACGCGTGGTCTACCAGGACCTGACGCGCATCGACCTCGCGATCGCCGACGGCTCGTTCGCGAGGAATCCGGCCCTCGATGCCGCCGTTGCCGCAGCCGCGCGCAACGGCTCGACGCTGCACGTCATGGGTCTCGTGTCGCCGGGCGGCGTGCACAGTCACGAGCGGCACATTGCGGCGATGATCGAGCTCGCCGGCAAGCCGCCGTCCGGCAAGCCGGCGCCGAAGGTCCTCGTGCACGCGTTCCTCGACGGCCGCGACACGCCGCCCAAAAGCGCCGCCGCGTCGCTCGCGTTCATCGACGCCGCCTGCGCACGTGTCAACGGCGCGCGGATCGCGACGGTCACGGGCCGCTACTACGCGATGGACCGCGACAAGCGCTGGGACCGCGTCGAGGCGGCCTACGACGCGCTGGTCGACGGCGACGCCGCGTTTCGCGCCGACAGCGCCGCGGCCGCGCTCGCCGCGGCGTACGCCCGCGGCGAGACCGACGAGTTCGTCAAGCCGACGGTGGTCGTCGACGGCGGCGCGCCCGCGCGGATGAAAGACGGCGACGTCGTCGTGTTCATGAACTTCCGCGCCGACCGCGCGCGGCAGCTGACGCGCGCGCTCACCGATGCCGCGTTCGACGGCTTCGCGCGCAAGCGCGTGCCGAAGCTCGCCAGCTTCACCTGCCTCACGCGCTACGGCGACGAGCTCGCCGCGCTGCCGGTGGCGTTCGCGCAGCAGACGGTCCGCCAGGGCTTCGGCGAGGTGATCGCCGCGCGCGGGCTGAAGCAGCTCCGCATCGCCGAGACGGAGAAGTACGCGCACGTCACCTACTTCTTCAACGGCGGCGTCGAGGACGTCTACCCGGGCGAGGACCGGATCCTGGTGCCGTCGCCCAAGGTCGCGACCTACGACCAGCGGCCCGAGATGAGCGCGGTCGAGGTCACGGACAAGCTCGTCGCGGCGATCGCGGGCGGCAAGTACGACGCCATCGTCTGCAATTACGCGAACGGCGACATGGTCGGCCACACCGGCAAGCTCGACGCGTCGATCAAGGCGGTCGAGACGCTCGACGCCTGCGTCGGGCGCGTCGTCGACGCGGCGCGGGCGGTCGGTGGCGAGGTACTGATCACCGCCGACCACGGCAACGTCGAGATGCTCGACGATCCGGTCACCGGCCAGCCGCACACGGCGCACACGCTCAACCTCGTGCCGTTCGTCTACGTCGGCCGCCGGGCGGCCGTGGCGCCGCGCGGCGCGCTTCAGGATATCGCCCCGACGATGCTCGCGCTGATGGGCATCCCCGAGCCCGCAGAGATGACGGGTCACTCGCTCCTGACGCTGCAGTAGCGGCTGGCGCCGCGGGCCGGCATGCCCGGGTGACGCGGCGGGTCGCCCGCGCCGGGTGACGCGCATTGTCGGACGCTCCCTTGGGGATGTGCGCCCGCGAGCGCACTCCGCCCCTTGCTGTCGGTGTAGGCGCTCACTGCATCGACGTGGAGCATCCACCTGGCACACGTCACCACGCGATCGCCACGGTTCGCCGGCGGCCGGGCGGCGCCAGGACGCGCGGCCCGCAGGGGGCGACGGACCGTCCTGCCACCTGCACGATGTCACGGAACTTGCTTCGCGTGGGTTGGACAAACAACCGGCAAAACGGCACCCGCTCCGACGGCCCCGGCGCCTCGCGCGCCGCCCATTCGCCGCGGCGTACAATCACCTGCATCATGCGCAGGCGCGTCGCGGCGCGCGCGGCAAATCGACGATGGGAAAGCACATGGGCAACGGCTGGAAGAAGGCGGGCCTGATCGGGCTCGGCACGGTCCTGGGGGTTCTGCTGAGCCTCAATTTCTCGGTGTTCGCGCAGCGCGACGCCAAGCTGCCGATCCCGTACGAGGACCTGCAGCTCCTTTCCGCCGTGTTCGGCCGGATCAAGTCCGACTACGTCGAGCCGGTTTCCGACGACAAGCTGATCCACGGCGCCATCAACGGGATGGTGCACGACCTCGACCCGCACTCGGATTTCCTCGACGCCGACGCGTTCAAGGAGCTGCAGGTCGCGACGCAAGGCAAGTTCGGCGGCTTGGGCATCGAGGTCGGCATCGAGGACGGCGTGGTGCGCGTCGTCTCGCCGATCGAGGACACGCCCGCCTTCAAGGCCGGCATCAAGTCCGGCGACCTCATCGTCAAGATCGACGACACCGCCACGCGCGGCATCTCGCTCTCCGACGCCGTCGAGAAGATGCGCGGCAAGCCGGGCACGCCGATCACGCTGCTCGTCGTGCGCAAGGCCGTCGACCAGCCGATCACATTCAACCTCGTGCGCGAGGAGATCAACGTCAAGAGCGTGCGCTCGTCGATGCTCGAGCCGGGCTACGGCTACATTCGCGTGCGCAGCTTCCAGGAGCGCACCGGCGACGATCTGGCGCGGGCGATCAAGGACTTCTACAAGCAGGGCGACCTGAAGGGCCTCGTGCTCGACCTGCGCAGCGACCCGGGCGGCCTCCTCAACCAGGCGGTGGCGGTGTCGGCGGCGTTCCTGCCGAAGGACGCGCTGGTCGTCTACACCGACGGCCGCACGCCCGACGCCAAGATGCACCTGACCGCGTCGCGCGAGAACTACCAGCGCCGCGGCGACGACATGTTCCGCGACCTGCCCGCCGCGGTGAAGAAGGTGCCGATGGTGGTGCTGGTCGACGGCGGCACGGCATCGGCATCCGAGATCGTCGCGGGCGCGCTGCAGGACCACAAGCGCGCCACCGTCATGGGCACGCAGACGTTCGGCAAGGGCTCGGTGCAGACGATCCTGCCGCTGTCCAACAACACGGGCCTCAAGCTGACGACGGCGCGCTACTACACGCCGTCGGGCCGCTCGATCCAGGCGAAGGGCATCGAGCCCGATGTGCGCGTCGACGACGGCCGCGACTCGCCGAACCGAATCCGCGAGGCGAACCTCGAGCACCATCTCGAGACGCCGGCCGCGGGCGCCGCGGGCGACACGGTCACGAAGGCCGACACCGACGCCGCGCCGCACGTGCGCCCGAAGCTCGACGCCACGGCGCTCGCCCCGCGCTTCGAGTTCGGCAAGCTGCCGGAGGACTTCCAGCTCGTGCAGGCGATGAACCAGCTGAAAGGCCTGCCGGTCTCGGGTTCGGCGAAGTCGATGCGCGCCGACGCGAAGTCCTGACGCGCGGCACCAGCGCTTCCGAAAAACGCCCGGCTCGCCGGGCGTTTTCACGTCGAATCTCGTTCGAGCGGGAGCCGCGGCGCGCGATACGCGACAATGTCGCTCGACACTCGCTGCCATGGACGACTCGCAACTCCTCCGCTACAGCCGCCACATCCTGCTCGACGAGCTCGGGCCGGATGCGCAGGCGCGCTTCGCCGCCGCGCACGCGTTGATCGTCGGCGTCGGCGGCCTCGGCGCGCCGGCCGCGCAGTTCCTCGCGGCCGCCGGCATCGGCCGGATCACGCTGTGCGACGCCGACGATGTCGACCTCACCAACCTGCAGCGGCAGATCCTGTTCGCGACCGCCGACGTCGGCGCACGCAAGGTCGTGGCCGCGGCGGCGCGCCTCGCGGCGGTCAACCCCGAGATCGCCATCGTCCGCGTCGACACGCGCGTGGGCGACGATGAGCTGGTCCCGCTCGCACAATCCGCGACCATCGTGCTCGACTGCTCGGACAATTTCGCGACGCGGCACGCGGTCAACCGCGCCTGCGTCGCCGCGCGCGTGCCACTTGTCTCGGGCGCGGCGATCCGCTTCGACGGCCAGCTCGCGGTATTCGACGTACGCGACCCGGCGTCGCCCTGCTACCACTGCCTGTTCGGCGAAGGCGACGAGCTCGAGGAGACGCGCTGCGCGACGATGGGCGTTTTCGCGCCACTCGTCGGCATCATCGGCACCGCCGAGGCCGCCGAAGCGCTGAAGCTCGTCGCCGGCATCGGCGAATCGATGGCCGGTCGCCTCGCGATGATCGATGCGCTGTCGATGCGCTGGCGCGAGGTGCGCGTGCCCCGCGACCCTGAGTGTCCGGTGTGCGCTCCGTTGCGCGGCTAGTTTCGCGACTCCCGCCCTGCGAGGGTCATCGGGCGAGGGGTATGCCCGCCTTGCGCCATGCGAGTGTCATCGGGCGAGGGGTATGCCCGCCTTGCGCCATGCGAGTGTCATCGGACGAGGGGTATGCCCGCCTCCGCTTCATACAGCAGGCGCTCCGGCGTACGCACCCGTCCCGCCGCACACGGAGTGCCGCTTCGCCACGTCAAGGCAGGAGGTGCGAAGTGACTTCCGCAAAGCGCTCAGCGTCATCGGGCGAGGGGTATTCCCGCCGGAGCGCCGGCGGTATGAAGCGGAGGCCGGCAAACCCCACGCCCCAAGAACCACGCCTGGCGCAACGCGGGCAAACCCCACGCCCGC
>JAICUU010000183.1 GCA_025935675.1 Burkholderiales bacterium
GCTTGAATCCATGGGAATAGTGTGTGGCACGGCGGTTGCGAATGATGAGCACGGGCGGCGCGAGCCGTTGGCGCGCGCCTGCGAACCGTCATCACCCACAAGAGGAGTTACGCGATGAGCAAGCTTCTGATCACCCTGCTGGCCGGCTGCGGGATCGCATTCGCCGGCGCGACGTATGCGATGGACAACACGCACACGTCGATGTCCAAGGACGCCTACAAGGCGCAGAAGGACCAGATCAACGCCACCTACGACACCGACATCAAGTCGTGCAAGAGCATGTCGGGCAACGCCAAGGACGTCTGCGAGGAGGAAGCGAAGGGCAAGCGCGACGTCGCGAAGGCGGACGCCGAGGCCGCGTACAAGGGCACGCCGGCGGCGCGGTACGACGCCCGCAAGGCGCGCGTCGAATCGCAGTACAAGATCGCCAAGGAGAAGTGCGACGATCTCAACGGCAATGCCAAGGATGTCTGCCAGAAGCAGGCGAAGGCCGCCGAAGTCAAGGGCAAGGCCGACGCCAAGGTCGACAAGGTCGCGACCGAGTCGAGCCACGATGCCGCCCAGAAGACCGCCGATGCGCGCCAGGACGCCGCGAAGGACAAGCGCGACGCCGACTACAAGGTCGCGGTCGAGCGCTGCGACTCGATGTCCGGTGACGCCAAGGACCAATGCGTCAAGGCCGCGAAGATGCACTACGGCAAGTCGTGATCGCGACTTCGTCGCTCGACTAAAGTCAGCTGCAGAGAAGCGGGGCGCGCCGCCGCGGTTTCCTTCTCCCTTGGTGCGGCAGGCGCGATTCATCGGCCGACCCCTGACCGGGGTCGGCCGCTTTTTTATGGCGAGTCGATCGGGACTGCCTGCCGGCGCTGCGCGGGCAGGAGTCGGCGATCAGGTTTCGGCGGGCGTGACGCTCGGCGGCGCGTCGAGCTGGCCGGCAATGGCCGCGTCGGGCGGCGCCGCCGGGCTCTCGCTTTCGCGGGTCGCGTCTCGCGACAGCGGGATGCGCACCTCGATCTGCGTGCCGCGGTGGGCTTCGCCGTGAATCATGAACTCCCCGGCCAGCGCGCGTACGCGCTGGCGCATCCCGGCGATGCCGTGCGACAGCCGGTCGCGCGACGCGCTCTCCGGCAATCCCACGCCATCGTCGGCGATGATCAGCGACACGCCCTCGTCGTCGCGGATGAGATCGATGCTGATGGCGCGCGCACCGGCGTACTTGACGACGTTGGTCAGCGCCTCCTGGACAATCCGGAACAGCGCGATGCCCACGCGCGGCGGCACGTCGGACGCGTCCTCGGCGAGGTTGAGGTCGTACTTGAGGCCGGCACGGTCGCATACCTCGTGGACCTGCCAGTCGATCGCGGCGGCGAGGCCGAGGTTGTCGAGCAGCGTGGGCCGCAGCTCCTCGATGATGCGACGCTTGAGCGATACGCCGTCGTCGAGCGTCTGCAGCACGCGCGCGAGCTTCCGCGCGAGCGACGGGTCGCGATTGCCGAGCGCCTCGGCCACGGTCGACACGTCCATCTTGGCGCTGACGAGGATGCCGCCGAGCTCGTCGTGGATGTCGCGCGACAGCCGCGACTTTTCCTCCTCCCGCACCGTCTGCAGGTAGGTCGACAGCTCGGCGAGCTCGCCGGTGCGCTCGCGCACCTCGCGCTCGAGCCGCTCGCTCTGCGTCGTCGAGAGGCGCCGGCGTTCATCCTGCTGGCGAACTTCGCGGCGCGCGAGCAGCCAGACGACGAGCAACAGCGCGACCGTGCACGCCGTCAGCCATTGCACGGCGAAGCGCGCGAAGTCGATGTCCTGCTTCCAGCGCGAGTCGCTCTCGGCGATGCTCGCGCGCTGGTCGACGCCCAGCGCGGCGATCTCGTGGCGGAGATCGTCCATCACTTCCTTGCCCATGCCGGTGTTGAGGAGCTCGAATGCCGCGTCGCGGCCGCTTTTCTGGTAGAGCGCGAGCGTTGCATCCATCTCGCCGAATTTCTTGCCGACGAGCGTGTTGATCCGGGTAAGCTGGTCGCGTTGCACCTGGGTTCCGTCCCTGGCCAGCAACGCGACGAGGCGCCGGAAGCGCTCGTCGAGCTTGGGTCGGGCTTCCTTGTAAGGCTCGAGGTAGTCCGGCTTGTCGGTCAGGATGTAGCCGCGCTCCGCCGCCTCGGCGTCGGAGACGAGGCTCGCGATCTCCGAGACCAGCGTCTGAACCTCGACGATCGACGTATGCGACTCGACGACCTGCTGCAGCTCACGCGAGCCGATCTCCGAGAACGCGAGGATGCCGATCGAGGTGATGATCCCGAGCGCGAGCAGGAACGCCACGCGCAGCGGCAGGCGCGGCTGGCGAAAGCGGGCGCGAGGCGGGCGGTCGGGCGCGGCCATGTCCCGACTATAGTCGGTCGGATGTACTTGCGCGAGGTCCGGCCAGGGGTATCAGCGCCGAGGCGGATCGTGCGACGGCGCGAGCCCGCCGCCCTCGGTCTCCCAGTCGGAGACCGCGGCCTTGTGCTCCCGCTTCGACCTGCGCTCGCTCGCTGCGCGCTGCCGCGATAGGAGCGACTGCGCGACCAGGCACGCGAGCGCCCCCGCGCCCGCGGTAAGCGCCGCGCGCACGATCCTGCGCATCGCGCGCTACTTCTTCGGTTCCGTGTCGGCCGGCGGTGTGGTCGGCGGCGGCGGTGTGCCAGGCGCGGCCATCGAATTGCTCGACGAATCGGACGGCGGCGGGGTTGGCGTGGTCGGCGTCGATGGCGAGGTCATCGGCGCGCTGCTCGTCGCGGGCGGGGGTGGCGGCGGAGGCGGCGCCTCCTTGTTGCAGCCGGCGACCAGCGCCGCGGCGCCGAGCATGGCCATCATGGCAATCGTTGTTTTCATTACGTGTCCCTCGTTGGATGTTCGCACCGCTTGGCGCGCCGCCGCCATCGGCGGCCGCGCGTAGCGGTCAGCAAACGTTAGCAACCCCGGGGAGCCGGCCCCATCGGACGCCCGCGCAACGAAGTGTAGGACGCGCGACGACCGCGCGGCAGCGATTGCAACGGCGCATCGCCGCCACGTCAGCGTCGCGAGTGCGGTGAGCGCAGGAGGGCTGCGCAATGCGTTGAATCGACGCCGGAAGATGGATTTGTCGACTCGACAAATTTTCGGCACGCCGCCTGCATCGGAGCATTGACGGCCTCCGCGCGAGCGAAAGCGCCGTCCGCCCGTCATCCGAGGAGAACGTCCATGCTGCACTACGCCATCGTGTTCTTCATCATCGCGCTGATCGCCGCGCTGTTCGGCTTCGGCGGCATCGCGGCCGGCGCCGCCGAGATCGCCAAGGTCCTGTTCTTCATCTTCATCATCGTCGCCGCCGTGACGTTCGTCCTGAGCCTCATGCGAAGGAGCTGACGCCGGCCGCGACCGCCAAGGAGAAAAAATGCCCCGCAACGAAAATACCGCCACTACGCCCGCAACCGGCCCGAACGTGCCGCCCGCCGGGGGCGGCTTCCTGAGCGACATCAAGTCGCTGCGCGAGCGCGTGCGCACGCACATCGGCGAAGGCGCCGTCACGCCGAACTACGGCGCCAACCGGGACAAGGTCGTCGACCTGCTCAACGAGGCGCTCGCCACCGAGATCGTGTGCGTGCTGCGCTACAAGCGCCACTACTACATGGCGCAGGGACTCGCGTCGGAAGCGATCAAGAAGGAATTCCTCGCACACGCCGGCGAGGAGCAGGGACACGCCGACGAGATCGCCGATCGCATCGTTCAGCTCGGCGGCGAGCCCAACCTCGACCCCAACGGCATGGCGTCGCGCAGCCATTCCGAATACATCGAAGGCGAGTCGCTGCGCGACATGATCCGCGAGGACCTGATCGCCGAGCGGATCGCCATCGAGAGCTACCGCGAGATGATCAACTTCATCGGCGCGGGGGACTCGACGACGCGGCGGATGCTCGAGCAGATCCTCGCCGTCGAGGAGGAGCACGCCGAGGACATGAACTCGCTGCTGCAGGGCCTGCCGACGACGTGAGCCGGGCCGCGCTTCGCGGCTACTGCCTCGGCTCGGGCGACGGCTGCAGCGATTGCACCGCTCGCGGCATTTCCGGCGTCGTCTGCGTCACGGTTTGCGGCGTGCGGACGAGACGCGACGTGTCGTATCCCTGCGCCGCCGCGTGCGCGACGAGCGTGCCGTACGTCGCCTCGTCGAGCGCCGGGGTCCTTGCATAGATCCACAGCGAGCGGCGCGACGGGTCGCCCGTCATCATGTACGTGTACTCGGGCGCGGCCTCGAGTATCCACCAGTCGTCCCACAGGAACGGCAGCCAGGCGAGCGCGAGCGGCGCGTAGCGCAGCTCGAGCTTGGCTTTCGAGTCGCCGTCGCGGATTCGCGCGACGCCCTGCACGCGCTCGAGCTCGCCGTCGGCGGTGCGGCAGACGTTGACGATGCGGATCGCGGACGCATTGCGGCGCTCGTAGGTGGCGACGACGTCGCGCACGCAGTTCGACTCGCGGCGGTTGGGCATGCGGGCAATCTCGTACCAGCGGCCCATGAAGCGATCGACGTCGGCGTGCGCGATCGTGGCCGGGTCGCCGAGGTCGCCTGCGGCAGGCGTCGCGAGCGCCAGGCCCGCGGCAAGCGCGAAAATGAGCTGCGGGACAGGCATACGCATCATGCGATCCGCTCCCGGGCAATGCGGCTTGATTCGCGACCCGCCGGCCGCATCTTCGGGTGGAACGACGCCGGCGCGACGGAGTGCCGGTGGTACCATAACACTTCGCGCGGCAAGGCTCTGTTACAGCCTGTTGCGCCCCGAACACGGGGGTGCACCGGTCTCGACGGGGGTATCGAAGCAGCGCGGGGCATGCCGAGGCGCTTGTCCTCGTTAAACCCGAGCAATTCGCAAACTTAACTGCGAACGACGAAACCTACGCTCTGGCGGCTTAACCCCGCCGGACCTCGCACCGGTCGGCACTCAGGCCGGGTGATCTAACCGTCACAGCGAGGACATTTCGAGTGATCGCGTCCGCCCGGGCCGCTTGGGCGAGGCGCTAAAGCAAGGCGGCTGGCTCCTGCGCAGCCCGTCCGTCGGCGTCGTGGGGGCGAGAGCCAAATGGCGCGACTAAGCATGTAGTCCCGACTGTAGAGGTCTTCCGGACGGCGGTTCGATTCCGCCCACCTCCACCAGCACGTGCAGACGCGAACGGCGCTCTTCGGCGCCGTTCGCGTTCCTGCTCCCACCATGATCGTTCGCGTGCGTCCTGCCGCTTGCGCGCGTCAGTTTCCGTTGAGCGTGCCGCGGATGACCTGCGTCGATGTGCGCCGCCCGCGCCGCACGCACCAAGCCAGCGCCGCGAGCGCGCCGACCGTAAGCGGCAGCGTCGGCGGCTCCGGCGCATCGTGCCGCGGGCAGGAGAGGTATTCGCATTGCGTGTCGACGACGAGGTTGTCGATGCCGATGCGCTGCGGCCAGTCGACGAATGACACCTGCGTCGCGCCTTGGTCGAACACGATGAGCCCGGCGTGACTCAAGTATTGGGGCGCCTTCTCCGTGCTGCCGTGGCTGCTGTTCGGCGAGTGGGCGTACGTGTTCGACGATCCGGGATAGGTGCCGAGCACCTGCCATTGGAACGTGTTGTCGACCCAAAGCGAGAAGTCGGGGACGTTCACCCCGCCGCGCCCGCAATTCGTCGACGACGGGCAGGTGCCGTCGGGGAAGATCTCGAAGTCGAACGACAGCGCGTAGACCGGCGTCGGGAACGTGATCGTGATGCGGTCGCTGCTTGCGTTGACGATGTAGTTGTCGGGGGACTGTGTCGACAACGGATCGACGGCCGCGGTGCCCTGGTCGCCGCCTTCGGTGCTGCCGAGCGTTGCCGGCGTCGTCGACCATGCGGTGCAGACTTGCTGCGCGTAGTAGCGTGTGCACTTGGACGGACCGACGACATGGCCGTCACCGGTGTACTGGTTGTTCGACAGCTCGCCCGCGCCGGTCACGGTGATGTTGCCCGCCTGCCCCGCACCCGACCACACGCCGTTCAGATACGTGCCCACCGCAGCGTTGCTGCCCGGCGTCGAGCTCGATCGATACGCCATCGAGTCGAAGTCGAACGTGATGAGGTTGGCGAACGCCGGCGGCGTCATCGCCAGCGGAATCGCCAGCAATACCGTCGCCAGCAATACCGCCTTCACCCTCGTGCTCCACACGCGAAACCACATTGCGCCGCTCCCGCGAACCGTTCCTGGACGGCCTCATAAGCAATCGCCGGCCCACGTCCGAAAATCGGTTTGCGTTCAGCTGGTTAGGCGCAAGTGCGCGCCGGGGTCGGGCCGGTCAGCGCGAGCGTTGTAAAAATTGCCGACGCTAAGTTGTTGATTATTATATTGTTATGGACAACCTGCACACGTCGATAAAAGCGTCGCGCCTTGTCGACCACATCGCGCGAGCGTGCGCCGTCGCGCTCAACTGCGCAGCGGCAACGCGTCGAGCGGGATGCGCAGGTAGGCGACGCCGTTGGCGCCCGCCGTCGGCAGGCGGCCCGCCTGCACGTTGACCTGTACCGAAGGCAGCATCAGCGCCGGCATGTCGAGCGTGGCGTCGCGCGCGGTGCGCATCGCCACGAACGCCGCCTCGTCGACGCCGTCATGCGCGTGCACGTTGCGCGCGCGCTGCTCGGCGACCGAGGTTTGCCAGCTCGCCTTGCGCGTCGGCGGCGGGTAGTCGTGGCAGACGAACACGACGGTGTCCGCGGGCAACGCGAGGAAGCGCCGTAGCGACCGGTAGAGCGTGCGCGCGTCGCCGCCGGGAAAATCGGCGCGCGCGCTGCCGACGTCCGGCATGAACAGCGTGTCGCCGACGAC
>JAICUU010000192.1 GCA_025935675.1 Burkholderiales bacterium
ACGTCGATCTACCGCGAGGTGGGCTCGCCGCGCGACCTGCCGGCGCTGGTCGCGCAGCAGATCGCGCATTTCTTCGAGCACTACAAGGACCTCGAGCCCGGCAAATGGGTGAAGCTCGCCGGCTGGGTCGAGGCCGACGAGGCCCGCCAGGAGATCGTCGCGTCGGTGAAGCGCTACCGCGCGGCGGCGAAGCGCGACGCGGCAGCACGCAAGCGCAAGGCGTGACGCCGCCGGTGCAACGGCGCGCGATCGCGGCGCTGCGATGAGCGACGCCGCGCGTGCAACCGCCGCGGCCGATGTCTCGCCGCACGCCGGCGCGAGCATGGCCGCGACGTTCGTCGTGCTGTGGAGCACGGGGTTCATCGCCGCCAAGTTCGGCCTGCCGTACGCGACGCCGTTCGCGTTCCTGTTCGCGCGCTTCTGCCTCGTCGCGCTTATCATGACGGCGATCGCGCTCGCCACGTCGGCGCCGTGGCCGTCGCCGCGCGAGGCGGCGCACACGATGCTGGTCGGCGCGCTGATCCAGGGCGGCTATCTCGGCGGCGTGTTCTTCGCCATCGGCCATGGCGTGTCCGCGGGCACGAGCGCGATGCTGGTGGGCCTGCAGCCGGTAGTGACCGTCGTGCTGGCGCGCGTTTGGCTGCGCGAGCGCGTCGTCGCGCGACAGTGGCTCGGCCTCGTCGTCGGGCTCGCCGGCGTCGCGCTGGTCGTTCACCACCGCATCGGCCGCGACAGCGTGGCGAGCGTCGTCGCGCTGCTTGTCGCGCTCGTCGCGATCAGCGTCGGCACGCTGTGGCAGAAGCGCCATGCGGCGCAGGTCGACCTGCGCAGCGGCGCGTCGATCCAGTTCTCGACCTGCGCGGTCCTGTTCGCGCCGCTCGCGTTGTATGTCGAGCATGGCCACATCGACTGGACGCCGTCGTTCGCATTCGCGCTCGGCTGGTCGGTGATCGTGCTGTCGACGGGCGCCAACCTGCTGCTCTTCTGGCTGATCCGCCACGGTCGCGCAGCCGACGTCGCCGCGCTCTTCTTCCTCGTGCCCGCCGTGACGGCGCTGATGGCGTGGGGGCTGTTCGGCGAGACGCTGACGCTCGAGGCGATCGCGGGGATGGTGCTGATCGCTATCGGCGTCGCGCTCGGCCGCGCCGGCGCGCCGCCGCCCGCGCGCTAGGCGGCCGCCGCCGCCGCGCGGAGGCGCCGCCCGACAACGACGAGGATCGGCACCGCGGCGACCTCGGCGACCACGCAGAACGCGATCGCGGCGGCGAGCGAGCGATCGTAGAGCACGCCGATCAGCGCGCTGCCGGCGAACCACGCGATGCCATAGCCCGCCATGAAGATGCCGAACGCCGTCGCGCGGCGCTGCGGCGGCACCATCGTCGCGACGGCGGCCGGAATGATCGAGTCGTGCACGCCCATCGCGAGGCCCCAGACGGCAACCCCGGCGACCGCCGTCCAGAAGCCGCCGAGGAACACGAGCGGCGCGAACGCCGCGGACGCGAGCGTGAGCACGACGATCACGCCGAATCCGCGGCGATCGTAGAGACGGCCGAACGCGAGCGAGCCCGCGCCGCTCGCGCCCATCGCCACCGCGTAGAACACGGCGATCGCCTCGACCGACGCCACGCCTTCGCGCGCGAAGTGGAACGCGATCAGCGGATAGTCGGCAAAGCCGGCGGCGACCAGCGCGGCGCCGGCGAGATACAGGTAGAACACGCGCGGAAGCGACCCTTGATCGTGTGTTGCCGGCTCCTCGATGTCGAGATCCTGCGGCCGCGGATACGCAATGCGCGTGACGATCACGAGCGCGACGGTGATCGCCGCCGGCACGCCGAGTGCCGCGAACGCGAGCGAGTAGCTGCCGCGCGCCGCCAGCACCGCGCCGACGACCAGCGGCCCGGCCATCGCGCCGATCTGGTCGAGCGCTTCGTGCAGGCCGAACGCCCAGCCGTAGCCACCGATGCGCCTGCCGGCGTGCGCGAGCATCACATCGCGCGGCGGATTGCGGATCGCCTTGCCGACGCGCTCCAGCACGATCAGCGCCGCGGCGGCGGGCCACGAGCCCGCGAACGCGAGCGCCGGCACCGCGGCCATCTGCACGACGTAGCCTGCGATCGTCATCGGCCAGTAGCGTCCCGTCATGTCGGCGACGCGTCCCGACACGAGGCGCAGCGCGTAGCCCGCGAGCTCGCCGAAGCCCGTGACTACGCCGACGACGGTCGCGGTCGCGCCGAGCGTCGCGAGGAACGGGCCCAGCACGCTGCGCGCGCCTTCGTACGCGAAGTCGGCGAAGAGGCTGAGGACGCCGATCAGCAGCACGAAGCGCAGCGCATGCCGCCGCGCGCGTGCATCGTCGAGCGGCAACGACGTGCTCATGCAGGTCGCGGGCTCGCCACGGGACGCGCGACGACGACGCGCGTGCCGGCGATCCCGTCGTGCAGGAACCGGCGCCGGGGATCGGCGAGCGCCCACAGGAAATTGAAGGCGAGAAGGATCGCGGCCAGCCTGCCGTGGCCGATGCGCTCGAGCGCGACATAGGCGAGGAGCGCCAGCGCGGGGCCGATCCACAGCGCGAAATAGCGGATCAGCGCGCGCCGCCTGTCGAGCGGCTGGCCCTGCGCGTCGACGAGCGCGAGCGACCACGTCTTCTGAGCGAGCGTGCGCCGGCCGTGGGTCCACAGCCACATGAAGTACAGCGCGAACACGGCGAACTGCGCGCAGAACACGATCGTGCGCACGGCAGGCGGCGGAACCGTCAGCGCGGTCGCCGTCGCCGCGTGGCCGGGACTGACGAGCGGCAGCAGCGCGAATTGGGTGATGAAGGCGAGCGCCGTCAGCAGCAGCAGCTCGTAGAGGGCGGCGCCCAGGCGACGCAAGGGCCCGGCGTCGCCGGTGGGCGGCGCGGTCTCCAACGTCAGCCGGCCGGGCGGGGCGTCGGTGCTTGCGGCGCCGGGATCACCGCGGCGGCGGGCGGCTGGCCGGGCGGAGGCGGCACTGCAACGGGCTGGCCGGCCACCGGCGGTGTGGCCGATGGCGGCACTGCCGCGGGCGGCGCGGCAGCCGGCAGGCCGGAAGGGGGCACGTTGGCGGGCGCTTGAGCGCCGGCTGGCGCCGGCTTCGCCGCCGGGGGCGGCGTGTCGGGCGTGGGCATTTTGGCAGCCGGATCTTGCCGGCCGGCGGCGGCGCTTCGCGCACGGACCGCGGCGCGTTCCTCCGGCGAGAGCTTGCGGTATTCGTCCCACTTACGCTGCATGTCGGCGCGCTGGTCGGGCGGCAGCTTCTTCATCGCCTTGTACTTCTCGCGCGCCGCGTGGCGCTCCTCGGGGGAGAGCGTCGCCCAGGTCTTCATCTGCTCCTGCATGCGCGCCTGGCGCTGGGGCGACATCTTGGGGTACCGCTTGGCGAGTCCGCGCCATTTCTGCTTGCGCTCGGCGTCGAACTTTTCCCACTGCGGTGGCGCGAGCGGCGCGAGGATCGTGCGCTCCTCGGGCGTGAGATCGGTCCAGCGGGGCGACGTCAGCGCGAGCTGCGCGCCAGCGTCGCCGATTCCGGCGAAAAAGAGGGACAGTGCGACCGACAGCGCCGCGGTCAGCTGGCGGGCTTGGTCGCGGCAAGCCACGCTTCGAATCCCTTGTCGAGGTAGGCGTCGATCGGCAGGTCGGACGACAGGATTTGCGCGTCGAGGTCCTCGTACGCCTGGACCAGGCGGTAGTCGCGCCACTGCTGGTAGCCCAGGCCGGCGGCGACGATCAGCACGATGCCGAGCCAGAGGCGCCAATGGCCGGCGGCGGATGTGCCGCCGAACCCGGCAAGGCGGGGCGCGCCCGCCGTGGCGAGCGCGGGCGACATCGACGGCGCCGCGGCGAGCGATGCACCGTCGAGCGCGCGGGCGCGCACCTGCTGCAGTCGATAGGCGATGCCCGGGGACAGGTCGGCCGCGGCGCGATCGAGCCGCGCGGCGATCCTGCGGGCGAGTTCTTCGTCGCTGCCGGTCATGGTTTCAGGCCTTTGGCCGCGAGCGCGGTGGACAGCGCATGGACGGCGCGGGAGCTGTGCGTCTTGACGCTGCCTTCGGAGCAGCCCATGGCCGCCGCCGTTTCCGCCACGTCGAGCTCTTCCCAGTAACGCAGCAGAAACGCCTCGCGTTGACGCGCCGGCAGCTTGGCGATGGCCGCCTCGATGGTAGCGATCGTCTCCGCCTGCTCGGCCCGTCCGGCGGGGTCGGCCGCCTCGTGCGAATCGGACCGCGCGGCGATGGCCTCGAGCGGGTCGAAATCCTCGTCCGGCTCGTCGCCGCGGCCGAGCGCGGAGAGCAGCGTCGTCCACGTCGAGCGCACCTTCTGCCGGCGGAAATGGTCATGGATCGTGTTCTGCAGGATCCGCTGGAACAGGAGCGGCAGCTCGGCTGCCGGCTTGTCCGAATAGCGCTCGGTCAGCTTGAGCATCGCGTCCTGCACGACGTCGACGGCGGTGTGCTCGTCGCGCGTCGCGTACATCGCCTGCTTGAAGGCGCGGCGCTCGACGTCGGCCAGAAAAGCGGAAATTTCCTGTCGGGTGGCCAGTGGTTGCCGTTCGATCGGGGTCCGCGGCGATTATAGGGCGTTGCGCGCGCGGCAGCGGTCCGATGCGCGTCGATCCGCGCCATGGCCCCGGACGATTGTTCGCTGCAACATCGCACGCTTGATTCGACCCCGGCGATCCGCTAAGGTAGAGCCGGTCCGGCGATTCCTGCCGGATGCTGTGCTGCAAAAACGGACGTTCCGCAACGCCTCCGGCGGCGCCACAAGCGCCAAGGAGCTTCCAAGCAACGCGGGACGGAAGTTTCCGCTTTCGGGGACTCGTCGACACCCAGGAGGGCCCCGAGGCGACCGCTGACCCGGCGTGTCGATCGATTTTGCAGGCGTGGCGGCTCGCGCGCGACTCGCGCGGCGGGCGGCGACCATTTCGAGCGATTGCGAGGCCAACGATGCGATTGACCGGTGCGGAGATCACGATCCGCTGCCTGCAGGACGAGGGCGTCGAGTACGTCTTCGGCTACCCGGGCGGCGCGGTCCTCAACATCTACGACGAGCTCTTCAAGCAGGACAAGGTGAAGCACGTGCTGGTGCGCCACGAGCAGGGCGCCGTGCACGCGGCCGACGGCTATTCGCGCTCGTCGCAGAAGGTGGGCGTCGCGCTCGTCACATCGGGTCCGGGCGTCACCAATGCCGTGACCGGCATCGCCACCGCGTACATGGACTCGGTGCCGATGGTGGTGCTGACGGGGCAGGTGCCCACGCACGCGATCGGCCAGGACGCGTTCCAGGAATGCGACACCGTCGGCATCACGCGCCCCTGCGTCAAGCACAACTACCTCGTCAAGAACGTCGACGATCTCGCCGTCACCATCAAGAAGGCGTTCTACCTCGCGCAAAGCGGGCGGCCCGGGCCGGTGCTCGTCGACATCCCGAAGGACGTGACGCAGGCGTCGGCCGAGTACGCGTATCCGAAGTCGGTGTCGATGCGCTCGTACAACCCGGTGACCAAGGCGCACGCCGGCCAGATCAAGAAGGCGGTGCAGCTGCTGCTCGACGCCAAGCGGCCGATGGTCTACGCGGGCGGCGGCGTCATCCTCAACGATGCCGCGTCGCAGCTGACGCGCCTCGTGCGCCTGCTGGGCTTCCCGTGCACCAACACGCTGATGGGCCTCGGCGGCTTCCCGGGCACCGACCCCCAGTTCACCGGCATGCTCGGCATGCACGGCACGTACGAATCGAACATGGCGATGCAACACTGCGACGTGCTGCTCGCGGTGGGCGCGCGCTTCGACGACCGCGTGATCGGCGACCCGGCGAACTTCTCGAATGCCGAGCGCCGGATCATCCACATCGACATCGATCCGTCGTCGATCTCCAAGCGCGTCAAGGTCGACGTGCCGATCGTCGGCTACGTGCGCGACGTGATGGAGGAGATGATCCGGCTGGTCGAAGGCTCGGCGCAGCGTCCCGACGCCGCCGCGCTGAAGGCGTGGTGGGCCGAGATCAAGGAGTGGCAGCGCACCGACTGCCTGAAGTACGACCACAAGAGCACGCTGATCAAGCCGCAATCGGTCATCGAGAAGCTTTACGAGGTCACCGGCGGCGACGCGTTCGTGACCTCCGACGTCGGCCAGCACCAGATGTGGGCGGCGCAGTACTACAAGTTCGCGAAGCCGCGGCGCTGGATCAACTCGGGCGGCTTGGGCACGATGGGCTTCGGGCTGCCGGCGGCGATGGGCGTGCAACTCGCCAATCCCGGCGCGACGGTGGCCTGCGTCACGGGCGAGGCGTCGATCCAGATGTGCATCCAGGAGCTCTCCACCTGCAAGCAGTACCACCTGCCGGTCAAGATCGTGAACCTCAACAACCGCTACATGGGCATGGTGCGGCAGTGGCAGCAGTTCTTCTACGGCAACCGCTACGCCGAGTCGTACATGGA
>JAICUU010000286.1 GCA_025935675.1 Burkholderiales bacterium
CCGGCACGCAGCGTGCGATCGCACCATGCCGTCATCTCGAGATGCGGATCGACCGGCGCGGCGATGCGCCGCAGCTCGCCATCGGCTTCGAGTTGCGCGAGGAACTCGCGCAGGTCGCGGTACGCCACCGGCTTCTAGATGGCCGCGAGCAGCCCGCCGTCCATCGGCACGATCGCGCCGGTGACGTAGGCCGCCGCCGATGACGCGAGGAACACCGCCATCGCCGCGATCTCCTCGGGCCGCGCGAAGCGCCGCATCGGAATACCCTGCTCCTGCGCGGCCCGGATCGCTTCGGCGGGCTCGCCGCGCATGCGC
Organism: Burkholderiales bacterium; assembly: GCA_025935675.1. GTDB lineage: Bacteria > Pseudomonadota > Gammaproteobacteria > Burkholderiales > Casimicrobiaceae > VBCG01. The sequence goes on from JAICUU010000286.1 coordinate 316, forward strand.
GATTCGGCGGCGAGCCCCTGCTCGACGCGACCCGTCAGCGTCGTGCCGGGATTGATGCCGACGATGCGCACGCCATGCGGACCGTACGCCGCGGCCAGGCCGGCCGTCGCGAGCATCAGCGCCGCGTTGGCGGCGCCGCCCGGGATATGCGACGGCTTGCCCACCTTGCCGCCCATGCCGATGATGTTGACGACGACACCGCTCCTGCGCGCCTTCATCCGCGGCAGCACCACGGTGGTCGGGTTCATCGCGCTGTGGAACTTGGCGTCCATCGCCGCGTGCCATGCGGCCATGTCGATTTCGTCGGGCGCGTAGCGCTTCGCTGCGCCCGCCGAGTTCACGAGCACGTCGATCGGACCGAGCGCGCGCTCCGCCTCGTCGACCGCGCGCGTCGCATCGCCGGGCTTCGCGAGGTCGGCGACGATGCCCTTCGCGCCCGCGAGATCCTGGAGCGCGGCATCCACGTTGGCGCCGCTGCGCGACACGATCGCGACTTTCGCGCCCTCGTCAAGGAACGCTCGCGCGCAGGCGAGGCCGATGCCCTTGCTGCCGCCGGTGACGAGGACGTTTCGCTTCGCGAGATCGAGATTCATGGTGGTGTGCCCCGGATGCGTGCGGGTTCAGAGGAAGGCGGTGAGCGCGCGCCATGCGGCGATCTTCTCGGCGAGCGGGCGCGTGTACGCGGGGCTCGTCGAGGGCATTCGCAGCGTCGCGAAGCCCGCCTCGCGCCAAGCGGGCTCGGCACGCGCGGCCGTACCGCCATTGAAGCATACCGCCCTGAGGTTCCTCGCGACGGTCGTGACGCGCACGATCTCGCCGTGCAGCGCATTGCGGATGTCGGCGTCGAGGCTGCCTTCACGCTCGCAGGCGACGATCGTGTCCCAGATGCCGACGCGATGCGCCCGTACCCGGGCGAGCCGCGCGCGATACGCGAGCGTCGTCAGCGGCTCGTCGAGCACCGCCGACAGCATCGGCCAGAAGTGGTTGCGCGGATGGGCGTAATACTGTGCGGCGGCGAGCGAGGCCACGCTCGGGAAGCTGCCGAGGATCAGCACGCGTGTATCGCGCGCGATCACCGGCGCCAGGCCCTCGAGCGCGGCGCCGCGCGGCGCGCGGGCGGCCGGCGCGCGCGCCGCGGTCGCGCGCGGCATCAGCCGAGCGTCGGCCGCGCGTGATAGCGCAGCCACAGCGCAACGACGGTACCCGCGAAGATCGCGAAACCGTACCAGTGGTTGTGGCGGAACGCCTTGAAGCAGGCGTCGCGGTCGCGGTGGCGGATCAGCACGATGTGATAGATGGCGATCGCCGCGGCGACGCCAAGGCCGACGAAGTACGGCCACGTGAGCCGCCGGTGCCAGCCGATCCACGCCATGCCGGTGAGGTTGATCGCGTAGGCGATTGCGACCGCGGCGACGTCGAAGCGGCCGAACGTGATCGCCGAGGTGCGCATGCCGATGCGCAGGTCGTCGTCGCGGTCGACCATCGCATACTCGGTGTCGTAGGCGATCACCCAGAAGAGATTGGCGGCGAGCAGCCACCACGCGATCGGCGGCACCGCCTCGGTCTGCGCGGCGAACGCCATCGGGATGCCGAAGCTGAACGCGATGCCGAGGAACGCCTGCGGCACCGACAGGAAGCGCTTCGTGAACGGATAGGCGAGCGCGATCGCAAGCGCGGGAATCGACAGCAGGATCGTCAGGCGATTGGTGAAGAGCACCAGCACGAAGGCCGCCAGCGCGAGCACCGCGCCGAGGATCAGCGCCTCGCGAGGCGAGACTTCGCCAGTGGCGATCGGCCGGGTGGCGGTACGCGCGACATGGCCGTCGTAGTCGCGGTCGGCCCAGTCGTTGAAGGCGCAGCCCGCCGAGCGCATCAGGATCGTGCCGACGACGAGGATGACGATCGTCGACACGTTCGGACTGCCCCAGCACGATATCCACAGCGCCGTCAGCGTCGGCCACAGCAGCAACAGCCAGCCTATCGGCTTGTCGAGGCGAATAAGGCGCTCGTAGGCATCGATCTTCGCCGCCCACGAGGCCTCGCGAGCGACCGCTTCGGCGGCGCCGCGCGATGCGGGCCGCACTACGCGTGCGCGGGGAGTGGCCTGCGCTGCAGCGGCGCGCGATGTGCCGTCGGCACTCGCCGGGGCGGTGCGGCGCGGCAGCGCCCGCGTGCCATCGGGATTGGTCTCGGCGGCGCGCGTCTCGCGCTCGAGCCGGCGCTTGAGGCGCGCCAGCGCGACCTCTTGTGGCGTGCGCTGCCGCTCGCCCTCGCTCACGACGCCCTCCGCCGCGCGCTTCGCGCCCCTCCCCGCACTGGGGAGCGAGCGGCTTGGAGCGGCCCTGCGCCGCTCACAGCGCGAGCTTCATCTGCGTCGCGGCGACGCGCGGCGCGGCGTCGGCGAGCATTGCCTGCGGCGTCGGAAAGCGCAGCCGGACGCGGAGCTCGCGCTTCATCCGCGCGTTCGACAGGCGCCGCGATTCATGCATGAACGACAGCAAGAGCGGCGCGATCCGCGACTCGGCCTCTTCCCAGGAAACGCGCGGCGGCCGCGGCAGGTGATGCGCCGCGGCGACCAGGTCGAGCCACGCGCCCATCTTGAGCTCGGCATCGTCGCTCGCGTTGTACGCGCGGTTCGGGCGGCCGTGGAACAGCGCCGCCACGCAGGCGCGCGCGAGGTCGTCGGCATGGATGTGGTTGGTGTATACGTCGTCGGCATCCTGCAGCACCGGCGTCTCGTGGCGCAGCCGGTCGAGCGGCAGCCGCGTGTCGGCGTAGATGCCTGGCGCGCGCACGATCGCGAGCGACACGCGCTGCGCCGCCGCCCATGCGCGCAGCCGGTCCTCGGCAGCGACACGGCGCACCGCGCGCGGCGACTGCGGCCGCCGCGCACGCGTCTCGGCGACGCGCGCGCCGGCGCAATCGCCGTAGACGCCGGACGTCGAAACGTAGACGAATCGCCGTGGTATCCTGCGCGCCTTCGCGAGCGCCGCGCAAAGATGCATCGTGCGCGGATCGTCGCGGCCATCGGATGGCGGCGGCGCGAAGTGCAGGACGGCGTCGGGCGAGACGGCGATGCGTGCAAGCGTGCGCGGTGCGTCGAGGTCGCCGACCATCGGCACGATGCCGCGCTCGCGCAATCGCGGCGCATCGTCGGCGCGGCGCACGAGTCCGTAGAGGCGCGCGCGGCCGCGCAGCAGGTTGGCCGTGCGCAAGGCGACGTCACCACAGCCGATCAGCAGGATTCGCATCACACCGCGCGCTTCGCGACTCGCCGTCGCGACACAGCTTCAATGTCGTTCGAGATTACCATAATGCCCAGCGATCACCGCTTCGCCGCCGAGGGCGACGACACGGTGCTCGAGTCGGCGATGAAGGCCGACCTGATCCTGCCGTACGGCTGCCGCAACGGCGCCTGCGGCGCGTGCAAGGGCCGCATCCTCGCGGGC
>JAICUU010000092.1 GCA_025935675.1 Burkholderiales bacterium
CGCTGCGCGACGCGTTTCTCGTCCACTACACCGCGACGCTGGCCGATCGCACTCGTCTCTTCGAGGGTGTCGAGGCGATGCTCGATGCGCTCGACGCGCGCGGCCTCGCGTGGGGCATCGTCACCAACAAGGCAGCGCGCTATACCGAGCCCGTCACCACGCATCTCGGGCTCGCGGCGCGCGCCGGCACGATCGTCAGCGGCGACACGACGCCGCATCCCAAGCCGCACCCGGCGCCGCTACTGGCCGCCGCGGAGGCGCTCGCGTTGCCGCCCTCGGCGTTCGTCTACGTCGGCGACGACCTGCGCGACATCGACGCGGGACGTGCCGCCGGCATGCCCACGCTCGTCGCGCGCTGGGGGTACCTCGGCCCGGGCGCCGATCCCGACCGCTGGCCCGCGGACGGCTGGCTCGACCATCCGCGCGACCTCGTGGCCTGGCTCGACGCGCGGCGTGAATCGCGCGCGGTGGGCGACTAGCCTGCCGTCATCCCCGCGCAAGCGGGGATCCAGCGGTGGCGCGGCCATGGGCAGGCGTTGCGCGTCTCGCGCAACGTCACTGGATTCCCGCTTGCGCGGGAATGACAGCGGGTTAGCCCGGACAGGCGCCAGCGTTGAGCAGCAGCATCTCCTGCGGCTTGCCATTGCGCGTGCCCGACAGGCGCACCGACTGATTGGCGACGAGCGGCGTGACGACCGCCGCCATCACGTCGTCGGCGTTCGCAAGCGGGATGCCGTTGGCGAGACGCACACGATCGGTCGGCGCGAGGCCGAGCATCTGCGCGAAGCCGCTGCCCTCGCGCACCGCCATCCCGCCTTGCTCCGGCACGACGATCGCACGCAACGCATCCGGCTGTCCGGCGAGGCCTTGCAGCAGCTCGGCATTGAGCCTCACGACAGGTCCGCTGAAACCGGGTGGCGTCACGCAGGCCGCGGTCACCGCGCGCGGCCGCGCGGCAACACCCGGCGCGACCGACGGCGCGATCGGGCTCGCGCTCGCGGCGCGCAGCGCGATGTCGCGCTCGCCCGATGCGTCGCGGATGCGGATCGTGAAAGGCGCCACGTGCACGAGCGTTGCGCCACCCGCGATCGCGGCGCCTTCGCGCACGAGCTTCGGCCCTGCCGGCAGCCGAAAGAGCGCGTAGCCGCCACCGCCGGTGTCGGCGATGACGCCGATGAGGCGGGCGTCGCCGGCCAGGGTCTCGGCCGCGGGTGCCGCGCCGCTGGTGGCGGGCGGCGCCGCGAGCCATCCCGAGGCGACGATCGTTGCGACCGGGTCGCGGGGCGGCGCGACGATCACATGCACGGGCGCGGGCGCGAGCCAGCGCCACAGCCAATACGCAATGACGGCAACGAGGAGCAGCGCCGCCACGAACGTCGCGAGTAAAGCTGCCGCGCGTGCCACACGCGAAGCCTGCACGGCGTCGGCCATCATTGCAGCGCTCGCTGAACCGCGCCTGCCAACCGGTACGCAACCACGTTGCGCATCATGCGCCGCACCGCGCCTGCATCGCTATAATCGTGCGCCGCATCGCTCGCCTTCCCCGCAATGAATCCCCGCCTCACGCGCCTGCAGCCGTATCCGTTCGAGCGGCTGCGTAAGCTGTTCGCCGGTCACGCGGCGCCGCCTCTGTCGCCCATCAACTTCGGCATGGGCGAGCCGCGCCACCCGACGCCCCGGCTCATCGTCGACGCGCTCGCCGAGGGCACGCCCGCGCTCGCAAATTATCCCACGACGGCCGGCGCGCCCGCGCTGCGCGAGGCCATCGCGCGTTGGCTCGCCGCACGCCATGCGCTGCCCGCGCTCGACGCCGCGACCCAGGTGCTGCCGGTGCTCGGCAGCCGCGAGGCGCTGTTCAGCTTCGCGCAGACGGTGATCGACGCGAGCCGGCCGGCGCCCGTGGTCGTCGTGCCCAATCCGTTCTACCAGATCTACGAGGGCGCGGCGCTGCTCGCCGGCGCCGACACGTACTGCGTCGACGCCGACCCGGCGCGTGGCTTCCGTCACGATTTCGACGCGGTGCCGGAGAGCGTGTGGCGCCGCACGCAGCTTCTCTACGTGTGCTCGCCCGACAACCCGACCGGCAGCGTCGTCGACGCCGCGACGTGGCAGCGCCTGTTCGCGCTCGCCGATCGCCACGGCTTCGTCATCGCGTCCGACGAGTGCTATTCGGAGATCTACTTCGACGAAGGGCGCGCGCCGCTCGGCGCGCTCGCCGCCGCGGCGGCCTGCGGTCGCCGCGATTACGCGCGGCTCGTGGTGTTCGGCTCGCTGTCGAAGCGCTCGAACGCGCCGGGGCTGCGCTCGGGATTCGTGGCCGGCGACGCCGCGCTGCTGCGCGCCTACCTGCAGTACCGCACGTATCACGGCTCGGCGATGTCCGGCATGGTGGCGCACGCCAGCATCGCCGCGTGGAACGACGAGTCGCACGTGCGCGCCAACCGCGCGCTCTACGCGGCGAAATTCCGCACGCTGGTGCCGGAAATCGCCGCCGTGCTGCCCTGCGCGATGCCCGAGGCCGCGTTCTACCTGTGGATCGACGTCGGCGGCGACGACGTCGCGTTCGCGTGCGACCTCCATGCCGCGGCCAACGTCACCGTGCTGCCGGGAAGCTTCCTCGGCCGCGACGCGCACGGCGTGAACCCGGGCGTCGGTCGCGTGCGGGTCGCGCTGGTGGCCGACGCCGCCGAGTGCGCCGCGGGCGTCGAGCGGCTGGTCGGGTTCGTGCGGCACGGGCGCTGACGGCCAGTCGCCCCCCGCAACGCTTCGTCCCGGTGGCGGGCGCCCCGTCGCGAGGGCCGTGAATCGCGGCGGTTCGCCCCTAGAATCACCCCATGGACGCGCTCACCGCCGCCTCGCCGCGCCGCAGCTTCGCCGATCGGCTCGCCGCCGGCTTCCGTGCGTCGCCGCTGTCGATCTTCCTGATCGCCGCGCTCAACACCGGCATCGCGCTGGCGCTGTGGATCGACGACCCGCGGCCGTTCTGGCATCCGTTCGTCACCGTCCAGCTCTCCGGCTTCTCGATCGCGTATTGCGTCAACGTGGTGTCGCCGTGGGACAAGCCCAAGGCGTTCCGCCGCCTACTCGCGGCGGTCGCCGTCGGCGCCGTGATCGGCGTGTTGCTGGTGATCGTCGCCAAGGGCTACGACCGTGCCTACATCGCGAGCCATGGCGCGGTCTTCGTCGGCAACGTCGTCGCGTCGATGATCATCGGGCTGTTCGTCAGCCTGTTCTTCCACGTCAGGATCCGCGACTCGCTCGCCGAGGCCGCGCTGCAGCGCGCCGATGCGGAGCACCACCTGCTGTCGCGACAGGCCGTCGAGGCGCAGCTCAAGATGATGCAGGCGCAGATCGAGCCGCATTTCCTGTTCAACACGCTGGCGTCGATGCAGTACCTGATCGAGACCGACCCGCCGCGCGCCAACGTGCTGCTCACGCACCTGATCGGCTACCTGCGCGCGTCGCTGCCGCAGCTGCGCGCCGCATCGTCGACGCTCGGCCAGGAGGCGCGGCTCATCGAGGCGTACCTCAACATCCTCAAGATGCGGATGGGCGATCGCCTCGCGTTCGCCGTCGACGTGCCCGACGCGCTGCGCGGCGCGGCGTTCCCGCCCAACCTCGTCATCTCGCTCGTCGAGAACGCGGTCAAGCACGGCCTCGAGCCCACGGTCCACGGCGGCCGCGTCGACGTGACCGCGACAACCGAGGGCGACCGGCTCGTCGTGCGCGTCCGCGACACCGGCACCGGGGTCGGCGCCATCGAAACCCCGTCCCCGGGCATGGGTGTCGGCCTCAGCAACATCCGCGAGCGGCTCGCGGCCTTGTACGGCGAGCGCGCGAAGCTCACGATGGCGGCTGCGCCGGGCGGAGGCACGCTGGCGACGCTGTCGATCCCGCTCGCGCACGACTGATGGCCACTGCCCTCATCGCCGAAGACGAGCCGATGCTGGCCGCGCAACTGAAGGCGCGGCTCGGCGAGGCGTGGCCCGAGCTCGGCATCGTCGGCACGGCGCCGAACGGTGACGAGGCGTTGTTGCTCGCACGCACGCACCAGCCCGACATCGCATTCCTCGACATCCGCATGCCCGGGCGCGACGGCCTCGACGTCGCGCGCGCGCTCGGCGGCAGCCTGCACGTGGTGTTCGTCACCGCGTACGACGAATACGCGGTCGCGGCGTTCGAGGAAGGCGCGATCGACTACCTGTTGAAGCCGGTCGCACCCGATCGCATCGCCAAGGTCGTCGCGCGGCTCAAGGCGCGCATGAAGAGCGCGCCGCTCGACCTCAATGCGGTGCTCGCGCGCCTTGCCGCGCGCGATGCGACGCCGGCGCTGCGCTGGGTGCGCGCGTCGCTCGGCAACGCGCTGACGATGATCGCCATCGACGATGTCCTGTACTTCCAGGCCGAGGACAAGTACACGAAGGTCGTCACCCGCAATGGCGACGGCCTCATTCGCAAGCCGATCAAGGAGCTCTACGAGGAGCTCGATCCCGAGGCCTTCTGGCAGGTGCATCGCGGCACGATCGTCAATCTCGGCGCGATCGCGCGCGTCGAGCGTGACTGGCGCGACCAGCCGGTCATCCATCTCAAGTCGCGTCCCGAGACGCTCACCGTGTCGCGCAGCTTCGCGCATCGGTTCAAGGCGATGTAGGCGGAGCCCATCGGCATTCCCGCGCATGCGGGAATTCGGCTGACGCGGCGAGGACGTGCGCGTCCCGCTGATCCGTGGGTCACCTCTGGCCCCCCGCCCTTCCCGGGGATGACGGCAGGGCGGGGGCGCGGCGCTGGTCCACGCGGTAAAATCGCGACTTTTCGCGAGCCCCATTCGATGTCATCGCTGTCCGCGACACTCGACGCGGCGTGGGAATCCCGCGCCACGCTCGACCCCGAGCACGCTCCGGCCGACGTGCGCGAGGCGGTGGACCACGTGATCGCCGAGCTCGACGCCGGCCGCCTGCGCGTCGCCGAGAAGATCGACGGCGCGTGGCACGTCCACCAATGGATCAAGAAGGCGGTGCTGCTGTCGTTCCGCCTCGCCGGCAACGCCGGCATCGGCCTTGAAGGGCCCGCGGTGCCGTTCCGGTTCTACGACAAGGTGCACACGAAGTTCGCGCGCTTCACCGACGCCGACTTCGCGCGCGCCGGCGTGCGCGTCGTCCCGCCGGCCGTCGCGCGCCGCGGCGCCTATGTCGCGAAAAACGTCGTGCTGATGCCCTCGTACGTGAACATCGGCGCCTACGTCGACGAAGGCACGATGGTCGACACATGGGCGACCGTCGGCTCGTGCGCGCAGATCGGCCGCAATGTCCACCTGTCGGGCGGCGTGGGCATTGGCGGCGTGCTCGAGCCGCTGCAGGCCAACCCGACGATCATCGAGGACAACTGCTTCATCGGCGCGCGCTCCGAAGTCGTCGAGGGCGTGATCGTCGAGGAGAACGCGGTGCTCGGCATGGGCGTGTTCCTCGGCCAGAGCACGCGGATCGTCGATCGCGCGAGCGGCCAGGTGTCCTACGGCCGCGTGCCGGCCGGATCGGTCGTCGTCGCCGGCAGCCTGCCGTCCGGCGACACCGGGCTCCACCTCTACTGCGCGGTGATCGTCAAGCGCGTCGACGCCAAGACCCGCGCCAAGACCGCGATCAACGAGCTGTTGCGGGCGTGATCACCAGCCCCCACCATTGACGCCATGTCCGTCCCCATCAAGTCCGCCGACGAGATCGTGCGCATGCGCGAGGCCGGCCGCCTCGCCTCAGAGCTCCTCGACTACCTGACGCCCCACGTCAAGGCCGGCGTGACCACCGGCGAGATCGACCGCCTCGCCCACGTGTACATGGTCGACGTGCAGCGCACCGTGCCGGCGACGCTCAACTACGCGCCGCCCGGCCATTCGCCGTATCCGGCGTCGCTCTGCACGTCGATCAACCACGTCGTCTGCCACGGCATCCCGGGCGACCGCAAGCTTCGCAACGGCGACATCATCAACGTCGACGTCACCGTCATCAAGGACGAGTACCACGGGGACTCGAGCCGCATGTTCTTCATCGGCGCGCCGTCGATCCAGTCGCGGCGCCTGGTCGACGTCACCTACGAGGCGATGTGGAAGGGCATCCGCGCCGTGCGACCGGGCGCGCACCTGGGCGACATCGGCCACGTGATCCAGCGTCATGCCGAGAGCAACGGCTTTTCGATCGTCCGCGAGTTCTGCGGGCACGGCATCGGCCGGCGCTTCCACGAGGAGCCGCAGGTGCTCCACTACGGGCGCCCCGGCACCGGCCTCAAGCTCCAGCCCGGCATGATCTTCACCGTCGAGCCGATGGTGAATGCCGGCCGCCCGGGCATCCGCGGCCTCGCCGACGGCTGGACGATCGTCACCGCCGACCACTCGCTGTCGGCGCAATGGGAGCACACGGTGCTCGTCACCGACGACGGTTTCGAGGTGCTGACCGTCTCCAGCGGCACGCCGCCGCCCCCGCCGCTCGACGCCTGACGCAACGCTCATGGCCGCCGTGCCGGGCATGATCGAGTCGGCGATGAAAGTCGCGTCGCCGATCGCGCATTGGCGCGACACGCTCGCGAGCGAGCGACTCGCGCTGCGCAACGCGTTCTTCGCGCGCCCCGACACGCCGCGGCTGCTGCGCGGGCTCGCGCGCCTGACCGATCGCGTGCTGAAGGACGTTTGGCAGGCGTCACGGATGCCGGCCGGCGCCGCCCTACTCGCCGTCGGCGGCTACGGCCGCGGCAAGCTCTTCCCCCATTCCGACGTCGATCTCCTGATCCTGCTCGACGACGCGGAGTCGCCCGACGCGGCGTCGCTCGAGCGCTTCGTCGCGACGCTGTGGGACATCGGCCTCGAGGCGGCGCACGCGACGCGCACGATCGCCCAGTGCGAGCGGGAGATGGCCGCCGACGTCACCGTGCGCACGAGCCTGCTCGAGCACCGCCGCATCGCCGGTTCGGCGAAGCTCGCACGCCTGTTCTCGGCGCGCTTTGCCGCGGCGCTCGACATCCGCGCGTTCTACGCGGCGAAGGCGCTCGAGCAGCAGCAGCGGCATCTCAAGTACGACGACGCGATCTACAATCTCGAGCCCAACGTCAAGGAGAGCCCGGGTGGCCTGCGCGACCTGCAGACGGTGCTGTGGGTCTCCGCTGCCGCCGGCCTCGGCCGCAATTGGCGCGAGCTCGCGCACAACGGCCTGATGACGCTCGCCGAGGCGAGAAGCGCATCGCGCCACGAGCGCACGATCGCGACGCTGCGCGTGCGCCTGCACTACCTCGCCGCGCGCCGCGAGGACCGGCTCGTGTTCGACGAGCAGACGGCGCTCGCGCGCGAGGTCGGCCTTGCCGACACGCCGACGCGCCGCGCCAGCGAACGCCTGATGCAGCGCTATTACCGTGCGGCCCGCGAGGTGCGCCTTCTCAACACGATCCTGATGCAGAACCTCGGCGTGCGCATCCTCGCGCCTTCGCGCGTGGCGACGCCGATCGACTCCGACTTCGTCGCGCTCGACGAGCTGCTGCACATCGGCGACGCCGGGCTCTTCGACAAGCGCCCGTCGGCGATCCTCGACGCGTTCCTGACGATGCAGCGGCACGCCGAGCTCAAGGGGATGTCGGCGCGTACGCTGCGCGCGATCGTACGCGCGCGTCGCCACATCAACGCCGCGTTCCGCCGCGATGCCGGCAATCGCGCGCGCTTCGTCGCGATGTTCCGCGAGCCACGCGGCATCACGCACGAGCTGCGGCGGATGAACCTGACCGGCGTGCTCGGCGCGTATCTGCCGGTGTTCGGGCGAGTCGTCGGGCAGATGCAGCACGACCTCTTCCACGTGTACACGGTGGACGAGCACACGCTGATGGTGATCCGCAACCTGCGGCGCTTCACCGAGGCGCAGCACGCGCACGAATACCCGCTCTGCTCGCGGTTGATCGGCGACTTCGAGCGCAAGGAGCTGCTCTACCTCGCCGGGCTCTTCCACGACATCGGCAAAGGCCGTGGCGGCGACCATTCGACGCTCGGTGCGCGCGACGCGAAGCGGTTCTGCCGCACGCACGGCTTGCCACGCAAAGATGCGGAGCTCGTCGCGTGGCTCGTGCAAAACCACCTCGCGATGAGTGCCGTCGCGCAAAAATCCGACCTCACCGATCCCGCGGTGATCGAGGCGTTTGCACAGAAAGTCGGCGACGCGCGTCGCCTCACCGCGCTCTACCTCCTGACGGTCGCCGACATCCGCGGCACGAGCCCGAAGGTGTGGAACGCATGGAAGGGCCAGCTTCTCGAGGACCTCTTCCACGCGACGCGGCGCGCGCTCGAGCACGGCGGCGCGACCGCGCTGCACGACTCGATCCGCGTGCGCCAGGACGAGGCGCGGCGGTTGCTCCGTCTCGCGGCGATCGCCGACGGCGCCGAGGCTCCGCTGTGGAACGCGCTCGACGTCGCCTATTTCCAGCGCCACACCGCCGACGAGATCGCCTGGCATGCGCGCAACCTGCACTGGCGGCTCGATCGTCGCGAGCCCATCGTCCAGGCACGGCTCGCGCGCGCGGGCACCGGCCTCGAGGTGATGATCTACCTGCCCGACCAGAGGGCGTTGTTCGCGCGCATCGCGGGCTTCTTCGGGCGCGCGGGCCTGTCGATCCTCGAGGCGCGCATCCACACGACGCGCGGCGGCTATGCGCTCGACACGTTCGTCGTGCACGACCCAGCGAATCCCGGCGCGACGTCGCGCTCGGCGATCCAGTACGTCGAGCACGAGCTGCGCAAGGCGCTCACCGATGCGGGCCCGCTCGCGCCGCCGACGAGCGGGCGGCTGTCGCGGCGCCTGCGGCACTTCCCGCTGACGCCCGAGATCCAGATCTTCCCGGACGACAAGGGGCTGCGCTACATCCTCGAGGTCGTCGCCGGCGACCGCCCTGGCCTCCTCGCGCAGGTCGCGTGGCTGCTAGCCGAGGCGAACGTCAACATCGCGAGCGCCAAGATCAACACGCTCGGCGACCGCGCCGAGGACGTGTTCCTGATCGACGGCGCGCGGCTGCACGACGAGCAGGCGCTGCTGCGGCTCGAGACGATGCTCTACGACGCCTTGGCGGTGCCGGCCTGAGGGTGTTCCCCGCGCCGCGCGCAATGAGCGGCGCCCGGAAAGACGAAGGGCCGCCTAAGCGGCCCTGCGCGCTTGCAGCAGTTTGAATCAGCGGCGGCGACGGCGTGTGGCGACGAGGCCCGCCAATCCGGCGATCATCAGAGCGAGCGTCGCGGGCTCCGGCACCTGCTCGCGCGGGCCGCATGGCACCTGGGTGCAGCCGCCATCAAGGCTTTGCGCGTCGTGCGAGAACGGCGCGTTGACGGCCGGATGGTCGCCATCGAGCGTTTTCTGGTCGAACAGGTCGAAGTGGATCGAATACGCACTCGACAGCAGTGAAGTATCGACGGCGAAGCTGGTGAAGTAGAGACAGTCGCTCAAGCAGCCACCACTGATCGAGCTCGGCGTCGTCGTCTGGGTGTCGATCGATGCGGTCTGGTTGCCGGACGAGAACTGGAAGGGCAGCATGCCGTACCACGTCGGAAAATCGCCGTGCGTCGGCAATCCGCTCGGCGTACCCCAAGTGAGGTCTGACGTCACGTTGTACGTCTGGCCACCGAACTTGAATGAACCCGCATTCAGCGCGGGATGCGAGCCACTCGTGCCCACCGGTGAATCGTCCGCGCCAAGCTCGAGTGCGAACGAAATGTAGAAAGTGTCGGAGAGGGTGTCCTTGTTCGGCCCGAACAGCGCGTACAGGTCGAACGTCTGGCCGGACGCGAACGTCGTTTCAAGCGTTCCATCGTACGTGCCGCCCGGCACCGTCAACTGAAGCTCAGGCACCGCGTACGCGGCGCCCGCGCCCAGGAGGCCGGCCGACAACACGACAGCAGGCGCGATGGAGCGTACAAATCGCCTGCGACTGGTGGATTTTCCTTGCGGCATGGTGGTTGTTCGCTGGGTTCGCATTCGGATGCCTATATACACGCAAGTTTCGGGCAACCCGGCGTGATTGCTGCCGCATCAAGGACTTGGATACCGTACTGCGGGCGCCGTCTGAGGCAGTGTCAAAGGGGCCGACATCGGCTGCCGAACCACCCATTCCAGCGGCTCCCAGTGTCCGAACCGCCTGTGCTGGACAACGCCCGTCACTCGCCGACCGTCTCCCGCCCTGGAAAGAGGATGTCGGTATAGCCGAACTGCCGGAAATTGCGCATCCGCATCGGGTAGAGCACGCCGTCGAGGTGATCGCATTCGTGTTGCACGACACGGGCATGAAAACCGGTCACCTCGCGCCGGATCGGGTTGCCGACCGGATCGAAGCCCTCGTAGCGCAGGGTCGTGAAACGCGGCACCACACCGCGCAATCCGGGTACGGAGAGGCACCCTTCCCAGCCGTCCTCCTCGTCGTCGCCGAGGATCGTGATCACCGGGTTGACGAGCTCGGTGTACGGCACCGGCTCGGCGTCGGGATAGCGCGGGTTGGCCTCGACGCCGAAGATCACGACGCGCAACGGCACGCCGATCTGCGGCGCGGCGAGGCCCGCACCGCTGGCCGCGGCCATCGTCTCGCGCATGTCGGCGAGCAGCGCGTGCAACGCCGGCGTGCCGAGCGCCGTCACTGGCGACGAGCGCTCGAAAAGCCGCGGGTCGCCCATTCGCAGGATGTCGCGTATCACGTCGTCGTGCCTCGCTGCCTCGCCACGGCCTCGAGGATCGCACAAACGTCGCGCATTCCCTTGCCGAGCACCTTCAGCAGTGCGTCGTGCGAAATGCCCGCAACGCTCTCGCCGCGTCCGGCGGCGTGGTTGATCGACAGCGTCAGCGCCGCGTACGCGAGGCCGGCCTCGCGGGCGAGCGCCGCCTCGGGCATGCCGGTCATGCCGACCATCGTCGCGCCATCGCGCTCGAGCCGGTCGATCTCGGCCGCGGTCTCGAGCCGCGGGCCGTTGACTGCCGCGTAGACGCCGCCATCGACGAGCGCGACCGACGCGGCACGTCCCGCGGCGAGCAGCGCCGCACGCAGCGCCGGCGCATACGGCTCGGTGAAATCGACATGCGTGACCGCCGCCCCGTCGCCGTCGAAGAACGTCGCGTCGCGCCCCGACGTGTAGTCGACGATCTGTCGCGGCACGGCCAGCGAGCCGGGCGGATGCCCGGCGATGCCGCCCACGGCCGCCACGGCGATGACGTCGCACGCCCCCGCATCGGCGAGCGCGCGGATGTTCGCGCGGTAGTTGATCCGGTGCGGCGGCAGGCGATGGCCGGTGTCGTGCCGCGCGAGAAAAAGCACTTCGGTTCCTGCCAGCCGGCCGCGCCACAGCGTGGCCGACCGCCCGAAGGGCGTATCGAGCGGCGTGCCGCGGGCGTCGCGAAGCTCGGGCAGCGTATCGAGGCCGCTGCCCCCTATGATGGCGAGCATGGAAATTGCTTAGGCAGTGATCCGTTACGGAATCGTCGCATGCCGGCCAGCGACGCGCGAACGCGCGCATTGCGTGGCGGCCCGCGACATTTCATGACATCATCATGAGAACCGTCCGCCCCGGCATTGTAGCCGGCGGCGGCGCATGCAAAGGGTGACGCACCATGTTCCTCGACCGGCTCTTCAAGCTGATGGCGGAGAAGCAGGCTTCCGACCTGTTCATCTCCTGCGGCGCGCCGATCAACCTCAAGGT
Source organism: Burkholderiales bacterium (assembly GCA_025935675.1). Classification (GTDB taxonomy): domain Bacteria; phylum Pseudomonadota; class Gammaproteobacteria; order Burkholderiales; family Casimicrobiaceae; genus VBCG01. Next base: position 11,690 of record JAICUU010000092.1, read on the forward strand.
CAACGGCGTGGTTTCGCCGGTGTCGACGCAGCCGATGGACCCCGACACGGTGCGTCGCATCGCCTACGAGCTGATGAACAAGGAGCAGGCGCGCGCGTTCGAGAGCGAGCTCGAGATGAACCTCTCGCACCTCGACCGCGCGGTGGGCAATTTCCGCATCAACATCTTCCGCCAGCGCGGCACGATCTCGCTCGTCATCCGCTACGTGCGCAGCAACATCCCGCCGTTCGCGCAGCTGCGGCTGCCGCCGGTGCTGCTCGACCTCGTCGTCGAGCGCCGCGGCCTCGTGCTGGTGGCCGGCGCCACCGGCTCCGGCAAGTCGACCACGCTCGCGGCGATGATCGACCATCGCAACCTCAAGAAGCCCGGCCACATCCTGACGATCGAGGACCCGATCGAGTACCTGTTCGAGCACAAGCAGAGCATCGTCAACCAGCGCGAGATCGGCATCGACACGCAGAACTATCACCTCGCGCTCGCCAATGCGCTCCGCGAGGCGCCCGACCTCATCATGATCGGCGAGATCCGCGACAAGGAGACGATGCAGGCGGCGCTGATCCACACGCTGACCGGCCACCTGTGCCTGTCGACGATCCACGCCAACAACAGCTATCACGCGCTGTCGCGGATCATCAACCTGTTCCCTCACGACGCGCGCTCGGCGGTGCTGTCCGACCTGTCGATCGGCCTGCGCGCCATCATCTCGCAGCGCCTCGTGCGCAACCGCGACGGCGAGCTGCAGCCGGCCGTCGAGATCCTGCTCAACACGTCGCTGATCGCCGAGCTCATCAAGAGCGGCGAGTTCGCGCAGATCAAGGAAGCGATGGAGCAGTCGCTCTATCCCGGATCGCAAACCTTCGAGCAGGCGCTGTGCCGCCTGTTCCTCGATGGCCGCATCACGTACGACGAGGCGATGACCGCCTCCGACTCGGCAACCAACCTCGCGTGGCTCATTAACCAGAACGCCCCCAACACGCGCGTCGAGTCGATCGAGGACGGCACCAACGAGCAGAAGGCGCACGCCCGCCGCGGCAACGTCGACTTCGCATCGGTGTCGATCGACCCGGCGATGCTCGACCACGCGCAGTAACCCGCGGCACCGCCAACACCTTCCCAGGTCGCACCCGAAACCCCGTTGTGCGAGGCGCGGCGGGACGGGTGCGCCCGCCTCCGCTTCATGCAGCAGGCGCTCCGGCGTGCGCACCCGTCCCGCCGCGCACGGAGTGGCGGTTCGCCACGCCAAGCCACGAGGTGCGAAGTGACCTCCGCAAAGCGCTCAGCGTCATCGGGCGGGGGGGGTTGCCCGCGGGGGGCCGGGGGGTTGTAGGGAAGTAGGGCGAACCCCCCCCCCCAGGACACAGGCACCGCCC
>JAICUU010000374.1 GCA_025935675.1 Burkholderiales bacterium
ATGGCAGATATCGCAACCACCGCGCTGGCAGATACGGGAACCCGTCCGTCACCCCAGCACCCAATCTCACCACAGCTTCATCCCGCACCATACAAGCGGGGATCCAGTCGTGACGCCAGGACGGAATGCGTGCGGCCCAAGCCATCGCCAGTACTGGATTCCCGCATTCGCGGGAATGACGGTGGCTGGCGAGCGCCGGCTCACATTAGCGGTTATCTATAATCCCGCCATGCCCGACACCGCCCATCTCGCCACGATCGTCGTCTGGAGCGCGTTCGCGCTGGCGTTCGTGTTCGGCGCCGTCGCGCAGTACTCGAGCTTCTGCACGATGGGCGCGATCACCGACGTCGTCAATTTCGGCGACTGGCGGCGCATGCGCATGTGGCTGCTCGCGATCGCCGTGGCGATCGCCGGCGCCGGGCTGCTCGACGCCGCGGGCCTCATCAACGTCGAGAAGTCGATCTACACCAACGCCGACGTGCCGTGGCTGTCGAACGTCGTCGGCGGGCTGCTGTTCGGCGCCGGCATGACGCTCGCGTCGGGCTGCGGCAGCAAGACGCTCATTCGGCTGGGCGCCGGCAACCTGAAATCGCTGATCGTGCTGGTGGTGCTCGCCGCCGCCGCGTACATGACGCTGAAGGGCGTGTTCGCCGGCGTGCGCGCGTACGGCCTCGATCCGGTGCGCATCCACTTGGGCGACAAGGCGTCGGACCTGCCCGCGCTGTTGAATGCGTGGGGCGTGCCGGCGAGCGTGCACTGGTGGCTTCCGCTCGTCGTCGCCGCGGCGATCGCGGCGTTCGTGTTCAAGAGCCGCGACTTCCGCACCACGCCCGAGCTCATCGTCGGCGGCCTCGTCATCGGCGCGGTGATCGTCGGCGGATGGTATGTCTCGGCGCATCTCGGCTACGTCGCCGAGGATCCGTCGACGCTCGAGGAGAAATTCGTCGGGACCAACACGGGCCGCGCCGAATCGTTCTCGTTCGTCGCGCCCACCGCGTACCTGCTCGAGCTCCTGCTCATGTGGACCGACCAGTCGCGCGTCGTCACGTTCGGCATCGCGGGCGTGCTCGGCATGATCGCGGGCTCGTTCGTCGTGGCGATCGCCACGCGCAACTTCCGCTGGGAGGGCTTCGCCAACGCCGAGGACGTGGGCAATCACCTCGCCGGTGGCGTGATGATGGGATTCGGTGGCGTCACCGCGCTCGGCTGCACGATCGGCCAGGGCCTGACCGGCGTGTCGACGCTCGCGGTCGGCTCGTTCCTGACGCTCTTCTCGATCATCGCCGGTTGCATTCTCGCGGTGCGCTACCAGATGTGGCGTATCGACCGCCTGGAGATGGCGTCAACGCCGGCCTGACGCCGGCCGTTTTTGGACCATGATCGTCTTCGACCTCGCCTGCTCGCACGGCCACGCCTTCGAAGGGTGGTTCGCGTCCGCCGACGCCTACGCCGACCAGCGTGGGCGCGAGCTCGTGCGCTGCCCGGTGTGCGACGACGCGGCGATCGACAAGCGCCCCTCGGCGCGCGTCAACTCGGGCAAGTCGCGCAATGCCGTCGAGGCCACGACCGCGCCGTCGGCGCCGGTTGTTTCACACGCGAGCGCTCCGACCGAGGCCATCGCCGGCCTGCCGCCGGAGATCCTCGCGAAGCTCCGCGAGATCGTGAAGAATACCGAGAACGTCGGCGAGAAATTCGCCGACGAGGCCCGCAAGATCCACTACGAGGAAGTGCCTGCCCGCGCGATCCGCGGCAAGGCCACGCCCGACGAAGCCGAGGCATTGCGCGAGGAGGGCATCGAGTTCTCGTCGCTGCCGGCGATGCTCACGTCCGAGACCCACTGAGCTTCGCGCGCATCGCGCCGGCGCGCTTGCCGGTGCCACCTCGCGCGCCCGCCCCGGTCAGGGGCGACGAACCATGTTTGCGATCTCCGGCACCGGTACATCGGCGAGCGCGTCGTGCAGCTTGCGCCGCGCGTCGAGCGCGGGCAGGTGCGGATCCGGCTC
>JAICUU010000070.1 GCA_025935675.1 Burkholderiales bacterium
AACCTGCTGGACGCGCGGCGCGACAGCCTGCTGGTCGCCGTCGCGATGGGCGCAAAACGCTGCGGCATCGCGTGGCTCAACCTCGCGTCAGGGCGCTTCGCGCTTGCCGAATCGCCGGTGGCCGAGGCGACCGCGCTGCTCCACCGGCTCGACGTCGCCGAGCTCCTCGTCGCCGAGGACGCTGCCACTTTGTCGATGCCGGCGGGTATCGCGACCCGAACGCTGCCGCCGTGGCACTTCGACGCCGAATCCGCGACGCGCGCACTGGCGCGCCATTTCGGCACGCGCGATCTCGCCGGGTTCGGTGTTGACGGCATGCCACTCGCCGTCGGCGCCGCCGGTGCGCTGTTCGCCTATGCGGCCGCGACGCAGCGCGCCGCGCTCGCCCACGTGCGCGCGCTCGACGTCATCGACGCCTCGACGCGCATCGCGCTCGATCCCGCGACGCGGCGCAACCTCGAGATCGTCGACACGCTGTCGGGCGATCCCGGCGCGACGCTGTTCGCGCTGCTCGACGGCTGCGTCACCGCCGCCGGCAGCCGCGCGCTGCGCGCCTCGCTCGTCGAGCCGCATCGCGACCCGGCAGTCGCGAGCGCGCGCCACGACGCCATCGCCGCCCTCGTCGCCGACCGCCGCGCCGCCGACGCGCTCGCGGCGGCGTTGAAGCCGACCGCCGATGTCGAGCGGATCGCGGCACGGATCGCGCTCGAGTCGGTGCGGCCGCGCGAGCTCGCCGCGCTGCGTGACACGCTCGCGGCGCTGCCCGCGATCGACGCGGCGCTCGCGACGCTCGGCGTGCCGCTCCTCGACGAGGCGCGCGGCGCGCTCGCCGTCGACGCGGGCTGCGGCGAGCTCCTCGCGCGCGCCGTTGCGCAGGAGCCTGCCACGAACGTCCGCGACGGCGGCGTCATCGCCCACGGCTACGACGCCGAGCTCGACGAGCTTCGCGCGATCGATAGCGAATGCGGCAGCTTCCTCGTCGACCTCGAGCGCCGCGAGCGCGAGCGCAGCGGCATCGCGAGCCTCAAGGTCGAGTTCAACCGCGTGCACGGCTTCTACATCGAGGTCACGCATGGCAATGCCGCGCGCGTGCCCGACGACTACCGGCGGCGCCAGACGCTCAAGAACGCGGAGCGATACATCACGCCCGAGTTGAAGGCGTTCGAGGACAAGGCGCTGTCGGCGCAGGAGCGCGCGCTGGCCCGCGAGAAACGGCTCTACGACGAGCTCGTCGCGACGCTCAAGCCGTCGATCCCGGCGCTGCAGGCGCTGGCCGCGGCGCTCGCGCGCGTCGACGTGGTCGCGGCACTCGCCGCGCGAGCCGATGCGCTCGGCTGGTCGCGGCCCGCGTTCGCCGCCGAGCCCTGCGTGCGGATCACCGGCGGACGCCATCCGGTGGTGGCGTCGCGCGTCGAGGCGTTCGTCGCCAACGACACGGAATTGTCGGCGCAGCGCCGCCTCGTCGTCGTCACCGGCCCCAACATGGGCGGCAAGTCGACGTACATGCGCCAGACCGCGCTGATCGCGCTGCTCGCCTATTGCGGCTCGTACGTGCCGGCGACGAGCGCGACGATCGGGCCTCTCGACGCGATCTACACGCGCATCGGCGCCGCCGACGACCTCGCCGGCGGCCGCTCGACGTTCATGGTGGAGATGACCGAGGCCGCGACCATCGTCCACCGCGCGACGCCGCAGAGCCTCGTGCTGATCGACGAAATCGGCCGCGGCACCTCAACGTACGACGGCCTCGCGCTGGCCCGCGCGATCGCGGAGCGTCTCGCGCGCGTCAACCGCTGCCTGACGCTGTTCGCGACCCATTACTTCGAGCTCACCGCGCTGGCCGCCGAGATCGACGGCTGCGCGAACGTGCACTTCGACGCAGTGGAGACGCGCGGCCGCGACGGCGAGGGCATCGTCTTCCTGCACGCGATGGCCGAGGGCGCCGCCAGCCAGAGCTTCGGCATCGCCGTCGCGCGCTTGGCCGGGCTGCCGGCCGAGACGGTGCGCGCGGCGCGCCACTACCTCGCGCGCATCGACCGCTTTGCGGCGCGCCACGACGAGGCGGACCTGTTCTCGGCGGCCGCCGGCGCTCCGCCCGCCGCCATGAATGGCGGGGCAACAGCGGCGAGCGAGGCATTGGCGACGAAGCTCGCGGCGCTCGATCCCGATGCGCTGTCGCCGCGCGAGGCGCATGCGGCGCTCTACGAGCTGAAGCGGCTCGCCGGCGACGCGCCGCCGGGCTCCACGAGCTGAGCAGCTTCACCGGCGCAGTGCCGCTGGGTTGACCATCGGGCAGCGCGCGGCACGCGCCGGACCTGCGCAGCGCCGCGCTGAACGCCGCCGTCAATGCGGCGGCGGCGACTTCGTGATCTGCGCGCGGAACTCGCGCAGCTTCGCCCTGACGGCGTCGGCGTTGGCCTTGCCCATCCGCAGCATGATCTTCTGCCCGGCCGGCAGCGCCTCGAGCGCAGGGTCTGCGTACGTGTAGACCACCTTGGGCTGCGCGAGGCGCAACGGCCCGTCGACCGCCGGCGTCGCGAGCATGAGGTCGATGACGCTGACCAGGCGATCGTTGAAATAGCCGTTGGGATAGCCGAGCTCCTGGTACGCCTGCTGGAACAGCGGGTAGTACTCGAGGTAGACGCTCGCCGCGAGACGCATGTCCGCCGCCTTGAGCGCCTCGACGTACGGCGTATAGCGCGCGTCGTTGTCGGCCGCGAGCACCGGCGCGCCACCGTCGTTCGCCACCGCCATGCGCCCGGGCACCGGATCGACCGGCATCACCGTCGGCGATACGCCCGCGCGCGGCAACGCGTCGACCGTGGCGACGACGTTGCGGATGATCCGGTCGAGGTGCAGGAACGGCGGCAGCGCATGACCGGCGAAGAGGCCGGCCAGCGCCGGGCGCATCGCCGCATCGCTGTGATCGAGCGGCACCGGCTCGACGGGTGCCGTCGACGCCGCGAGCGGCGCTTCGCTGACCGGGTTCTCGATCGCCGGCGCCGCGGGCGGCGCGGGGGACGGCGGAGGCGCGGGTGTGGCGACGACCGGCGGTGGCGCGGGCGGCGTGCGCAGCGCATACCAACCGGTGACGCCGGCGATGACCGCGGCGACGATGGCGGCGACGACGATGGCCGTGCGGTTCATCGGCAGTGATCCGTGCAAAGGCGACTCGCGGTAGATGTCGCCTGCGCGGCGTTGGTTCCGCGCCGCGGGCGCATCAGTGATGGTGGCCGTGCGCGCCGTGCACGTGGCCGTGATGGATTTCCTCGGCGGTCGCGGGCCGCACGTCGACGATCGTCGCGTCGAAGCGCAGCCGCTGGCCGGCCAGCTCATGGTTGCCGTCGAGCATCGCCTTGCCCTCGGCGATGTTGGTCACGCGGAACACGACTTCCTCGCCGTCCTTCTCGGCGACGACGTAGCCGCCTTCGGCGATGTCCTTCGGCAGCGTGTCGACCGGCTCGACGCGGATCAGGTTGGCGTCGTACTCGCCGAACGCGTCGACCGGCTCGAGCGTCACCGAGATCGTGTCGCCCGCGCCCTTGTCGGCGATCGCCTGCTCGACCTTGGGAAAGATGCCGGAATGCCCGCCGTGCAGGTAGGCGATCGGCTCGTCGCCGGTCTCCTCGATCAGCGTGTTGCTCGCGTCGAACAGCTTGAAGCGCAGCGTGACGACGGTGTTGGCGAATGCCTGCATCGGAAGGCCTTGGCAAGAGCAACGGAGACGAGCCATTGTAACGCGCAGCTATACTCGGCTCACGATTGACCGTCGAAGCCGCACGCCCGCGTGGACGATTCCGCAAGCCCGCCGCTGCCGCAGGGACTCGACGCCGCGACCTTCGTCGCGCGCTACTGGCACAAGCGCGCGCGGCTCCTGCGCGCCGCGGTGCCGGGCTTCGATGCGTTCTTCACGCTGCCCGAGCTCCGCGCGCTCGCGGAGCGCGACGACGTCGAGTCGCGGCTCGTCGTCCGCGACGGCGCGCGCTACGAGCTCACGCGCGGCCCCTTCCGGCGCGCCACGTGGCGCGCGCTGCCGGGTTCGCGCTGGACGCTCCTCGTGCAGGGCACGAACCTCCACGACCGGCGCGCCGACCGCCTGTTGCGGCGCTTCGCGTTCCTGCCGTTCGCGCGCGTCGACGACCTGATGGTGAGCTACGCGGCGCCCGGCGGCGGCGTCGGTCCGCACGTCGACTCGTACGACGTGTTCCTGCTGCAGGGCATGGGACGCCGGCGCTGGCGCTACGGGCGGCAGAAGGACACGACGCCGCGGCCCGGCCTGCCGCTCGCGGTCCTCGGCCGCTTCACGCCGCGCCACGAGCACGTCCTCGCGCGCGGCGACATGCTTTACCTGCCACCGCACATCGCCCACGACGGGGTCGCCATCGATGCCTGCACGACGTACTCGATCGGCTTTCGCGCCGCCGGCGCCACCGAGCTCGCGCAGGCATTCTTCGATTTCCTGCGCGACCGCGTCGCCCTCCCGGGGCGCTACGCCGATCCCGACCTCGCGGCGACCCGCACGCCTGCGCGCATCGACGCGAGGCTGCAACAGCGCATCGCGTCGATGCTCGCGGCGATCCGCGTCGACCGCGCGACGCTGGAGTCGTTCGTCGGCAGCTACCTCACCGAGCCCAAGGCGGACGTCTACTTCTCGCCGCCCGCCGAGCCGTTGTCGCCGCCCGCGTTCGCACGCGCGCTGGCCGCGCACGGCGTCGCGCTCGACCGGCGCACGCAGCTCCTGTATGACGCGCGCCGCTTCTACCTCAACGGCATGGAGGTGAATCCGCCGCGCGGCGCGCGGCGCACGCTCGCGCGCCTCGCCGACGGGCGCGCGCTGGCGGCGTCGCGATGCGCGCGCCTCGCCGCCAGCGAGGTGGCGCTTCTCTACGACTGGTACCGCGATGGATTCGTCGAGCTCGACACCTGACGCCGCGCCCGAGCCGCGCGAGGCGACGCTCGCGAGCGTCGCCGAGCAAGTGGCCGCGATCGACGAGATCGTCGGGTACGCGCGCACCCGCCTGCAGGTGTTCGACGTCGACATGAAGAGCGGAGGCTGGCAGCGGGCCGTGCGCGTCGACGCGCTCGGGCGGTTCCTGCGCGGCGTGCGCGGCGCGCGCTGCGAGATCATCCTGCACGACCTGCGCTGGCTCGAGTCGGCGTCGGGGCGCCTCCTCGCGACGCTGCGGCAATTTCCGCACGCGGTGACGATCTACCGGGCCGGCCCCGAGGCGCGCGCGGCGATGGACCCGCTCGTCATCGTCGACCGCCAGCATTGCCTGCACCGCTTCCATGTCGACCAGCCGAGGGCGTCGCTGGCGGTGGCGCAACCGGCGGCGATCAAGCCGCTGTGCACGCGCTTCGACGAGATCTGGGCGACCGGCGAGCCGGGGCTTTCGAGCAGCGTGCTCGGCCTTTGATCAGTCAAGCGGCACGCCGATGCGCGTCGCCACCTCGCGGTACTTGCCGATGACGTTGCCGAGATCGCGGCGGAAGCGGTCCTTGTCCATCTTCTCGGCGCTTTGCGCGTCCCACAGCCGGCAGCCGTCGGGCGTGAACTCGTCGCCCAGCACGATCGGCCCGTACGGATCGTCGAGCGGGTGGCCGAACTCGAGCTTGTAATCGACGAGGTCGATCCCCGCGTCCGAGAACATCGGCCGCAGCACGGCGTTGACCCGGTGGGTGAGCGCCTTCATCTGCGCGATCTCGTCGGCGGTGGCCCAGCCGAGGATGCGGATGTGGTCATCGTTGACGAGCGGGTCGTGCAGCGCGTCGCTCTTGAGGAAGAACTCGAACAGCGGCTCGGGCAGCCGCATCCCCTCCTCGAGGCCGTAGCGCTTGGCCATCGAGCCCGCCACGACGTTGCGCACGACGCACTCGACCGGCAGCATCCGCATCGCCTTCACCAGCGACTCGCGGTCGTTCAGCATGCGCACGAAGTGCGTGCGGATGCCAGCGCCCGCGAGGCGTCCCATCACGTAGGCGTTGAAGCGGTTGTTGGTCTCGCCCTTCTGCTCGAGCTTGGCGAGCTTGGCGCCGTCGAACGCCGAGACGTCGTCGCGGTAATGCATGATGACGAACTTCGGGTCGTCGGTGCCGTACACCGTCTTGGCCTTGCCGCGGTAGCGTTCCTCGCGCTTTTCCATCGTCTGTTCCCTTCGTGGCCGGCTCGCGCCGGCCGCTGTCGTTGGCCGCGCTGCGCTACATGAACGCGCGCCAGCCGAAGCCCTCGTCCTGGTCGGCGATGCCGATCCAGTCCGGCGTGCAGTCGAGCGCCGCGGCGAGCGCGTCGCGCGCGAGCGCCGGGCGGTTGTTCTCGCGCGACAGGTGCGCGGCGATCACGTGCTGCAGCTTCGAGCGTTCGAGCGAGCCGAGCAGCGCCGCCGCGTCGTCGTTGCAGAGGTGGCCGAAGCGCCCGGCGATCCGCTCCTTGAGGCTTGCGTGGTAGTGGCCGTCGCGCAGCATGCCGCGGTCGTGATTGCATTCGAGCACGAGGCCGTCGCAGCCGTCGAGGCTCGCGCGCACGTGCGGCGTCGACATGCCGAGGTCGGTCAGCACGCCGAGCCGGTATTCGCCATCGCCGATCACGAACTGCACCGGCTCGCGCGCGTCGTGCGGCACCGGGAACGGCATGATCTCGAGGTCGCCGACGACGAGCGCGTCGTGGCTGTCGAAGCCGTAGATGCGCGAAAGCCCGTCGAGGCGCCCGGCCACCGCGGTCATCGTGCCGAACGTCAGCCACACGCCGATGCCGTGACGGCCCGCGAACGCCGGCACGCCGCCCACGTGGTCGGCGTGCTCGTGCGTGACGAAGATCGCGTTGATCGACGCGGGCTCGATGCCGAGTCGCGCGAGGCGAGCCGCGCAGTCGCGCACGCCGAAGCCGCAATCGATCAGGATGCGGGTCGAGCCGGCCTCGACGACGAGGCCGTTGCCCTCGCTGCCGGACCCGAGCGACGCGAAGCGCATCGACGCGGCGCCCGCTACTTGAGCTGGTCCCTGATGAGGCCGAGGATGCGGTCGGCGATGTCGGAGCGGTCCTGCGCGCCGTTGGCGTCCTGGACGCTGACGAGGCTCTTCGGCGACGCGTCGGCCACCAGCACGCGATAGTTCTCGGGCTTGTCCTTGTCGTCGGTCTTCCAGAACATGAGCTTCGACAGGAAGCCCTTCTCGCGATCCTTCTTCGACATGTCCGCCTCGGGATCCGCGTAGCGCACGTAGTAGAGGCCCTTCGAGCGGTCGCGGTCGACGACGGTGAAGCCGCTGCGGTCGAGCGCCAGGCCGACGCGGCGCCACGCGCGGTCGAACGAGTCGTCGACGACGAGCTTGGCGACGCCATCCTGCTTCTCGATGCGCGCGCGGTCGGGCTGCGCGGTCGATTGCGCGACCGCGGCCTCGGCCTGCGGCTCGCTCGCGCCGAAGCGCACCATCAGCCGCGACAGCATCTCCGCCTCGAGCTCCGGATTCTCCGGCGTGGGGGCCCATGCGAACGCCGCCGGCGACGAGTTGTCGACCTTGGTCGTCGGGATTTGCTCCATGCCGCGATGCGAGATGTAGATCTCGGTGGTGCCGGGCTCGAGGCCGTGCTCGATCCGCGTGCGGAATTTGTCGCGCTTGTACGTATCGTAGAAGATGTCGATGTACTTGCCGATGTACTTGCGGAAGATGTCGTTGGGGATCTCCGCGCGGTTCTCGGCCCAGTCGGTCTCCATCGTCCCGAGCTGCGGCTGCTCGGACGCGATGACGAAGCCCATGTCTGTCCAGAACTTGTGGACCTCCGTCCACGCCTGCTCGGGTGTCGCCTTGACGACCAGCCAGCGCTCCTGGCCCGCGCGCGCGATGTGCGCGTCGGGATTCTTGGGCAGGAGCTCGACGTTGCGCGGACGGTTGGCGTCCTGCTGCGCGAGGCCGCTCGCGGTGTTGACGGCGAAGCGGTCGTCGAACCGCGGCGTCGAGAGGTCGGGCGGGATCTCGAGCGGCGGCGCGCTCGACACCGACTTGTAGTCGATGCGCTTGCCGGGCGACGTCTCGCAACCGGCGAGCGCGAGCGCTGCGGCCGCCACGACGATGAGCGCGGCGAGCCGCGCTGGCTTGGTTCTGGCAACCATGGGCTTTCCTGGATCAGGCGACGGCGCCCGCCTCGCGCAGCGCGGCGCGGACGACGTCGTGGAATGGCGTGGACAGCGGCACCATCGGCAGGCGCAGCGCGTTGCGGATGCGGCCGAGCTCCGCGAGCGCCCACTTGACCGGAATGGGATTGGCCTCGACGAAGAGCTTGATGTGCAGCGGCATCAGGCGCTCGTTGCCGGCGCGCGCCGTCGCCACGTCGCCGGCGAGCGCCGCCTTGCAGACCTCGGCGACCGCGCGCGGTGCGACATTGGCGCTGACGGAGATCACGCCGTGGCCGCCGAGCAGCATGTACGCGAGCGCCGTGTCGTCGTTGCCCGAGTAGAACCGGAAGTCGCGGTGCTTGCGCAGCCGGCGCACGAGGTCCACATGGCGCACGAGATCGCCGGTCGCATCCTTGATGCCCGCGACGTTCGGCAGCTCGGCCAGGCGCACGACGGTGTCGTTCGCGAGGTCGCATCCGGTGCGGCCCGGCACGTTGTAGAGGATGACCGGCAGGTCGACACGCTCGGCGATGGTGCGGAAATGACGATACAACCCTTCCTGCGACGGCTTGTTGTAGTACGGCACGACCGACAGGCACGCATCGGCGCCCGCGTCGCGCGCGAACGTCGTCAGCGCGAGCGCCTCGGCGGTGCTGTTGGCGCCGGTGCCGGCGATGACGGCGATGCGCCCGGCGACGTGCTCGACCGCCGTGCGGATCAGCGCCTGATGCTCGGCGACGTCGACGGTCGGCGACTCGCCGGTGGTGCCGACGATGACGATCGCCGACGTGCCTTCGGCGACGTGCCAGTCGATCAGGCGGCGCAGTGCGTCGAAATCGAGCGCGCCGTCGTCGTGCATCGGCGTGACGATCGCGACGAGGCTGCCGACGACAAGGGAACGCTTCGACATGGCCCGCGATTTTACCCGATTCGCCCATGCGGGCCGCAGTCACACGACCGGCCGGCGCTCACGGATCGAGCGTCGGCGGCCAGGCATGGGCCCCGATGGCGGCGATCCGCTGGATCACGGCGCTTGAACCGTACAGCGATACCTTCCCCTGCTCGAACGCGACGACGGTCATTCGATCGCGCGACCACGCGAGAAGTTCGCCGTCGCGCAACAGGAAATCGGGATTGGACGGCCGGCCGAACGCCTCGTTGCCGGCCGCGAAGGTCTCGTAGATCAGCACGCCGGCGTCGCCGATGAGCGACAGCAGGTCCGCCACGCGCGGCCGGTAAAGGTAGTGGACGACGACGATCGCATCGAAGCGCTCGCCGGCCAGCGGCCAGTCGGTGCCTTCGAGATCGGCCACGCGCGTGGTGACGCGAGGCGTGCCCGCGAGCGTCGCGAGCGCCGCGGCGTCGCGATCGACGGCGAGCACCTCGGCGCCACGCTCGGCGAGGAAGCGCGCGTGACGGCCGTGGCCCGCCGCCAGGTCGAGCACGCGCATGCCGGGCGCGATCAGCGCGGCATGGCGTGCCACCCACGGCGATGGCGCCAGGCCGAAATGCGGGTTCGAGCGCACGCTCATGGCTCACGCCGCTGCGGCGCGCGGCGCGGCACCGCGCGCTTCGCCGCGTTCGCGGCGACCGCCGCCGGAGGCATCGCCGCGCGCGCGATCGCCGCCTCCGATTCGAGCCACGCGACGACCGCATCGACATCGTCGCGCGCCGTCGAGCGCGGCGCGACGAGCACGTAGTAGCCGCGCGCCGAGTCGTAGCGCGGCGCGAACGGCGCCATGAGTCGGCCATCGCGCAGGTGCTCGGCCAGCAGCGGCAGCCGGCCGAGCGCGACGCCCTGCCCCGCCACGGCGGCCTGGATCAACTGGTCGTACAAGCGGAAGCGCAGCGACCCCGCCGGCACGAGATCGGGCTCGCCGTGGGCGGTGAGCCACGCCGGCCAGTTGAGCCACGGCAGCGTGCCGTCGGGATCGTCGAGATGGAGCAGCACGTGACGGCGAAGGTCGGCGGGCCGTGCGAGCGGCGTGCGCGCGTCGCGCAGGAGCGCCGGGCTTACGACCGGCAGCATGCGCTCACCGAACAGGCGCCGCGCCTCTTCCGGCACCTTGTTCTCGGCCAGATAGCGGACGGCGACATCGACGTCGCCACGCGCGAGATCGACGGTGCGGTCGTCCGCGGAGACGTAGACCTCGATGTCGGGATGGCGCGCGCGGAACGACGCGAGGCGCGGGATGATCCACAACGACGCGAACGACACCGTCGTCGTCAGCGTCACGCCCGTACGCGACTTCGTGCCGCGCGCGGCGTCGACCGCGGCGGCGAGCCGGTCGAGATGCTCGCTGACCGCGCGATGGAACGCTTCGCCTGCGCGCGTCAGCTTGAGCGCGCGGTGCCGGCGCTCGAACAGCACGACGCCGAGACCGTCCTCGAGCGCCTTGACCTGTCGCGACAGCGCCGATTGCGTCACGAAGAGCTCATCGGCCGCGCGCGTGAACGACAGCGTGCGCCCGGCCGCCTCGAAGCCGCGCAGGAAATCCAGCGACGGCAGGCCGCGCAATGCGTTATGCATGATCTGTACGCATGCGAACGATTCCGATATTTCGTTTGAGCGCAGGCACGCGCACGCCGAGAATCACCTCCGACGGCACCGATCTCCGGTGCCCGAGCCCCGCGCCGATGGATGCATTGTACGCATGATTCGACGGCGCGCAACGGAGGTGGACCATGTGCGATCGACTCTCGAAGGCCCTCGACCTTTCCCGTGGCGAGATGCTGGCGCTCGACGACGCCCGCGGCACGACGCTGCGCGTGTCGCGCGGCACGGTGTGGATCACGCAAGAGAAGGAGTTGCGCGACGTGGTGCTCGGCACGGGCGACACCTGGATGGTCGAGCGCAACGGCCTCACGCTGGTCGAGGCGCACGCCGCGACGGCGCTCGACATCGTCGGGCGAGGCGCCGAGCCCGCGCGGATGCACGTCACCGGCCGCACGTACGTGCCGGGGCCACTTGGTAGAATGGCGGCTCGATGACCCGCGCCCACGTCGACCATCCGGTCCTCGCCGCCGCCAGCGCGTGAGCGCGCGATGACCTCGTCGGCGTCGCGCGGCGACTTCGCGCTCAACGCGCGCCTGACGTGGATCGCGGCGCTCGCCGTGGTGATCGGCCTGCTGGCGACGCTGTCTGCGGTGCTGCTGCTGGACCTGATCCGGCTCTTCACCAACCTCTTCTTCTTCCAGACGCTGTCGATCGCCAATCGCTCCCCGGCCGAGAACACGCTGGGGCCCTGGGTGATCGTCGTGCCGGTCATTGGCGGCCTCCTCGTCGGCATGCTGGCGCGGTTCGGCTCGGAGAAGATTCGTGGGCACGGCATTCCCGAGGCGATCGAGGCGATCCTGTTCGGCAAGAGCAAGATGTCGGCGAAGGTCGCGGTGCTGAAGCCACTGTCGTCCGGCATCGTCATCGGCAGCGGCGGCCCGTTCGGCGCCGAGGGCCCCATCATCATGACCGGCGGCGCGATCGGCTCGCTGTTCTCGCAGTACTTCCACCTGACGGCCGCGGAACGCAAGGCGCTGCTCGTCGCCGGCGCCACGGCCGGCATGACGGCCGTTTTCGGCACGCCGGTCGCGGCGGTGCTGCTGGCGGTCGAGCTCCTGCTGTTCGAATTGCGGCCGCGCAGCCTGCTGCCGGTCGCGCTCGCGTGCGCGGTCGCGGGCTTCGTGCGCCCGCTCGTGATGACGCCGGGCCCGCTGTTTCCGCTCGACACGCCGGCCGCCGACCTCTGGGCGCTTCCATCGTGCATCGTCGCGGGGCTCGCCTGCGGCCTGCTGTCGACCACGCTGTCGGCGTCGCTCTACGCGGTCGAGGACGCGTTCGCGAAACTGCCGGTCCACTGGAGCTGGTGGCCGGCGATCGGCGGCATCGCGGTGGGCGTCGGCGGCTATTTCGAGCCGCGCGCGCTCGGCGTCGGCTACGACGTCATCGGCGACCTGCTGCACAACCAGATCCTGCTGCAGGGCGCGCTCGCGCTGGTCGCGGTCAAGGCGGTGATCTGGGTGCTGGCACTCGGGTCGGGAACGTCGGGCGGCATCCTCGCGCCGCTCCTGATCATGGGCGCCGGTGTCGGCGTGCTGCTGGGGCACGTGCTGCCGGGCGCCGATCCGCTGCTCTGGCCGCTCGTCTGCATGGCGGCGACGCTCGCCGGCGTGATGCGCGCGCCGTTGACGGCGACGATCTTCGCGTTCGGCCTGACGCGCGACGCCAACGCGCTCCTGCCGCTGCTCGCCACGTCGGCGGTGTCGTACGGCTTCACCGTGCTGACGATGCGTCGCTCGATCCTTACCGAGAAGATCGCGCGCCGCGGCTATCACATCTACCGCGAGTACGGCGTCGATCCACTCGAGCGCCAGTTCGTCGACGAGGTGATGACGCGCGATGTCGTGACGATCGACGCCGGCGCGCGCGCGGACGAGACGCTGGCGCGCTTCTTCGGCGCGGGCCAGGCGCACCGGGCGTTCCCCGTCGTGCGCGATGGCATCGCGGTCGGGGTGCTCGACCGCGCCACGCTCGCGGCGGCCGTGGCGCGCGATCCGGCCGCGCCCATCGGCGCGGTCGTCGCCGACCAGCGTGCGATCGTCGCGCTACCCGACGAATCGTGCCGGCTGGTGGCGTCGCGGCTCGCGCTCAATCACCTCGAACGGCTGCCGGTCGTCGCCGATCTCGCGTCGATGCGCCTCGTTGGCGTCGTCGCGCGGAGCGACCTCGTCAAGCCGCGGCTCGGCCACATCGAGGAAGAGGAGCGGCGCGAGCGCCCGCGGCGCATGCCGTGGGATCGCGAGCGCTGACCGCGGGCGTCGCCTTGACCGCGAGCGGCGCGTGGATCTTACGCGGGCGCCGTCGCAAGAGCCGCCGCGGCGGCGGTCACGCCTTGCGGAACGTGATCTCGCCGCCGGTCGCGCCGATCTTCACGGTGTCGCCGCCGGCGTAGTGCCCGGCGAGGATCTCCCGCGACAGCGGGTTCTCGATCTGCTGCTGGATCGCGCGCTTGAGCGGCCGCGCGCCGTAGACCGGATCGAACCCGGCCGCCGCCACCGCCTTCAGCGCCGCGTCGTCGACCTCGAGCCGAATGTCGAGCTTGCCGAGCCTCTGCTCGAGCGCGCGCAGCTGGATGCGCGCGATGTGCGCGATCTGCGCCTCCGCGAGCGGCTGGAACACGATGATCTCGTCGATGCGGTTGACGAACTCGGGCCGGAACGACGCCTTGACCTCGGCCATCACCGCGATCTTGATCAGCGCCGGCGCGTCGCCGTTGTCGGTCATCTGCTGGATCTTGTGCGAGCCGAGGTTCGACGTCATCACGATCACCGTGTTGCGGAAGTCGACGGTGCGGCCCTGGCCGTCGGTGAGCCGACCGTCGTCGAGCACCTGCAGCAGCACGTTGAAGACGTCGGGGTGCGCCTTCTCGATCTCGTCGAACAGGATGACGCTGTATGGCTTGCGGCGCACAGCTTCAGTCAGGTAGCCGCCCTCCTCGTAGCCCACGTAGCCGGGCGGCGCGCCGATGAGGCGCGCCACCGAGTGCTTCTCCATGAACTCCGACATGTCGATGCGGACCAGCGCCTGGTCGGAATCGAACAGGAACTCGGCGAGCGCCTTGGTGAGCTCGGTCTTGCCGACGCCCGTGGGGCCGAGGAACAGGAACGAGCCGTACGGCCGATTGGGGTCGGATAGCCCCGAGCGCGAGCGGCGAATGGCGTCCGACACGAGGCGCACCGCCTCGTCCTGGCCGACCACGCGCGCGTGCAGCCGGTCCTCCATCGCGAGGAGCTTGTCGCGCTCGCCCTGCATCATTTTCGACACGGGGATGCCGGTCGCGCGCGACACGACCTCGGCGATCTCCTCGGCGCCGACCTGCGTGCGCAAAAGCTTGGGCGCCTTCTTCTGCTCGGCGGAAAGGTCCTTGTCGACCTTCTTCAACTGCGCCTCCAGCTGCGGCAGCCTGCCGTACTGGATCTCCGACATCTTCTGCCAGTCGCCCTTGCGGCGCGCCTCCTCCATCTCGACCTTCACCTTGTCGATCGCTTCCTTGATGTGCTGCGTGCCGGCGACGTCGGCCTTCTCCGCCTTCCACACCTCGTCGAGATCGGCGTACTCGCGCTCCAGGCGCGCGATCTCCTCCTCGATCGTGGCGAGGCGCTTTTTCGAGGCGTCGTCCTTCTCCTTCCTGACGGCCTCGCGCTCGATCTTCAACTGGATGATCCGCCGGTCGAGCTTGTCCATCGCCTCCGGCTTGGAATCGATCTCCATCTTGATCCGCGCCGCCGCCTCGTCGATGAGGTCGATGGCCTTGTCCGGCAGGAAGCGATCGGTGATGTAGCGGTGCGAGAGCTCGGCGGCGGCGACGATCGCGGGGTCGGTGATGTCGACGCCGTGATGGATCTCGTAGCGCTCCTGCAAGCCGCGCAGGATGGCGATCGTCGACTCCACCGACGGCTCGCCGACCAGCACCTTCTGGAAGCGCCGCTCGAGCGCGGCGTCCTTCTCGACGTACTTGCGGTACTCGTCGAGCGTGGTCGCGCCGATGCAGTGGAGCTCGCCGCGCGCGAGCGCGGGCTTCAGCATGTTGCCGGCGTCGATCGCACCCTCGGCCTTGCCGGCGCCGACCATCGTGTGCAGCTCGTCGATGAAGACGATCGTGCGGCCCTCGTCGGCGGCGATGTCCTTCAGCACGGCCTTGAGCCGCTCCTCGAACTCGCCGCGGTACTTGGGCCCGGCGACGAGGGCGCCCATGTCGAGCGCGACGAGCTTGTTGTGCTTGAGCGGCTCGGGCACGTCGCCGTCGACGAT
>JAICUU010000094.1 GCA_025935675.1 Burkholderiales bacterium
AGCGGCGGCCCGCCGTCGGTGGCCACGCTCATCAATTCGTTCGACGAGATCCTGCTGTTCGAGGACGGCCTCTTCACGTCCTCGACCGCCGTCGGCAACGCGGTGTACGACTTCGCGTTGTCGGGCCATCCGGTCGTGGTGGCGACGTTCTATGACCAGGACCGCAGTGACCGCGCCGGCCTCGCGCTGCCCACGCCGCACGGCTGGGGGCTGCTCGAATCGATCGATCCGAACACCACCGACACGCTCGGCGCGGCGAGCACCGCGCGCACGCTCGACCCGGCGTCGATCATGCTCTCGCCGCTCACCACCAACGTGCACACGCTGTTCGGCAACAAGGGCTACGCGGCCGGCAACCAGGCGAAGCCCGGCACGATCGTCGTGGCGCGCTGGCTGCAGCCGAACGCCAACGGCCAGCCCGACCCCGCGATCAGCTACCGGATCGGTAACCCGGAGTGCGTGATGCAGGTGGCGATTGCCCCGGACTACGGGTTGTACGGGACGTTCGGCACCGACTTCGGTGGCGACTACTACCCGGTGTGGAAGAACGCCTTCGACTTCGGCGCGAGCAATTGCGGGCGCGGATTCGTGGTGCCGGCCCTCGGCACGGGCGGCCTGGCCGCGCTCGGCGCGATGATCGTGCTCATCGCGGCGGCGCCCGCGCTTTCGCGACGCCGCCGCGCGCGCCTGGCGCGCTGACCCCCGCCATGCGGTTCGCCGTCACCGCGCGCGACGGTCGCGCGCGCCGCGGCCGCCTCGAGCTCGCACACGGGATCGTCGACACGCCGGTGTTCATGCCCGTCGGCACGTACGGCACCGTCAAGGCGATGACGCCGGCCGCGCTCGTCGACGTCGGCGCGCAGATCGTCCTCGGCAACACGTTCCACTTGTGGCTGCGGCCGGGCACCGAGGTGATCGCCGCGCACGCGGGCCTGCATCGCTTCATGGGCTGGGAACGGCCGATCCTCACCGATTCCGGGGGCTTCCAGGTGTGGAGCCTGGGCGCGCTTCGCAAGATCGCCGAGGAAGGCGTGGCGTTCGCCTCGCCGGTGAACGGCGACAAGCTCTTCCTCACGCCCGAGCGCTCGATGGAGATCCAGCGCGCGCTCGACTCCGACATCGTGATGTGCTTCGACGAGTGCACCGCGTACCCCGCGACACGCGACGAGGCCGCGCAATCGATGCGGCTGTCGATGCGCTGGGCGGCGCGCTCGAAGGCGGCGCACGCCGGCAATCGCAATGCGCTGTTCGGCATCGTCCAGGGCGGGATGTTCGAGGACCTGCGCGACGAGTCGGCTGCGGCGCTCACGGCGCTCGGCTTCGACGGCTACGCGATCGGCGGGCTGTCGGTCGGCGAGCCCAAGGACGAGATGCTGCGGGTCCTCGCGTACGTCGCGCCGCGCCTGCCCGACGACAAGCCGCGCTACCTGATGGGGGTGGGCACGCCCGAGGACATCGTCGCGGGCGTCGCCGCCGGCGTCGACCTCTTCGACTGCGTGATGCCGACGCGCAATGCCCGCAACGGCTGGCTGTTCACGCGCTTCGGCGACCTGCGCATCCGCAACGCCGTGCACCGCCACGACACCGCGCCGCTCGACGCCACGTGCGCGTGCTACACGTGCCGCCACTTCAGCCGCGCCTACCTGCACCACCTCCAGCGCGTCAACGAGATCCTCGGCGCCGAGCTCGCGACCATCCACAACCTGCACTACTACCTCGATTTCACGCGCGAGCTGCGCGAGGCGATCGCCGCGGGCCGGTTCGACGCGTGGCGCGCCGCCTTCCACCGCGACCGCGGCGCGGGGGCGCCCTCCGGCAGCCCGCCGGAAGGCGCGCGCATGCTAGAATAAGCGATTGATTTGGTGGCGCGATCGCGCGGTCGTAAGACCCCGCGGCGAGCGGCCGATCACGGGCGAGTCGATCGCACGCAGCAACCCGGCCACGCGCCGCGGTGCAGGCAACGCCCGGATGCCGGGTACGGCGCAACGAACGCCGGCCCGGCCGACCCGCATTTCGGAGAATCCATCGTGTTCATTGCCAACGCTTTCGCGCAGACCTCGGGCGCCGCGCCGTCGGGCGACATGCTGACGTCGTTCCTGCCGATGATCGCCATCTTCGTGGTGTTCTACTTCCTGCTGATCCGCCCGCAGCAGAAGCGCGCCAAGGAGCAGCGCGAGCTGCTGGGCGCGCTCGAGAAGGGCAACGAGGTCGTCACCGCGGGCGGGATGGTCGGCAAGATCGCGAAGATCAACGAGCAGTACGTGACGCTCGAGGTCGCTTCCGGCGTCGAGGTCACCGTGCAGCGCAGCTCGGTGAGCCAGCTCCTGCCGAAGGGCACGCTGAAGAGCCTGTGACGTCCATGCGGCCGCATCGCACCGCCGCCGCCGTCGCCCGGGCCTTGCACCGCGCAACGCCGCGCCACCCGGGGCATCGCATCATCCTCCGCACGCCATGAATCGATACCCACTCTGGAAGTACGTCGTCATCGTCGTCGCGCTCGTGATCGGCGTTCTGTACGCGCTGCCGAACCTGTTCGCGGAGCAACCCGCGGTGCAGGTGTCGACGTCGAAAGGCGGCGTCAAGATCGACGCGACGACGCTCGAAACCGTCGAGTCGACGCTGAAGGCGGACAAGATCGCCTACGACGGCGCGACGCTCGACGCCACCGGCATCAAGCTGCGCTTCGCCGACATCGATGCGCAGGGCAAGGCGAAGGACGTCCTGCAGGCCAAGCTCAATTCGAACCCGCAGGATCCCGACTACATCGTCGCGCTCGGCCTGCAGTCGTCGTCGCCCGAATGGCTCGCGTCCATCGGGGCGCTGCCGATGTACCTCGGCCTCGACCTGCGCGGCGGCGTGCACTTCCTGCTGCAGGTCGACATGAAGACCGCGCTAGAGAAGGCGGCCGACCGCTACAGCGGCGACATCCGCACCCTCCTGCGCACCAACCGCATCCAGTACGCCGGCGTGACGCGCGAGGGCGGCAACATCGTCGTGCGCTTCCGCGACGCCGGCGAGCGCGCCAAGGCGCGGCTCGCGATCGACAACGCATACCCCGACCTGACCGAGCGCGACGTCGACAGCGGCGCGGGCGACTTCCGCCTCTACGCGACGCTGAAGCCCGAGTCGCTGAAGCGCATCGGCGACGGCGCCGTCCAGCAGAACATCCAGATCCTGCGCAACCGCGTCAACGAGCTCGGCGTCGCCGAGCCGATCGTCCAGCAGCAGGGCTCCGACCGCATCGTCGTCCAGCTCCCCGGCGTGCAGGACACCGCGCGAGCCAAGGACATCCTCGGCCGCACCGCGACGCTGGAGATCCGCATGGTCGACGAGGACCCGGGCGCGCTGCAGGCGGCGCTCAACGGCAACGTGCCGGTCGGCACCGACCTCTACAAGGATCGCAACGGCGTGCCGAGCCTGATCCGCCGCCAGGCGGTGCTGACCGGCGACCGCATCCAGGACGCGCAGCCCGGCTTCGACAGCCGCAACAACGAGCCGATCGTCAGCGTCACGCTCGACGCCACCGGCGGGCGGATCATCCGCGACATCTCGCGCGAGAACATCGGCAAGGGAATGGGCATCCTGCTCATCGACAAGAACAAGACCGAGCTCATCACCGCGCCGAAGATTCGCGACGAGCTGGGCTCGCGCTTCCAGATCAGCGGCCAGATGACGGCGCGCGAGACGCGCGACATCGCGCTGCTGATGCGCGCAGGCGCGCTCGCCGCGCCGATGGAGATCGTCGAGGAACGCACCGTCGGCCCGTCGCTCGGGGCCGAGAACATCGCCAAAGGCTTCGATTCGGTGAAGCACGGCTTCATCGTGCTGGCGATTTTCATTTGCGTGTATTACCTGCTGATGGGGGTGATCTCGACGCTCGCACTCTCCATCAACCTGCTGCTGCTGGTCGCGGTGCTGTCGATGATCCAGGCGACGCTGACGCTGCCGGGCATCGCCGCCATCGCGCTGACGCTCGGCATGGCGATCGACGCCAACGTGCTCATCAACGAGCGCATCCGCGAGGAACTGCGCTGGGGCGCGACGCCGCATGCCGCGATCAAGGCGGGCTACGAGCGCGCGTGGGGCACGATCCTCGACTCGAACGTGACGACGATGATTGCCGGCATCGCGCTGCTCGCGTTCGGCTCCGGCCCGGTGCGAGGCTTCGCGGTCGTGCACTGCCTCGGCATCCTGACGTCGATGTTCTCCGCCGTGTTCATCTCGCGCGGCATCGTCAACCTGATCTACGGCCGCCGCCGCAAGCTCGAGCGCATTTCGATCGGCCAGGTATGGCGCCCGCAGGCCGGCGGCGGCTCGCCGCCCCGCAAACAGACGGCCTGACGCCGCCGACCACGAACCGGGCCCCGAGCGACCATGGAATTCTTCCGCTTCAGCAAAGACATCCCGTTCATGCGGCATGCGCTGGTGTTCAACGTCATCTCGTTGATCACCTTCCTCGCCGCCGTGTTCTTCCTGATCCACCGCGGGCTCGACTTCGGCGTCGACTTCCGCGGCGGCACGGTGATCGAGGTCGAGTACGCGCATGCGGCCGACTTCGACCGCGTGCGCGCGGCGATCGACAAGCTGAAGCTCGGCGAATACTCGGTGCAGCGCTTCGGCAACGCGCAGACGGCGCTCATCCGCCTGCCGCTCAAGGAAGGCGTGTCGAGCGCCAAGCTCTCGGAGCAGGTCATGGCGGGCCTCAAGGCGGACGACTCGTCGGCGACGCAGAAGCGCGTCGAGTTCGTCGGGCCGCAGGTGGGCAAGGAGCTCTACCAGAACGGCGGCCTCGCGCTGCTGTTCGTTGCGATCGGCATCGTCGCCTATCTCGCGCTGCGCTTCGAATGGCGCTTCGCGGTGGCGGCGATCGTCGCCAACCTGCACGACGTGGTGATCATCCTCGGCTTCTTCGCGTTCTTCCAGTGGGAATTCTCGCTGCCGGTGCTGGCGGCGATCCTCGCGGTGCTGGGCTACTCGGTCAACGAGTCGGTGGTCATCGCCGACCGGATCCGCGAGAACTTCCGCAAGATGCGCAAGGCCAGCGTCACCCACGTGATCGACAACGCCATCACCAGCACGATCTCGCGCACGATCATCACCCACGGGTCCACGCAGATCATGGTGACGTCGATGCTGATCTTCGGCGGCGAGACGCTGCACTACTTCGCGCTCGCGCTGACCATCGGCATCCTGTTCGGCATCTACTCGTCGGTGCTGGTGATGGCGCCGATCGTCATGTGGCTCGGCGTGTCGCGCGAGGACCTCGTCAAGTCCGACCGCAAGCGCGAGGGCGGCAACGCGGAGAAGATCCTGCCCTGACGCGCCGCGGCCGAGGCTGACGCCATCCACGCGCCGTGCTCACCACGCTGCTCTATTCGCTGCTCGCCCTCGACCGTTCGGTCGCGCTGATCGCGACGCAGTACGGGCCGTGGTTCTACGCGATCCTGTTCGCGGTCATCTTCGCCGAGACCGGCCTCGTCGTCTTCCCGTTCCTGCCGGGTGACTCGCTGCTGTTCCTCGCCGGCACGGTGATCGCCGCCGCCGGCCTCGACGTGCACGTGCTGGTGCTGATCCTGACGCTCGCGGCGATACTCGGCGACTCGGTCAACTACGCGGTCGGCCGCTACATCGGGCCGAAGGTGTTCGAGCGCCCCGACTCGCGCTGGCTGCGCAAGGAGCACTTGCTGCGCACGCAGCGCTTCTACGAGCGCCACGGCGGGGTGACGATCATCATCGCGCGCTTCGTGCCGATCGTGCGCACGTTCGCGCCGTTCCTCGCCGGCGTGGCGGCGATGGCCTATCCGCGTTTCCTCGCCTACAACGTGGCCGGGGGCGTGATGTGGATCGCGCTGCTCGTGTATACGGGCTACTTCTTCGGCAACATCCCGTGGGTCAAGGATAACCTCGCCCTCATCGTCGTCGCGATCGTCGTCGTCTCGCTGATCCCGGCGGTGGTGGCGTTCCTGCGCGAGCGCGGGAAGCGCTGACTCCGCCCATCGTGATTCCCGCGCAGGCGGGAATCCAGCCGTGGCGCGACATCGAGGCGCGCGTCGCGCCCATCCATACGTGACGACTGGATCCCCGCATTCGCGGGGATGACGGCGGGTGCGGGGATGACGGCGGGTGCGGGGATGACGGCGGGTGCGGGGATGACGGCGGGTGCGGGGATGACGGCGGGTGCGGGGATGACGGCGTCAAACCCGCGCGGCGAGTTCCGCCGCGCGGCCGATGTACGTGGCGGGCGTCAGCGCCTTGAGGCGCGCCTTCGCGTCGTCGGGCAGTGCGAGGCCGTCGATGAACGCGTGCAGCGTCTCGCGCGTGATGCCGGTGCGCCCGCGCGTCAGCGCCTTCAACTTCTCGTACGGCTCGTCGATGCCATGGCGTCGCATCACCGTCTGGATCGGCTCGGCAAGCACTTCCCAGCTCGCGTCGAGGTCGGCGGCGATCACGCGCTCGTCGACCGCGAGCCGCGCCAGTCCCTGGCGCAACGACGTGAAGCCGAGCAGCGCATGTCCGAGCGCGACGCCGAGGTTGCGCAGCACCGTCGAGTCGGTGAGGTCGCGCTGCCAGCGCGACACCGGCAGCTTCTCGGCGAAGTGCCGCAGCAGCGCGTTGGCGAGGCCGAGGTTGCCCTCGGAGTTCTCGAAGTCGATCGGGTTGACCTTGTGCGGCATCGTCGACGAGCCCGTCTCGCCTTCCTTGAGCCTCTGGCGAAAGTAGCCGAGCGCGATGTAGCCCCAGACGTCGCGGTCAAGGTCGACGAGGATCGTGTTGATGCGCGCGAGCGCGTCGCAATACTCGGCGATGCCGTCGTGCGGCTCGATCTGCGTCGTGTACGGATTGAACTCGAGTCCGAGGCGCATGACGGTGCGCGCCGCCAGGCGCTCCCAGTCGACGCCAGGGTAGGCGACGACATGCGCGTTGTAGTTGCCGACGGCGCCGTTGAGCTTGCCCTTGACCGGCACGTGCGCGAACGCAGCGATCGCGCGCTCGAGGCGCGCGACGACGTTGGCCATCTCCTTGCCGAGCGTCGTCGGCGTGGCCGGCTGGCCATGCGTGCGCGCGAGCATCGCCACGCCGGCGTTGGCATGCGCGAGCGCTCGCAAGTCCGCGACGATCGCCTCGAGCGCGGGCAGCAGCACGTCGCGCCGCGCGGTCGCGAGCGCGATCCCGTGCGCGAGGTTGTTGATGTCCTCGGACGTGCACGCGAAATGCACGAACTCGCGCAACGTCGCGGTGCCGGCCACGCGCGCCAGGCGCTCCTTGACCCAGTACTCGACGGCCTTGACGTCGTGGTTGGTGTCGCGCTCGATCGTCTTGACGGCGCGCGCGTCCTCGGCCGAGAACGAGGCGCCGATCGTGTCGAGCTCGCGGCGCGTGGCGTCGTCGAACGCGTGGACCTCGGGGATGCCGCTCTCGTCGGCGAGCGCCGCGAGCCATGCGAGCTCGATGCGCACGCGGTCGCGGATCAGCGCGAACTCGCTGAAGATGCCGGAGAGTGCAGCGACTTTCGCCTGATAGCGCCCGTCGAGCGGCGAGATCGCCGCCAGCGGGGCTGGCATCGCGTCCTGCGACATGCCGTCGAGTCTAGCACAGCGCGCAATGCCGGCAGGCCGCGGCGCGGCACGCATCCCGGTATAATCGCGGACGATGTTGAAGCTCTACTATTCGACGACCAGTCCCTTCGCGCGCAAGGTGCGGATCGCGCTCGAGGAGAAGAAGATCGAGTACGAGCTCTGCGAGACCTCGGCGTGGGACGATGCATCGCCCGTGCACGCGGCGAACCCGCTCGGCAAGGTACCGGCGCTCACCCTCGACGACGGCACGTCGATCTACGACTCGCGCGTCATCGTCGAGTACATCGACGACGTGAGCCCGGTGTCGCGGCTCGTGCCCGAGCCGGTGCGGCAGCGGATCGCGGTGCGCAAATGGGAAGCGCTGGCCGACGGCGCGTGCGACGCGCTGGTGCTGGCGACGCTCGAGCGCAAGCGGCCGGAGGCGCGGCAAAGTCCCGAATGGATTGCGCGCCAGCGCCACAAGGTCGAGGCCGCGGTCGCCGAGATGGCGAGCGAGCTCGGTGAGCGGCCGTGGTGCAACGGCGAGTCCTACACGCTCGCGGACATCGCCTGCGGATGCGCGCTCGGCTACATCGACCTGCGCGCCGCCGACTTCGACTGGCGGGGGCGGTTCCCGAACCTCGCGCGGCACGCCGACAAGCTCGGCAAGCGCCCGGCGTTCGCCGAATCCGCGCCGCCGAAGTCCTGACGGCGGCGTTCGCCGCCCGATGACGTCATTCCCGCGCATGCGGGAATCCAGCCTTGACGTCCCGCTGGGAGACGCATTGCGCGCGGTCGACTAGCCGTCGCGTCAATGCTGGATCCCCGCATTCGCGGGGATGACCACCCTCGCGCTACGCGGTTTCCTTGAGCTGATCGAGGATCGCGGGGTTCTCGAGCGTCGACGTGTCCTGCGTGATCGTCTCGCCCTTGGCGAGCGAGCGCAAAAGCCGGCGCATGATCTTGCCCGAGCGCGTCTTGGGCAGGTTGTCGCCGAAGCGGATGTCCTTCGGCTTGGCGATCGGGCCGATCTCGTGGCCGACCCAGTCGCGCAGCTCGCCCGCGACCTTTTTCGCGGCATCGCCGCTCGGCCGCGCCTGTTTCAGCACGACGAACGCGCACAGCGCCTCGCCCGTCAGCTCGTCCGGCCGGCCGACGACCGCCGCCTCCGCGACCAGCGGGTTGGCCACCAGCGCCGACTCCACCTCCATCGTGCCGAGGCGATGCCCCGACACGTTGAGCACGTCGTCGATGCGGCCCATGATCGTGAAATACCCGTTGTGCGGATCGCGCACCGCGCCGTCGCCGGCGAGGTAGAGCCTGCCGCCGAGCTCGTCGGGAAAATAGCTCTTGCGGAAGCGATCGGGATCGCCCCAGATGGTGCGGATCATCGCGGGCCACGGCCGCTTGATCACCAGCATGCCGCCCTGGCCGTTGGGCACTTCGTGGCCGGTCTCGTCGACGATCGCCGCCATGATCCCCGGCAGCGGCAGCGTGCACGAGCCGGGTCGCAGCGCGGTGACGCCGGGCAGCGGAGTGATCATGTCGCCGCCGGTCTCCGTCTGCCACCACGTGTCGACGATCGGGCAGCGGCCCTGGCCGACGTTCTCGTAGTACCACATCCACGCTTCCGGGTTGATCGGTTCGCCGACCGAGCCCAGCACGCGCAGGCTCGACAAGTCGTAGCGCGACGGATGCACGTTCGCGTCGGCGTTGGCGAGCTTGATCAGCGAGCGGATCGCCGTGGGCGCCGTGTAGAAGAGGCTCACCTTGTGGCGCGCGATGATGTCCCAGAAGCGCCCGGCGTTCGGGTACGTCGGCACGCCCTCGAACATCACCTCGGTCGCGCCCACCGCGAGCGGGCCGTAGACGATGTACGAGTGCCCGGTGACCCAGCCGATGTCGGCGGTGCACCAGAACACGTCGGACGGCTTGATGTCGAACACCCACTTCATCGTCAGCGCCGACCACATGAGATAGCCGCCCGTCGAGTGCTGAACGCCCTTGGGCTTGCCGGTCGACCCCGACGTGTAGAGGATGAAGAGCGGGTGCTCGGCGTCGACCCATTCGGGCTCGCAGGCGTCCGGCGCCTTCGCGACGACGTCGTGCAGCCACAGGTCGCGGCCGGCCTGCATCGGCACCGGATTGCCCGTGCGGCGATAGACGACGACGTTCTTCACGCGCTCGCATCCGCCCATCGCGATCGCCTCGTCGACGATCGCCTTGATCGGCAGCGCCTTGCCGCCGCGCACCTGCTCATCGGCGGTGACGACGACGGTCGCGCCGACGTCGACGATGCGCTCCTGCAGCGACTTGGCGGAAAAGCCGCCGAACACGACCGAATGCGGCGCGCCGAGGCGCGCGCAGGCGAGCATCGCGACGGCGCCCTCGACGGACATCGGGATGTAGATGATGACGCGATCGCCCTTCTTGACGCCGAGCGCGCGCAGCGCGTTGGCGAAGCGGCACACGCGACCGTGCAGGTCGCGGTAGGTGACCTCGGTAGCCTTGCCGTCGTCGCTTTCGAAGCGGATCGCCACGCGTTCCGCATTGCCGTTGGCGACGTTGCGGTCGAGGCAGTTGTACGACGCGTTGAGCGTGCCGTCGGCGAACCAGCGGTAGAACGGCGCCTTCGACTCGTCGAGCACCTGGGTGAACGGCTTCTTCCATGTGAGCGTCTCGCGCGCGAGCCGCGCCCAGAAGCCCTCGTAGTCGCGCGCCGCCTCGGCATTGAGCGCCGCGAAGTCGGCGGGCTTGACGTTCGCTTGCGCCGTGAACGCGGCCGGCGGCGGAAAGAGGCGACTCTCGTTCGAGACGGACTCGATGTTCGACATGCAACGTACCCCCGGGGATGGACGGACGAGGCCGGGTGACATTCGCGCGGCCCGCAGCCCGAGTCTACCCAAAGCGGTGCACGATGAAAACCGCGTGACCAGTGGTGGCATGCATCCGACTGCCTACCCTGGCCCGCCATGGCGCCGCATCGCCTGTCTATGGCACGATGCATGCTTTTGTCATGGGCTTTTGCGCCTGCAGGTTACCGGGCTCGCGAATCGGCCCGGCCCTTGCGTGATGCGCGCCTTTCACGGGACGTGATGGATGGCGAACGCGGCAGCGGCTCCGGGCTTTGCAGAGGCGCGGGTCCACTCGTGGACGAGCGCACGCACCCTCGTTCCGCTCGCAGGCGCCGCGCTGCTCGCGCTGTGCGGCGCGGCTCACGCGGCACGCATCGTCGTCGTGTCTTCCGGCGACGCGCCCGCGTTCGCCGAAGCAGTGGGCGGCATGCGCGCGAACGCCGGTTGGTCGGTCGAGACGCACGACGCCGACGAGCCGGAGGCGCTCCTTGCGCCGATGCTCGCGAGCGTCGCGCCAGGCACCGCGATCGTCGCGCTCGGCGCGCGCGCGGCTCGCACGCTCGCGCAGTGGCCGCTGAAGGCGCGCGTCGTCGACTGCATGATCGCCGGCGATTTCGCGCCGTCCGCCAATGCGACCGTCGTGCCGCTCGCAATCCCCATCGCGACGCAGGTCGAGTGGCTGCGCCGGCTCGTGCCCGCGGCGCGCAAGATCGCGATCGCCTACGACCCCGCCGAGAACGATGCGACGGCCGCGGCCGCGGCGCGCGAGCTGACGATGGCCGGCTACACCGTCCTCTCGGGCGCCGCGCATACGCCGGCCGAGTTGCCGCAGGCGCTCGCGAAGCTCGGCGACGCGGACGCGCTGCTCGCGCTGCCCGACCGCACGATCTACACGCCGGCGCTCGCCAAGGGCCTCTTGCTCTTCACCTATCGCACGCAGACGCCGATGGTGGGGCTGTCCGATGCGTGGGTCCGCGCCGGCGCGCTGTACGCGCTCGAATGGGACTATGGCGCGCTCGGCCGCTACTGCGCCGCGCTGGCATTGCAGCGCGCATCGCCCGCGAGCGACGCTGCGGCGCCCGTGCTGCCCGCGCCGCGCGTCAGCGTCAATCGCCGCGCCGCTCAGCAGCTCAAGTTGAAGTGGGACCCTGCCCTGCTGGCAGGCGTCGCGAACATCCATGATTAGCCCCGAGGCCGGCACGGCGGCCGAAGCGCCGCGCGCGCCCCGCGGCGCGCTGCGAAGGCTCAAGCGCCACCTCGCGGCGCTGGGCGGCGAGACGATCGCGCCGATCAACCTGCCGCCCGTGCGCCTCGGCCTCTTCACCAAGCTGCAGCTCCTGACGGTGGGCCTCATCTTCGTCACCGCGGCGACGATCTCCGGCTACGAAGTGTGGGCGCAGACGCGCGAGGAAGGCCGGCAGCTGCGCACGCAGGGCCGCGTCGTCGCGCTGATGCTCGCCGACCTCGCCGAGTACGACGTCTACACGCGCGACCAGCGTCACCTCGCGAGCCTGCTCGACAGCCTCGGCGACCAGGGCGACATCGCCTACGTCGCCGTGGCCGACGCGAACGGCCGGCTGTTGGCCACGCGCTACCTCGACCCCACGATCGCCGGCGCCACGCTGCCGGCGATCGGCGCCGTGCACACGACCGACGCGAGCGGCCGCTACGATGAAGGCGCGCTCGCGCTCAACGACCGGCGCTTCGTCGATATCGTCGCGCCGATCGGCCGCTCGGCGGACGCGCCGCTCGCCGATCCCACGTCGGCGCGCGCGGCGACGCCGGCGGAGCCGATCGGCTACGTGCGCGTCGGCATGTCGTTCGAGCGCCGCGGCGAGCGCATCCGCGCGAGCCTGCTCGGCGCGCTGCTGGTCGTCGCCGCGGTGACGATGCTCGCGCTGCTCGCGACGATGTTCCTGACGCGGCGGCTGGTGGCGCCGATGCGCAGGCTGATCCGTGCCGCGCGCGCGGTCGGCGGCGGCCGCCTCGACGTCTACGTGCCGGCGAGCTCGTCCGACGAGATGGGCCTCCTCACGCACACGTTCAACCACATGACCCAGCGGCTCGCCGAGTCGCAGTCGCAGGTGACCTCGTACCAGCGCACGCTCGAGGACAAGGTCGCGCAGCGGACGAAGGAGCTCGAGATCGCCACCGCGCACGCGTTCAAGCTCGCGCAACACGATATCCTGACGGGGCTGCCCAACCGCTCGCTGCTCAACAGCCGGCTGAAGCAGATCCTGTCGCAGGCGCAGCGCGAGCACGTGCAGGTCGCGTGCCTGTTCCTCGACTTCGACCACTTCAAGCGCATCAACGACACGCTCGGCCACGACGCCGGCGACCAGCTTCTGCAGGCGATCGCGCAGCGGCTGACGAGCGCGGTGCGCGAGAGCGACACGGTGGCGCGCCTCGGCGGCGACGAGTTCGTCATCGTGCTGCCCGACCTCGACCCCGCGCACGCGACCTTCGAGGTGATGACGGTGATCGCGC
>JAICUU010000076.1 GCA_025935675.1 Burkholderiales bacterium
CCTGTGCGTTGTGCCGTCGCGTTCCGAATCGACGGCCCGCAAAGCAAGGAGGCGTTCCGCAGACGGGGCGAGGTGATCCGCTGCGCTGGTTGCCTCCTTTGCGATCCTCTCGCGACAAGTCGGAGACTCTTGCCTCGCTTCGCCGGCGGTTCCAGCCTGAGCGCTTCCTACTGCAGATCCGCCCCGATCATGTCGTAAAGCGGCCGCACGTCGGCGGGCAACCGTTCGACGATGGCCTCGACGTTCATCACGTACGGCGCGCGCAGCCCGTGGAATTCGACCGGCTCGCCGCATTGGTCAAGGTGGACGCCCATGCGGCCGAAATGGCGTGCAAGGCGCTCTTCGGTCAGCACGACCAGCGTTGCAATGCGTTTGCGCGCGGCGAGCGCGAGCGCGCCCAGGTAGAGGCCCACGGGGATGTGCGGGAACCGGGGCTGCACCGGTGTTCCGAAATCGGCCTCGGCGAGATTGACGGGACTATTCTGCTCGCCTCTGCGCCGCCGGAATTCGCTGACAACCGCGAGTCGCGAGAGCTCGGCGATGCGGGGATTGCCGTCGACGTCATGTAACGGCGGTGATGCCTTCCACGCGCCCGAGCGCTCGACCGGAAGCGCGTGTTCCACCGGCTGAGGCCGCACGACGCGCGCGCAGCCGACGAACGTTAGCGTGCGCCGGCTGCGGATCAGGATGTGCTCGGCGTCGCCATCGTATTCGTCGCATTCCATTGCGTCTGCGCGCGGCGATTCGAATCCGAGCTCTTCGCAGTACACGCGATGGCGCACCTTGAAGCTGGCCTCGCGAAGGTCCCGCGATGTAGCGCGCACGATTTCGAAGTACGTCGAAAACTGTGACGCCAGATCGATCGTGGAAAAGCTCATCGTCGATTGCGCGCAGGGGTGCCGATGCCGCGCTGGTGGCGACTCGGGCAGACGTCCCGGAACGCGTCGAGCGCCCTCCGATGATTGCGTCCACGACGAGCCCGATCGGCGCCGCAACGAAAACGGATG
Organism: Burkholderiales bacterium; assembly: GCA_025935675.1. GTDB lineage: Bacteria > Pseudomonadota > Gammaproteobacteria > Burkholderiales > Casimicrobiaceae > VBCG01. The sequence goes on from JAICUU010000076.1 coordinate 1,008, forward strand.
GCAGCCCGCAGGGGTCTGAGGAATCGCATGGCGCGATTGTCCGGGTCCACACCCCAACGTCAATCGACCCTGGTATCCCGTCATGTGCGGCCGCCAGGGATTCCACGCTCGTCTCGCGGCGCTGTCACTTCCGTACGGGGTCCCGTTCCCCGAGCACGCGAAGGCGCGCTACGACGTTGCGCCGGGCCAGTCGCTGCCGCTCGTGCGCGTCGACCGTGAAGGAAAGCACGGGCTGCGCAGATGCTTGACGCCCGGAGGCGCTGCCTAGGCTAGCTGCGCGACCGCGGCAAAGGCCAGGTAGAAAATCGCGCAGACGACCGCAACGACAAGGGAGTCGGCGATGACGGCTTCAGGATTCGTTCTTGCCAACGTGGCCCATCGGCGTGCCAGCGCCCATGCGTATTCCCGTTTGGTACCGTCATTCTTAGGCAGCGGATCATCGGTCATGACGCGATTTGAACGCACCGGGGAATTCGCGTCTGTGCGATAGCACACGCCGGTGCGGCGCCACCGAGCGCGCACAAGTCGAGTTGGCCCGGCGGGAGCCAGGAAGCGAAGCGATCGGGCGACGGTAATCCGCGGCCCTGTCCGAAGCGAGATCACCTAGAGCGCCGAAGCGGGTCGCCCGAGATCGGGACGAGGTGAGACGGCGTTACGAACGAGGGCGCCTTCCGCCGAGCGTCGCGGCGTCAGGGCTTCTTCGGGTCGCCGGCCAACGTCGAATGATCGTTCACCTGTCCCGGCATCGGCATAGATGTGTTCTCCTGCGCCTTGGTCATCGTCTTCATAGGTTCGTCGTTTCCGTTCGCCGTGTCTGATGCCGGGCCAGCGGTGCTCGGCGCCTGTGCCACAGCGGAAGCATCGGGTGCTGTCGACGGAGGGTTGTTGGTGGCCGGCGCCGCGGATGATGTGTTGGCGGGCGGCACATCGCTCGTACGGTCGCATCCGCCCATGGCGAGCGCGAATACGATCGCTGGAACAATGGCGGCGGCGTTCAGGGTGCGTCTATTCATGGTTTTCTCCAAAAGGGAAGTGGGAGCATCGACCCTTTCGGGCGCGCCGGCTGCCGACCATTCACCTATTCCGGTGTAGGGGTAAGGCCTCGCCAGGACGACCACACGGAGGACAACGATCGGTTCGGAACCCGCCTCGCACGACGCACGGGATGGGTGGTCTCATCGCTTCGCCGTCGCGGCTTTGCCGCGCGAACGCGGCACCGCGTGCTCCGGGCTGCGGACGAGCAGCAACGGGACATTGGCTTCGCGCAGAACCACTTCGGCGTCGCTTCCGACAAGCAGTCGCCGCACGGACGCATCGAAAGCAATTCAGCATCCAACAGATGTGTCGACTTCTTGAAGTTGCACCCAGCGGGTATTACGCGTGGTTGAAGGAGCCGCTTTCCAATCGAGCCCAAGAGGATGCCAGGTTGCTTCGCCTTGTCCGGGCTTCCTTCAACGCGACCAATTCGAGGCCACATTGCGGGGCGCCGGAGGGCTGGCCACTGAATCCTGCGATCTCCATGCCTGTTCGATGTACTCGTGACTCCATCCTCCCAAAGTTTGGAGTCTCCTGGAATCCCGGGGCGGTTCAGGAGGTTTGCCGGACGGTACGTGGCGAACCGTCAAATCAGATCACCTGCCATGGCGCACAAATGTCCACTTTTACGTGGACTCGCGCATGGCCGCGGAGAAAAATATTTGGAGCGAGGTCGCTGGCCCCGGCACCGATTTAGGATTGTGCGCTCAGCCGCACGTTATTGAAGGAGCAAGACATGAACAAGCTCATGGCCGCTTCTACACTATTGCTCGCGTCGATGGCTTTTGCCGCATCGGCACAAACGAATGCCCCCGCGTCGACCGCTCTATCCTCGGACACGGGCACGCCAACGCAGGCGACGCCTCCGGCCAACAAGAAAGCCCAAAGATCGGCGAAGCAGGAAATGGTCAAGGGCACGACGGAAGCCGCCACCATGCCATCCCCCCAAAAGGTGCAACCCACGCCAGCGAAGAAAAAAACAAAGCCGACTTCCGCGGAGCGAAAGGAGCTCATGCAGGGAGTCAACAAATCGGCGTCGTCTCAGTACGGCCCTTCCGCCGCGGAAGCGTCGGCCAAGATCGATCCGAACTTGCCGAAGGCTGCCAAGCCGGACTTTTCGGATCCGACGACCCAGAAGGCGATGCAAAATCAGAAGCCTTAGCCGACCATCGACGTCGTCGGAGGCCTTCCGGCCACGTCGGCATCCCAGATCAGCCGTCAGCCTGTGATTGCGAAATCGAAATTGGTGTAAAGGGTCCGAGTACGTGCCCCGTATGACCACCGGCTCTTTCCTAGCCGTCCGCCGCCGGGCGAAGCCCTTCGGCGGACTGGCTGCCACTGAGGGCATCACCAGCCGAGGACGCCCGCGACCGTCGTGAACGAAGCAAGCCGTGCGAGCGCGCCACGCAACGGTGCCGCACGTTGATCGTGTCGGTGGCCGCTACGCCCGCGATCGTGAAAGGCGATACCGGGGCAAATCGACGTTCAGCGAGGAATCGGACGGCGTCCCGATGATCATCGCCGGGCCGGAATTGCCACGCGGAAAGGTGGGCGACGTGCCTTTGTCACACGCCGATTGCGCGCCGGCGAAACTTCATGCCGCCGGCTCGGCCCCGCTTGGCCCGCGGTCTGGCCAATCGTTGCTCGAGATCGCCAATGGCGCCGCTCCAATCGCGCCCGGTACTGTGCGAGGACCACGGGATCGGATCATCGAGCGGTGGGTTCATGCTGCGTACCGGCGAACGAGCTAGATGCCATGGGTTGTCACGATGCGGTGCCGGTTTCGGTCGTCATTCCCTGCCACAACGGGGAACGCCATCTCGCGGCGACGATCGAGAGCGTCATCGCGCAGGACGCGCCCGCATGGGAGCTCGTCGTCATCGACGACGGATCGACCGACGGCACCGCCGCGATCATCGACCGCTATCGGCAGGTCCTGGGCGAGCGCCTCGTCGCGGAAGCCGGGCCCAATCGCGGCGTCAGCGCCGCGCGCAATCGCGGCACGGCGCTGGCCCGCGGCCGCTACCTTCAATACCTCGATGCCGACGACGTGCTGCGCCCGGGCTCGCTGCGGGCGAAATTCGAGGCGCTCGAAGCATCGGGCGACGACGTCGCGTACTCCGACTGGCAGGAGCTGGTCGAGACGACGTCCGGCGCCTTCGCGGCCGGCCGCCTGCATGCGCGCCGGTGGGAGGACGTGAGTCCCGTCGCGGAAATCGCCGCGTTCTCGGACTTCTGGGCGCCGCCCGCCGCGCTCCTCTATCGCCGCGCCATAGTCGATCGCATCGAGGGCGGCTTCAGCGCGAGCCTGCCGATGACGCAAGACGGTCGCTTCCTGTTCGACGCGGTGCGCCTCGGCGCCAGGTTGCGGCATGTCGCGATGGTCGGCGCCGACTACCGGATCGCCAAGGAGCGGCGCAGCCTGTCGCAGCGCGATCGCGCCGGGTTCATGCGCGACTGGGCGCGCTACGCGTTCGACGTCGAAGCGCTCTGGCGCGCGGAGGGAGCACTCGACGACGCGCGCAGGCTCGCGCTGCTGCGAAGATTCGGCCAGACGACGCGCGCGCTCTACGAGCTCGATCGACCCGCGTTCTGGCGAATCCACCGGCACATGCAATCGCTCGACCCGGCGTTCATTCCCGCGATGCGCCCCGCGCTGCGGATCGCCGCGCGCATCCTCGGCTACCCGCGCGCCGAGGCGCTCGCGCTCGCCGGCCGCCGCGTGCGTCGCCGCATGCGCGCCGCGCGCGAATGACGGTGCGCGGGCCCGGGTCGTCCCGCGCCTAGCGGTGCATCAGGAACGTGAACGCGCGGAACGTCAGGTAGCCGATCCAGACCAGCAGCACGACGAGCGTTGCGACGATCAGCGAATCGACGAGATGGTCGCGCCACGAGCGCTCGGGCGAGTCGTCCGACGAAGCACTGACGCCGAGCATGCGCAGGTAGGCGCGCGTCCAGAACGGGAGCGGGGGCGCCTGCCGGGCGGGCGACGCCCCGCCAAGCGTGATCGGCGATGACGTGCCGAGCAGCCGATCGAGCGTGATCTCGCCGAGATCCCGCGGCTCGCGATCGTCGTCCGGTTCGAGCGACTTCGGCATGGCACGCCCCTTGGAACGCCGGGATCGCGACTGCCATCGCTTGCGGCAAGCGCCTGCCGCGACGGTCTCGTGGCGACGTGCCCGTCAACCTCGGCGAGCGCGTCCCGGCGTCGCGATTATGCCGCAGTCGCGCCGTCAGGGCTTGCCGCGCGACGCCCGCCACGCCGCCAGCACCTCGGCCTCGCGCTCGGGTGCGATACCGGCGCGCAGCTTCGCCTGACGATCAGCCGGCAGCGTGCGAAACCATGCGAGCGTCTCGGCGCTCGTTGACGCGAGGCTGCGGAACGTGAGCCCCGCCGCTTTCGCGCGGCCGATGTCGCGGCGCGCGAAACCGGCGCTGTCGCCCTCGTTGGGCACCCAGACCGGCATGTCGCTCCACGCGGAGACGTTGTGCTCCTCGAGGAATTTCGCCGGCACCCAGGTGAGCCGCGGCTCGGCATGCACGGCGGCCGCGATGCCGGCGAGCATGTCGCGCATCGACAGTGGCTGCGCGGGACCGGTCGCATTGAAGACGCCGAAGGTCCGCGCCTCGACCATCCGGATCGTCCACTCGGCGAGATCGCGCGCGTCGATGAACTGGACGAGGTCGCTGCCGTCGCCGGGCGCGAGGATGTCACCCCCTTTGGCGAGGCGCACCGGCCAGTACGTGAAGCGATCGGTGCCATCGCCCGGCCCGACGATGAGGCCCGGCCGGACGATCGTCGTGATGCCCGGGAACTGGCGCTCGGCCTCGGCCTCGCTCGCCGCCTTGAGGGGCCCGTACAGACCGCCGACGTCCTTGCGAAACGACTCCATGGTTTCCGCCAACGGATCGGTGCCGGTGTAGCGCGCGAGCGGCGCAGTCTCGTCGGCGGGCTTGTCGTTGTCCGCGTACACCGAGATCGTCGAGATGAACACGTACTGGCCGACGTGGCCTTGCAGCGCGCGGCCCGCGTCGCGCACCCAGAACGGCAGCGTCGTCGGGTTGTCGATGCACGCGTCCCATTCGCGTCCCGCGAGCGCCTTGAGGTCGCCGGCATTGCGGTCGCCGACCAGTTCCTCGACTTCGCCTTTCCACGGGTTGCCCTCGCGGCCGCGGTTGAAGATCGTCACCTTGTGGCCGCGCGCGAGCGCATAGCGCACCTGGTGGGGGCCGGTGAATCCGGTGCCGCCGAGGATCAGGATTCTCAAAGGCTTCTCCGCGCGCGCGACGCCCGCTGCCGCGAACGCCGCGCGTGAATTCCAGGCAAACGCGGCGGCAAGGGCCGCGCGGTGGATGAACTGTCGACGGGCGATGGGCATTGACCGATCGGGCGAAATGATGTCGTCCGAGTGTCGCGCAACGATCTCACGCGCACAACGCCATTGGGGCGGCGTGCCGGTCCGTGGGGCGGATCCGCCGCGTCGCGCTGACCGGTCAACGCGGGCTTGCGGTACCGGACTCCGTCTCGGTCGCCGGCTTCGGGTACTTCCACTTGCGGTGCACCCACAGGAAGTTCTCGGGCGCGCGCTCGATCTCGGCCTCGAGGAGCGTCGCGTAGCGATCGACGATCGCGTCCTCGGGATCGTCGTCGTACGGCGGCTCGGCGATCAGGTGCAGGTGCGCGGTGTACTGGCCGCGGCGCTCGCGGCGCATCGCAACGTAGATCACCGGCGCCTCGAGGTAGCGCGCGATGAGGCCCATGCCCGCGTAGAACGCCGTGTCCTGGTTGAGGAATCGCCGCCAGTGCTTCGGCGCCTCACGCGTCGGCGTCTGGTCGGCGAGCATCGCGAACGCGCGCGGCCCGGACGCGCGCATCGTCAGCTCATAGAGGAGGTTGTCGAGCGCGATCGGATGCCCGCCGAAGCGCGCGCGGGCGTCACGTACATAGGTGTCGACGCTCGCCACGCGCAGCGGCTTGTAGAGCGGCGCGATCGCGATGCGCAGCTCGGCGCATGCGGCCAGCACCAGCCACTCCCAGTTGCACATGTGCGCGGCCAGCAGCACCACCGACTTGCGCTCGGCGACGTAGCGGTCGATGAGCTCGCGGTTGTCGATCGTCACGCGCTTCGCGAGGTCTTCGCCGCTGGCCTGCCACCCCCAGATCGCCTCCGCGAACGTTTCGCCGAGCTGGCCGTACGCGCGGCGCAGGATCGCGGCGCGCTCCTTCTCGCTGCGGCCGGGAAACGAGCGCGCGATGTTGCCGGCCGACAGCGTGCGGTGCCAGCGCAGCACGTCGAAGGTGACGAACGCGATGACGCGGCCGAGCGCGTAGAGGAGCGGCAGCGGCCAGCGCCCCAGCGCGCGCAGGAGGAATGCCATGCTAAGCCGCGGCTAAGGGTCGCGCGAAGGATAGCGCACCGGCCGCGTCATTCCCGCGAAAGCGGGAATCCAGATTTGACGTATGACGTGGGCACGCGGTCGACTCAAGCGTCGCGTCAAGGCTGGATCCCCGCTTTCGTGGGGACGACGCGTGCTTCGGCGGACTTGCGAGCGCGGCGTCGCTGCATGCCGTCAGCGCCGTCGACCGCCCGCCCGCGCGCCGCCACCACCGCTGGAGCGCTGAATGCGCTCGGCACCCTCGGTGCGCGCGAAGCGGTCCGATTCGAGCTGGTTGTATTGCTCCGAGCCCAGCTCACGGCCGCGGAAGTTGCCGCCGCGCTCGGTCTGCCCGGACAGATTCTGCGAGCGCGATCCCGTGGCGTGCTGCGTCGCGCCGGACAGGTTCTGGCCCGATTGGCGAGTCTCGCCCGACAGGTTGCCAGCGGTCGTTGAAGTGCGCGTCTGCCCCGACAGGTTCTGGCCGTTGCTCGGCGAATTGCGCGTCTGCCCGGAAATGTTCTGGCCGCTTTGCGAATGCGATCCCTTGTCCGGCGGCGTCACCGGATTCCACGAGCCGTTGTTCCACTCCGACCAGCCATCGGACGTGTGGCGATACACGTTGCCATTGGCGCCCGCGTACACGTTCCCGTTGCCGCCCTTGGCGACGCCGGCGCTGTTGCCGTTGGCGCCCTTCGCCCCGGCGCCCTTCGCGCCGGTGCTCGAATTGAAGCTGCCCGCGGTACCGTTGGCGTTGCTCTGGTGCTGCGTGTTCACGGTCTTGTCGGCGCCGCTGAACGTGCTCGAGCCCCAGCTTCCGTACTGGTTGTAGTTCTGGTTGGTCGAGCCCGTCACGCCGGTGCGGCCGTTGTACCAGTCGGCATTCGCCGCGCCACTGTTCGTGCCCCACGACGCGCTGCCGTGCGCATAGCCGCCGGTCGACGGGTTGTACGCCGACCATGCGCCGGCGCCGCCGTTGGGACCGTAGACCGCGCCGCCATGTGCCCACGCGCCGGTGTTCGGGTTGTACGCGGTGCCGCCGGACACGGCGCCCCCGTAAGGCCCGTAGACGGTGCCGCCGCGCGCCCACGAGCCGGTGTTCGCGTTGTACCAGGTCGTGCCGGTGAACGTGTACGGATACGGGTAATAGATCGGGATCGGCGCCGGCCAGATCACCGGGGGATAGTAGTAGCCGGTGCCGTAGACGACGACGCCGTTCGACACGTAGCCCATCTCGTAGCCGATCGTGTAGCCGTAGGTGACGGTGGTCGCGCTGTTGGCGTACACCTCGACGTAGGTCACGCGATACAGCGGGTTCGATGGCGGGATCGTGTAGATCACCGGCGGAATCGAATCGGCGAGCACCCACGTGCCGGTCGGCGACGTCGCGACGAACCACGCACCGTGGTAGCACGTGTAATACATGTTGCCGACGGCGATGACGTCGAACATCGTGTTGACCGCGTAGGTCATCGTCGTGCCCTCGATCGGCACGAACTTCGGCTCGCCGCTGTAGACGACGGTGACCTTCGTCGTCGCGCGCTCGAGCGCCGCCTGCGTCGGGATTTGCGCCTGCAGCAGCGCCGCGGCCGCCTGCGGCGTCCCCGGCACCGAGCTCAGCACCGAGCCGCGCGGGCTCGATGGCGGAATGCGCGCGAAATCGGCCGGGAGCTTGTCGGTCGTGAACGTCCACTTGCTGGCGTCCACTTGCGGCGACGAATACCAGCGACCCGCGGTCAGCAGGTAGAACTTGCCGTCGGCGGTGTCGACGAACAGGTTGGCATCGGTATTCGCGACGTAGCGCAGCGCGGTGCCGGCGATCGGCACGAGCTTGGGCGGGCCATCGGTGACGATCAGCAGCGCCGGCTGCTTGCTGATCAGGATCCGCGGCGTCGTCGCGCGCGTCAGCGATCGCCCGGGAATCTGTTTCTTGACGGCCTTGAAGTTGGCATCGGCCGGGAGCTTGGCGAACTCGGCCGGCAGCGGCGACGCAGGCTGCCACGGCGGCATGTTGCCCTGGCCCCTGAAATCCCGGGACTTGAGCCACGCGCCGTTGTCGAGCAGGTACCACGTCGTCGTGGCGTTGTCGAAGAAGAGGTCCCAGTTGGTGTTGACGGCGACGGACAGCGTCGTGCCGGTGATCGGCGCGAGCACCGGCTCGCCGTCGAACACGACGAGGCTCGCAGGGCTCGAGCTGTACGTCATGTAGGGCGAGTCATTCATGAGCTTGACCGGCTTGGCGGCGTGCTTCGACTTGTCGAGCGACAGCAGGACCGCGTCGAGCGGCACTTCCTTGTCGGCGAGCGTCGCCAGCGTGCTCTCGATGCCCCGCGCGAGCCGTTGCGCTTGCGCGGGATCGGCCGTCGGGAAATGCGAGGCCTCGAGCTTCGCCGCCGTCAGCGTGACCGTCCTCGACGCGAGGTTGGAGCGCGTCGTGAACGCGACGTCGATCGTGCCGAGCGTCGCGCGCGGCGCACCCTTCGGCGTGATCGCGAGCGCGATGCGCGTGTGCAGCGTGCGCAGGTCCGGCCACGCGATCACCTGCGGCTCGTACACGATCGCGTTGCCGTTATCGACGGCGACGGCGTGCGGCCATGCCGCAGACGCGGACGCCGGCGCGGCCGCCTGTGACACACTGGCGAATGCGATGAGCGCGATCGCGACCAGCGACGCGCAGCCGGCGCGCCACGACGAATGGCGTGGACATGAGGTCAAGGCTCTTCTCCCGGAGAGCGCGCGCGGGGCGGCGCGCCTACATCGATCGCTTCGCTTCGAACAGGTCGCGCTTGCATGGCCGCGACAGCTCGCGGAAATGCGTCTTGAGGCACTCCTTGGTCGTGCCGGGAGCGCTGCCCGCGCAATAGCGGTGCACGTCGTCTTCGCACGCCATCGCGACTTCCTTCAACTGCGACGACACCGCCTGCATGCCCTTCTGGCAATCGGGCGTCAGGTCGGTACGGTGGGCGCGCAGGCACTTGGCGATCGCGCCGCCGCCTTCCGGCACGTTCGCGCAGTATTTCTGGATGTCGCCGGCGCAGGCGGCCTTGGCGCCCTCCGCCATCGCGAACGACGACCATGCGAGCGTCACGGCGGCCATGCAGGCGGCGCCGACTTCGAACCAGCGAGCGTTGTTCATGGCGATTCCCTCGTCGTGCTGCGGCGGAGCCGACCCCGACGCGAAGTTGGCAGTCCGTGCAACGGGTCGGGAGGCTACGCCTTATCGGTCGTTTGCGCCAGCCGGCGTGCATCGCGACGGACGTTCCCACCGTTGCCACGCCGTCAACGGCGCACGCTGCGCGAACCGTATAATTCGAGCACGTTAATCGGCGCGCCTTGCGGCGCCGACCCACCCGGCTCACAGGATGCGTCCCTCGACAATCGACTGGCCGGCGGCGCTCGTCATGCTGACGATCTGGACCTACTGGATCATCGTCGGCGCGATGGTGATTCGACGCCGGCGCCGCACCCGCAAGCTGACGGGTGTGCTTCCCGAGCAGGCCGCCGAGACGGCGATGTGGGCCTTGTGGATTCCGCTCGTCGCGCTGTGGGCACTGCTGCCATGGCTCGCCGTCACGCGCGCGAGCGGGCCGTTCGCGTTGCCGCCGTGGGCGACCGGCAATGCGCTCATCGCGCTGCGCGGAGTCGCCGCACTGGTCGGCGTCGCCGCCCTCGCCGGCTCGATCCGCGCGTGGCGCGAAATGGGGAGCCATTGGACGATGGCGGTGACGCGCGACGAGCGCGGCACGCTGTTGACCGGTGGACTCTTCAGCCGCGTGCGCCATCCGATCTACGCATTCAGCATCGTGCTGATGCTGGCGACGCTCGTGGCCGTGCCGACGTGGCCGATGCTCGTGGTCGCGGCCGTGCACGTGTCGCTGATGGCGCTCAAGGCGCGCAACGAGGAACGCTTCCTGCTCGCCGCGCACGGCGAGCGCTACGCCCGCTATTGCCGCGACACCGGACGCTTCGTGCCGCGGTTGACGGGCCCGCGATGAGCGCATGCGCGACGACGCCACCGCCCTTCCGCTTTCGACGCATGACGCCGCCATAGCTCGCGTGCAACGACCGCGCTACCCGGGGGAGCTCAACCTCTTCCAACGCATGATGCTGCACTGGCGCGAGCTCCATCCGTATAACGCCGTTCACGTTGCGTTCGTCGCGCACGCGCTCGATGCCGACCGGCTGCAGCATGTCGCCTGCAACGTGCTCGAGACCGCCGGCATCGCGGGATTCGCGCTCGATCGGCGCCGCCGCCGATTCGCCTATGCGGGCGGGCCGTCGCTCGCCGATGTCACGATCGTCGCGGCGGCAGATCATCGCGGCGCCGACGAGGTCCTCGCGGCGACGATCGAGCGCGAGCTTAACCGGCCGTTCGCGATCGGCGCGCCGCTGCGCTTTTTCGCGATCGAAGCCGGAAGCGGCTTCCACCTCGGCCTCGCCTACGACCATTTCATCGCCGGCGGCGACTCGGCCGCTTCGCTGCTCGGCGTCGTGGTGGCGCGCTACATGGACGTCGCGGTCGACGCTGCCGCAGCGCGCCCGGCGCTCTATCCACCGACCTACGCGACGCTCGCGCGCCGCCATCCCATGTGGTTCGCGCGCGCGCTCGCGCGGCTGCCGGCGCTGGCAGACGCGGCGAAGCGCGTGTTCCGCTGCCGCGACCGCGATCCCGACGATCCGCGCAACGCGTTCGCGATACTGCGCGTCGACGCGGCTGCGACGACGGCGCTCCGCGCGCGCGCCACGGCGAGCGACGTCACGCTGCACGACCTCCTCGTCGCCGCGCTGATGAAGTCGCTGGCGCCGCTCGTCGCCGAGCGCGCGACCGAGCGCGAGCGGCGCGAGATCGGCGTCGCGTCGATCGTCAACATCCGCCGCGATTTCGGCGCCGCCGCCGAAGGCGCGTTCGGGCAGTTCCTCGCCAGCATGCGCATCGCGCACCCGGTGCCGGACGGCATCGGCATAGACGCGCTCGCGCGCGAGGTTCGCGCAACGACGCGGCCGTTCAAGCGCGAGCGCCTCTACCTCGCCACGCTGTTCGCGCTCCTTTTCGCGGCGCGCGCTTGGAGGTACATGTCGGTCGCGCAGCGCCGGCGCTTTTTCGCCAAGCATCATCCGGCGTGCGCAGGCGTGTCGATGCTCGGCGTCGACGCGTCGTGGCCGCCGGCGTTGCGGCCCGCCGCCGGGTACCTGCGCGGCGTATCGACCGGGCCGCTGACGCCGGCGGTGCTCGCCATCTCCGTCACCGCCGCCGAGATCACGATCGGCGTGTCGTGGCGGCCGACGGTGCTGCCGGCGGAGCTCGTCGAGCGCCTGCGCGTCGAGCTCGCGCGTTGCGCGGAGTCCGGCGGATGCTGATGCGCGCCTTAGCGGCCGCCGGGGTCGCCATGTCGTTGCTGCTCGCCGCCTGCGCGACGCCGTCGCAGCAACACGAGCGCAACGCGGGGCCGGTCGCGCCGGACAGCGTTCTCGTGTCGGCGCCGCTGTCGCCGGATCTCGAGGCGCGCATCCTCGCGATCGATCCGCGCCACGTCAGCGACGACGACGTGCGCCACGTGCTGGCGCAGGGACCGACGCCGCGCATCGTCGCGCTGCACGGCGGCATCTACCCGGTGCACCTCGTCATGGAATCGTTCGCCGATTTCCTGATCGGCATGGGCTATCCGGAGCGGGAGATCCGCGATCCGGGCTCCCACGACCTGACGCACAGCCCGTACGAGGACGCGCGCGTGCTGGCCGGCGAGATCGTCTGGTACTACGAGCACGAAGGCGTGCGGCCGATGATGGTCGGCCACAGCCAGGGCGGCATGCAGGCGGTGAAGGTGCTCTACGACCTCGCGGGGCTGCTCGGCGACAGCGTTACGGTGGTCGATCCCGTCACACACACCGATCTCGGGCGCATGACGTTCCTCGATCCGCTGACCGGCAAGACGCGCCCCGTCACTTCGTTTCGCGTGCCGTACGCGTCGTCGGTCGGCGCGGGCGGCCTCGCGTCGCTGTTGCCGAACCAGTGGATCATGGCGGAGCGCACGTTCGAGATCCCCGACACGGTCGAGGATTTCACCGGGTTCCAGATCGGCGTCGACCTGATCGCGCTCGATAACCCGCGCACCCGCGGGCGCTACGAGGCGATCGGTCGCGCGAACGTGCGCAACGTGACGCTGCCCGCCGCCTATTCCCACTACTACGTGGCCAACGTGGAACCGCTCGCCAAGGACGCGAAAACGCGCGCCTGGCTCAACGCGTGGACGCCCGCGCTCGTGGGCCACGATCCACCCGCCGGCATCGACCCGGAGAACATCCAATGGGCGGCCGACGTCTGGTACAGCATCAAGGAGCACTGGGTGACCGAGGCGCAGAACTTCGTCCGCGCCCGCCAGGCGATGGCGAAGCACTGAGCGCCCCCGGCGCCGGGGCGCGGTCCATGCCCGCGCGTCGATGGCGAGCGCACCCCTCCGCCCCGCGCGGCGAGCGCGCCGTTTGGTAAAATTCCGGGCTTCGCTCGCCCGGCCCGGCGCGAGCCCGACCCGGATCCCCATTCCCGAGGCCTCCCGTTGACTTTGGCGACCTCCCATCAGGCCGCGAGCGTTCGCGCGATGCCGCTCGCCGGCCGGACCGCGCTCGTCACGGGCGGCGCGCGCGGCATCGGCCGTGCCGCCGCGCGCAAGCTCGCGGCCGCCGGCGCCGACGTCGTCGTCAACTACTACAACAGCCACGACGAGGCCGAGGCGCTGTGCGCGGAGCTGCGCGCCATGGGACGGCGCGCGCTCGGCGTGCAGAGCTCGGTCGCCGACGCCGCCAGCGTCGACGACATGTTCGCGGCGATCGCCGCCGAATTCCCGCGGCTCGACATCGTCGTCAGCAACGCGGCGAGCGGCGTGCTCAAGCCGGCGATGGAAATGACGCTCAAGCACTGGCGCTGGTGCATGGAGACCAACGCGTTCGCGCTCAATCTCCTCGCCCAGCGCGCGGTGCCGATGATGCCCGA
>JAICUU010000312.1 GCA_025935675.1 Burkholderiales bacterium
CGTCGCTCGCCGAATCGAGCGCCGCGATGTCCGCCACCGAGAGCGCCACGCGCGCGCTGCCGACGAGCTCGCGCAGCTGCTCGACGCTCGTCGCGCTCGCGATGGGCGCGGCGATGGCCGGACGAGTCGCGAGCCACGCGAGCGCGACCTGCGCCGGGGTGGCGGCGTGCCGCGAGGCGATGTCGTCGAGCGCCTCGAGAACGCGCGTGCCGCGCGCGTCGAGATACTTGGCGACGCCGGCGCCGCGCGCGCTCTTGGACAGGTGCGAGGCGTCGCGATACTTGCCGGTGAGGAAGCCGCTCGCGAGCGCGTAGTACGGAATGACGCCGATCGATTCGCGCACGGCGAGCGGCGCGAGGTCGGCCTCGTAGCCGGCGCGGCGCATCAGGTTGTACTCGGGCTGCAGCGTCTCGTAGCGCGGCAGCCCGTGAGCGGCGCTGACCGCGAGCGACTCGGCAAGCCGAGCCGCGGTGAAATTGGACGCGCCGATCGCGCGCACCTTGCCTGCCTCGATGAGGCGCGCGTACGCGCCGAGCGTCTCGGCGATGGGCGTCGCGGTGTCATCGGCGTGCGATTGGTAGAGGTCGATCGTGTCGACGCCGAGCCGCTTCAGCGAATCCTCGACCGCGGCGGCGATGTTGGCGGCGGAAAGCCCGGGGCGGCGCGTGTACTTGCCGACCTTGGTGGCGATGACCACCTTGTCGCGCTTGCCCGAGCGCGCGAGCCAGCGGCCGATGATCGTCTCGGATTCGCCTCCGCTGTTGCCCGGCGCCCATGCCGAGTAGCCATCGGCGGTGTCGATCAGGTCGAAGCCCGCGTCGACGAACGCATCGAGCAGCGCGAACGATGTCTTCTCGTCGGCGGTCCAGCCGAACACGTTGCCGCCGAAGGCGAGCGGCGCCACGTGGAGCGGCGATCGGCCGAGGCGGCGTTTCTGCATGGCCATGTCAGTCGCAATTCAGTAGCGCAAAGCGCCGATTCTACGCGGCGCGGTCACAGCAGGATCGCCGCCATCGACAAGTCGTCCATCGCGTGCTCGCCGCGCGCGCCGTGCCGCCGCACCACCGACGCCACCTGCTCGCGCACGAAGCCGGCGGCCGGCGCCTCGTCGAAGCGCATGAGCTCGGCGACGATCTCGTAGGACGGCGCATAGCCGACGTCGGCGACGCCGTCGGTCATCACCGCGGCGGCGACCACGGGAATCGCGTCGCGCGGCACGTCGTACATCTTGCCGAGCTCGAATTCGGCGAGCGGACACCAGCGTTCGTGCCGCGTCACCACGTCGACGGCGCCGTCGTGCGCGCGATAGCGCAGCGTCGTCTCCTGCACCGGGCCGTCGGGCAGCGGCTCGTAGATCTCGCGCACCAGCGCGTCCATCTTCGCGTCGTCGCGGATCGCGAGGTAGTACGGCGCGTTGCGGTACCACAGCACCGACGTGAGCTCGACCGTGCCGTCGGCATAGGCGACGGCGAACGCGCCGTCGCCGGCGATGTAAAAGCGCAGTCGCTGCGGCTGAGCCACCACGCCGACCAGCGTCGTGTAGTAGTCCCAGGGATTGGCGGTGACGCGCAGGGCGCGAAAGCGCTCACGCAGCCGCTGGCCGAACGCGGCGCCGGAGCCGTCGACGAGGCGCGGATCGCGCGCGACGAGGTCGCGATACGCGGCGACGATCTGGCGCGAGCCGACGTCGGTATTGCCACGCACGCTGGAGCACCCGTCGGCGACCGCGGCAAACGCGCGCCCGTCGATGAAGAGCCCGGAATCGGCGCTGTCCTGGCAGGGCATGCCCTGCTCGACATGCGCCTGGCCGATGATCGAGTGATGGTCGACGCGCACGCTGCCCCTTCGGCCCGTTCGCCGCGGATGAAGCCTTCAGTGTGCACCGGCTGCGCGCGCCGCCGTGGCACGCGCCGCCAACGATGCCGGCGTCACGCGCCGTGGCGGAACCCGGGCGTGCGCCACAGGTCGGGCTGCTGCTCGAGCGATTCGATGCCGCGCTCGCGCGCGAACCACCAGTGCCTGAGCTCGGTCTCCTCGAGCGGGTGCGCGATGAGGAAGCCCTGCGCCTCCTCGCAGCCGTTGCGCTTCAGGAACTCGTACTGCGCAGCGGTCTCGACGCCCTCGGCGATCACGCGCAGGCCGAGCGAATGCGACAACGCAATGATCGCCTGCGTGATCGCCTCGTCGTTGCGGTTCTGCTCGAGCCCGCGCACGAAGCGCTGGTCGATCTTGACGCTCTGGATCGGCAGCCGCGCGAGGTACGACAGCGACGAGTAGCCGGTGCCGAAGTCGTCGACGGTGATCGACACGCCCATCTGCTTCAGCTTGACGAGCGTCGCCACCGCCTTGTCGGGATGCGTGATGATCACGCTCTCGGTGATCTCGAGATCGAGGTAGCTCGCCGCGAGCTTGCTCGCCTTCAGCGCCTCCTCGACGACGGAGAGCCAGCTGTCGTGCTGGAGCTGCTGGACCGACAGGTTGACCGACAGGCGCAGCATCATGCCGGCGTTGTGCCACAGCATCAGCTGCCGGCACGCGTCGCGCAGCACCCGCGCGCCGAGCGCCTGGATCATCCCGGACTCCTCGGCGATCGGGATGAACTCCGCCGGCGCGATGACGCCGCGCTCGGGGTCGCGCCAGCGCAGCAGCGCCTCGACGCCGGTGGTGTGCCCCGACTTCATGTCGATCTGCGGCTGGTAGACGAGGAAGAACTCGTCGTCCATCAGCCCGCGGCGCATGTCGGTCTCGAGCTGCAGTCGCTGCTGGACGCGCGCGTTCATGTCCGCCGTGTAGAAGCGGTAGGCGTTGCGCCCGGCCTCCTTGGCCGCGTACATCGCGGTGTCGGCCTGCTTGATCAGCGTCGCCGCGTCCTGCGCGTCGAGCGGGTAGATCGACACGCCGATCGAGCAGGTGAGCGTCGGCACCTGGTTGGCGAGGCGGAACGGCGCGAGGAACGACTCGCGGATGCGCGCGATCACCGTCATCACCTCGAAGGTCGCGTGCGCGGGGTCGAGGTCGGGCAGCACGATGACGAACTCGTCGCCGCCGAGGCGCGCCACCGTGTCGCTCTCGCGCACCGCGCTCGTCAGCCGCTGCGCGATCGCCTGCA
>JAICUU010000292.1 GCA_025935675.1 Burkholderiales bacterium
CCGGTGGCGATGGTGAGCGCCATCAGCGTGAGGTTGTTGATCGAGAAGCCGGCGAGGTACATGACGCCGAACGTGCCGACCAGCGACAGCGGCACCGCGATCGACGGGATGACCGTTGCCGAGGCGCTGCGCAGGAACAGGAAGATGACGAGCACGACGAGCGTCACGGAGAACAGGAGCTCGATCTGCACGTCGTGCACCGACGCGCGGATCGTCGTGGTGCGGTCGGTCAGGAGCTGCACGTCGACGTCCGCCGGCAGCGACGCATGCAGCGACGGCAGCAGCGCCTTGACCCGGTCGGCGACGTCGATGACGTTGGCGCCCGGCTGGCGCTGGATGTTGAGGATCACCGCCGGGCTCGCGTTCGCCCACGCGTGCAGCCAGACGTTCTCGGCGCCGTCGACCACGTCGGCGACGTCGCGGACGCGGATCGCGCCGCCGTTCTTGTACGCGACGATCAGGTCGCGGTATTCGTCGGCCGACTTGAGCTGGTCGTTGGCGTCGATCGTCGACGCGCGCGCCGGGCCGTCGAAGCTGCCTTTCGCCTGGTTGACGTTGGCGCTGGCGATCGCCGTGCGCAGGTCGTCCATCGACAGGCCATACGCGGCGAGCGCTCGCGGGTTGGCCTGCACACGCACGGCGGGCCGCTGCCCGCCGCCGATGCTGACGAGGCCGATGCCGGGGAGCTGCGAGATCTTCTGCGCGACGCGCGTGTCGACCAGGTCCTCGAGCTTCGGCAGCGTCAGCGTCTTCGACGTCACCGCGAGTGTGAGGATCGGCGCGTCGGCGGGATTGACCTTGCTGTAGATCGGCGGCTGCGGCAGGTCGGACGGCAGGAGATTGCTCGCGGCGTTGATCGCCGCCTGCACTTCCTGCTCGGCGGTGTCGAGCGACAGGTCGAGGCTGAACTGCAGCGTGATCACCGACGCGCCGCCCGAGCTCGCCGACGACATCTGGTTGAGTCCCGGCATCTGCCCGAACTGGCGCTCGAGCGGGGCCGTCACCGACGACGTCATCACGTCGGGGCTCGCGCCCGGGTAGAGCGTCACCACCTGGATCGTCGGGTAGTCGACTTCCGGCAGCGCCGAGATCGGCAGCAGGCGATAGGCGACGATGCCCGCGAGGAAGATCGCGAGCATCAGCAGCGACGTCGCGACCGGGCGCAGGATGAAGATGCGCGACGGGTTCACGACGGTATCAGCGGACGGGCGGCGGCGCGTTGGCGGGCGCGTTGCCCTTGCTGGCGGCGGCGGCGTCGGCTGGCGTGTGCGGCCGCCCTTGCGCATCGGCCGCCGCTCCGACGCCCTGCGGCGACGCGGCCGTTGGCGAAATGCCCGGCGGTGTCGACGGCGCGCTTGCCGATCCACCAGCCCCGGCTGCCTTGCCCGCGCCATCGCGACCGTTGCCGCCGCCCTTGCCGCGACCTTCGCCGCCCTTGCCTGCGCGCGGCGCGCCGGTCTGCGTCACCGTGGTGTCGCGGGTCACCGTCTCCACCGCCTGCCCTTCGCGCAGGCGGTCGACGCCATCGACGACCACCACGTCACCCGGCGACACGCCCTTGTCGATGACCGTCGTCTCGCCGTCGGTTGGACCGAGCCTCACGACCGCGAGCTTGACGACGTTCTCCGCGCCGACGACGTAGACGAAGTTGCCCTGCGTGCCGCGCTGGATCGCCGAAGACGGGACAACGGTCACGTCCTGCAGCGTGTCGACCAGCATCCGCACGTTGACGAACTGGTTGGGGAAGAGCGCGCCGTCGGCGTTGTCGAACGCGGCCTTGAGCTTGACCGTGCCGGTGGTCGTGTCGATCGTGTTGTCGATCGTCAGCAGCGTGCCCGTCGCGAGCTTGCGCGTCTGGTCGCGCGACAGCGCGTCGACCGGCATCGCGGTATCGCCCGCCTTGCGCCGGCGCTCGATCGCCGGCAGGTTGGTCTCGGGCAGCGCGAACACCACGTCGATCGGCTGCACCTGCGTCAGGAGCACGAGGCCGTTGGCGTCGGAGGTATGGATCATGTTGCCGACGTCCACCTGCCGCAGGCCGAGGCGCCCGGAGATCGGCGCGGTGATCCGCGTGAACGACAGCTGCAGCTTCGCGCTGTCGACCGCCGCCTGGTCGCTGGCGATCGACGCCTCGTACTGGCGCACCAGCGACGCCTGCGTGTCGACCTGCTGGCTCGCGATCGAGTCCTGTGCGAGCAACGTCTTGTAACGATCGAGGTCGACCTTGGCGTTGGCGAGCAGCGCGCGATCCTTGGCGAGCTGGCCCTGCGCCTGCGACACCTGCACCTCGAACGTGCGCGGGTCGATCTCGGCGAGGACCTGCCCGGCCTTGACGGTCTCGCCTTCCTTGAACAGCACCTTGGCGAGCTGGCCGTCGACGCGCGAGCGCACGGCGACGCTCGCGCGCGGCGTCACCGTGCCGAGCGCGTTGAGATAGACGTTGAAGTCCTGCGACTTCACCTTGGCGACGGCGACCGGCGCGGGCTTCACGTTGGGATCGAAGCGGCGACCGGCGCCCGGCGGCGCGGTGCCCGGCGCCGGCGCACGCGCATGCCAGATCGCGTAGGCGCCACCGATCACGGCCAGCATCACGACGATGGCGATGACGATGCCAAGGCCGCGACGGCGGCGCGGTCCGGGTGGAGGCTCGCCGGCGGGCGCAGCCGACCCAGGGTGGACGACGGGTTCTGGCATGTCTGAGCGGTTGTTGTGCGCCGGTTACGCCCGGCGCTTTGAACCTTCAGAGTCCGGCCGCGCGCCGATGGTTTCCCTGCATAAACCGCACGATGCCATGAATCCGGGTGGCGTTTGCAACCAACTGTAACCCGCTGGCGGGCCTCGTTACGGCTGGAAATGGCATCAGCCGGCCGTCCATCCGCCGCAGGATGCACTCTGGAAGCCAGGTCGCACGATCGCCTGCCGCGGGATTAGGTTATTGCATCGTCCAATGAGACGCACGCGGACGCGCCCTATCCGCCCAGGATCGACGCCATGCTCCGTCCCGCGCACATCGGCCACCTCGCGCTCTTGCGCTCGCTCATCCGCGACGCGGCCCGCGATGGTGCGTTCGACCCCGAGCTCGCCTGGGACTCGCCGGCCTCCGACCGCTTTTTCGGCGAGCTGCGCCAGGCGCTCAAGACCGGTTATTTCGTCGTGACCAACGCGGCGACCGGCGCGCTGTCGACGGTGGCGGTGCCGGGCTACGTCTACTGGCCCGACGATGACGCCACCCGCGATCCCGTCGGCTTCGGCATCTTTCGCGCGCTCAACGGCAGCTACGAGTTGTGGCTCGCCGGCCTCGAGGCGTCGTTGCGCGGCAGGGGGCACGGCAAGGCGATGCTGAAGGCGCTGTTCGACACGCCCATCGGCCATGCGACGCGCTACATGCGCGTGCGCCGCGCCGCGCGCCACGCCAACGCCATCGAGCACCTGCTCGCCGAGCACGGCTTCACCGCCACGCGCGAAAGCCACAACGAAACGTGGTTCGTGCGCGTCGGCGAGCGGCCGGCGCGC